>JAZQTR010000231.1:0-32287 GCA_045630865.1 Victivallaceae bacterium
ATGGCTACGATCCGACTTCGTATCGCGAAAGTTGAAGTTATCCGTCGCGGCGATGTTCGTCGTGCGAAACTTTACTATCTCCGCGACAAAATTGGTCGTGATGCCCGCGTCAAGGAGCTTCGCACCAAGTAAGGTTGCCGATGTCTACCGGATTGAAACGGGAAGAGTTTTCTTCCCGTACAGACGAACTCCTCCAGCCGGAACGCAAGCTCTGGGCGGAGGGGTTTTGTTTTATTGCCGGAGTCGATGAGGCGGGGCGCGGTCCTCTTGCCGGTCCCGTTACGGCTGCGGCAGTGGTTCTGCCGCGCGGTGTCAAACTGCCGGATGTTTTTGATTCCAAGCAGTTGAGTGACGCCGCACGCAGAGAGCTCAAAGAAGAGATTTTGAGTCTGGATGGAGTTGATTCTGCTGTTGTTTGCGTTGATGCACAAGCTATTGACAGAATAAATATCCTTCAGGCGACTCATCAGGCGATGAGAGAGGCCGTGAGTAAGTTGAAACAGCTGGATTGTGTCCTGGTTGACGGACTTGCTGTCCGGGGATTCCCGGTCGAGGCACGGAATCTGGTTAAAGGCGACAGCCTTTCTGCCAGTATCGCGGCGGCGAGTATTCTTGCCAAAGTTACCCGCGATGATATTATGATAGAGGCGGATAAGCTTTATCCGGAATACGGTTTTGCTGTCCATAAGGGATATGGAACGGCGGCGCATCTGCGGGCGTTGAAAGAGTATGGACCATGTCCGATACACCGCAGAAGTTTTCGCCCGGTGCGCGAATTGATCGATCCGCCGCCGGAACAGTTGGAGTTATTATGAAGTTTGCGATATACAAGTATGGAGTTCTGCCCCGCGTCACCGACGCGGGTGGCACTTGCCGCTTTTCCTTTTGAGCGGTGCCTGATGTATACGGGCGGCTTTTTATATTATATAGTATCAGAAAAACAATTTTTTAACAGGAATTTTTAATATGAGTAATTTTGATCTTGCCACGATCCGTCACAGTGCGGCTCACGTTATGGCGGCTGCGGTGAAGCAGCTTTATCCCGATGCCAAGTTTGATATCGGTCCTGCGACCGAAAACGGTTTCTACTATGACTTTGATATGGAGCACCGTCTGGTCACTGAAGATCTCAAGGCGATCGAGAAGGCGATGAAGAAACTCATCGGCAGAAAGCTCCCCTTTGAGCGTTTTGAAACCGATCGTGCCGAAGCGCAGAAATTGCTTGAGGGACAGCCTTTCAAGCTCGAGCGTCTTGCTGATATTCCGGAAGGAGAGGCGATCAGCTTCTATCGCACCGGAGATTTTCTTGATCTCTGCCGTGGACCTCACGTTGATAACTCCGGTGAAATCGGTGCGGTGAAACTCACTGCTATTGCCGGAAGCTATTTCCGCGGCGATGAGAGCAATCCAATGCTTCAGCGTATTTACGGTATTGCGTTCCCGACCGAAGATGAGCTTCAGGCTTATATCCGTCAGCAGGAAGAGGCTGCAAAACGCGATCACCGCAAGCTCGGTGTCGAGTTGGATCTTTTCGGGTTTTCCGATAACGTCGGTCCCGGTCTTGTTCTGTGGCGTCCCAAAGGTGCGCTCATCCGTCATCTGGTTGAGAGCTTCTGGAAAGATGAGCACTACAAAAACGGTTACGAGCTTCTCTACACTCCGCATATCGGACAGAGTCTGCTCTGGGAGACCAGCGGTCACCTCGGTTTCTATAAAGAGGGCATGTACAGCCCGATGGAAATCGACGAGCGTGACTACTATGTCAAGCCGATGAACTGTCCGTTCCATATCGAGGTCTACCGTTCACGTCTGCGCAGTTATCGTGAGCTTCCGCTGCGCTGGGCGGAGCTGGGAACGGTATATCGTTATGAGAAATCCGGTGCTCTGCACGGACTTATGCGTGTCCGCGGATTCACCCAGGATGACTCTCATATCATCTGTACTCCGGAATCCATCGAGGACGAGATTGCAGAAGTTCTGCGCTTCAGCCTCGAGATGAACCGCACTTTCTTCGGAACTGAAACTGTGATCAAACCCTACCTTTCCACCCGTCCTGAAAAAGCGGTTGGAGAGCCGGATCGTTGGGAAACAGCCATCCGCAGTCTGCGTAAAGCTGTCGATAAATGCGGCCTTGAGTGTGAAGTCGACGAGGGCGGCGGTGCATTCTATGGTCCCAAAATCGACCTCAAGATTAAAGACGCTATCGGACGTGAGTGGCAGACCACCACTATCCAGTTCGACTTCAATTTGCCCGAGCGTTTCGATATGACTTATATCGGTGAGGATGGCAAAAAGCATCGTCCTTACATGGTTCACCGCGCGCTGCTCGGCAGTCTTGAACGTTTCTTCGGTATTCTGGTTGAGCATTATGCCGGAGCGTTTCCGCTGTGGCTGGCTCCGGAGCAGGCTCGTATCCTGCCGGTGAGCGATGCGCAGATCCCGATGGCGAAAGAGGTCGCAAAGACCCTTAAAGCGCAGGGATTCCGTGTCACTGTCGACGAGCAGGCTGCCGGACTCGGAGCCAAGATCAGAGCCGCCCGCAACGAGCGTGTTCCCTACCTTATGGTTATCGGTGAACGTGAGGCGGAGTCCGGTATGGTCGCCGTCCGCAACCGCCGCGAAGGCGAACTCGGCGCAATGAGTGTCGAAGAAGTTGCAGAAAAGATGAAAAAAGAGGTTGAAAATAAGACGATTTAGTGTTATCTTATAGATAATACATTTTGTGCGGTGGTTTTCTGCCGCACATGATTGTCTGTTTTTGATGTCCGGAAAATGGGTTCCGGCGTCAGTAAAAGCAAGTTGAAAGGCAGGGTATCGTTATTGCTAAGTTGTTGAAACCTAACGACCGGACTGTGACTCTTACAGAGGTGCGTCTGATCGGTGCCGAAGGCGAACAGCTGGGTGTCGTTGCTTACAGCAAGGCCAAAGAGCTGGCGTTTGAGGCGGGCTTGGATCTGGTTCTGGTGTCGGATCGTTCTACTCCTCCTGTGGTGAGGATCATGAATTTCGGCAAACTCCGCTATGAGCAGAAGAAGAACATCAAGGCGCAGCGTAAAAACGCCATCGCCCAGAAGATCAAAGAGGTGAAGTTTCATATCAACATCGATCAGCATGACTATGATACCAAGCTGAAGAAGGCGTTGGACTTCCTTGAAAAGAAGTACAGAGTCAAGATCACCCTCGCTCTGCGCGGTCGTGAAATGGCTCATCAGGATATGGCTTTCGATCTGATGAAACAGGTCACTGAAGCTCTGACTCCTTACGCCGAAGCTGATGGAACTCCCAAACTCATGGGCAGAAACATCTCTGTTAATTTTGCACCGAAATAATTTTGGTGTTTTATTAAGGCCGCGGCCGGTAGAAGCATTGACCGGCCCGGTTTAACAAAGTCTATAAAAGACGAAAGGAATAAACAATGCCGAAGCTCAAAACGAGAAAGTGTGCCGCAAAACGTCTGAAGCAGACGGGTACCGGCAAGTTCCGCCACCACAGAGCTGGTGCGCGGCATCTGAAGACCTGTAAGAACGCGAAGCGCAAGCGTCGTCTGCGTCAGGACGCAGCGGTGTCCGCATCCGAGAACAGCCGCATCAAGGCAGCACTGCCTTACGGTCTCTGATAGAACAGGAGGGAATTACAAATGGCTAGAACTACTTATGCAGTGCCCTCCCGCAAGCGTCGCAAGCGCACGCTGGAGATGGCGAAGGGTTTTTACGGCAACAGCAGCCGCAACATCCGCAACGTCTATGATGCAGTCGACAAGGCTCTCAGTCACGCCTACGTCGGACGCAAGCAGAAAAAACGTCAGTATCGCGCTCTCTGGATCGTGCGTATCAACGCCGCCTGCCGCGCTCTGGACGTCAACTACAGCCGCTTTATGGATGGTTTGAAGAAAGCCAATATCGAGCTGAACCGCAAGGTTCTCGCTGATCTGGCGGTCAACGAACCCGCCGAGTTCAAGGCGCTGGTCGAGCGGGTCACCAAGGCCTGAGATCGTCATCCATAAGATCACTTGCAGCTTGATTTTGGTGTTTCTTCACCAATTTCAAGCTGTTTGTGTTTTAATCGGGGGATTTTTTGCGGTTCCGGAGAAAACAACGGAGTCGCTGTGAGATGGAAGCGGAAGTTTTTCCGCAATAAAAAAGGCTGATTCACAAGACAAAAAGAGTGATGTTCCGCAGTGCCATATGGCAGAATGGAAGAGTTTATACAGTACACAGCAAAAGGTGCGTTTTGTATAAACCCTTCAACATCGGAAACACGATATAATGCGAAGCGGTCTTACAGGAGCAATATGAATAATATTATTGAAGCTATCAATCGGGCGGTCGGCGAAGCGCAGGAGCGTTGCGCCGCTGCCAAGTCGCAAGCCGAGATCGAGGCGGTTCGCATTGATTATCTCGGACGCAACGGTCTTTTTCCGGAGCTGTCACGCCAGATGGGAACTATTCCTGCGGAAGAGCGCAGAGAGACCGGAGCTGCATTCAACACCGGACGCAACTCCATTCAGGGCTTTATGGATGAGGCTCTGGCACGTTTTGCCGATTCTGCTTCCGATGGAGATGAGATTGACCTCACTCTTCCCGGACGCCGTATGCCGGTCGGACGCAAACACCCCATCAGCCGCCTTGCTGAAGAGTGCGTGGCGATTTTCCGCCGTATGGGATTTATTGCCGTTGACGGTCCTGAAATCGAGAGCATCTACCACAACTTTGATGCCCTCAATACCCCGATGGATCACCCCTCCCGCGATCCCCAGGATACATTCTATTTCCCTGACGGCAGAATTCTGCGTTCCCAGACTTCTCCCGTGCAGATCCGGGTCATGGAAACTCACGAGCCTCCGGTGCGTATCGTCGCTCCGGGACGTGTTTTCCGCCGCGATACTCCGGATGCCACTCACGGAATGAACTTCCATCAGATTGAGGGTCTCTATGTCGACCGCAACGTGTCGATGGCTGACCTCAAGAGTGTGCTTCAGGATTTTGCCCGTGAGATGTTCGGACAGGATGTCCGTATCCGTCTGCGTCCCCACTTCTTCCCCTTCACCGAGCCGAGCGTTGAGTATGACTTCAGCTGCGTGGTCTGCGGCGGAAAGGGTTGTAATGTCTGTAAAAACTCCGGATGGATCGAGATCGCCGGTGCCGGTATGGTCGATCCGCAGGTGTTCCGCAATGTGGGCTATGATCCGGAAATCTGGAGCGGTTATGCTTTCGGACTCGGTATCGAGCGTCTGGCAATGCTTCGTTTCCACATTCCCGACCTGCGTCTTCTCTATGAGAACGACGTCCGTTTCCTTGAACAATTCTGAGGTGTTTGGCTATGGATATTTCACGCAAATGGCTCTCTGATTATGTCGCGTTGAATTGTGATGATGCGACTCTCTGTCATAAACTTACGATGGCCGGTATTGAGGTCGAAGGTGTCGAAAACAACTCTACGGTTCCCGAGGGTGTTGTCGCGGCAAAAATCCTTGATCGTCAGGTTCATCCCAACTCTGATCACCTTTCTGTCTGTCAGGTGACCGACGGTACTGCCACCATGCAGATCGTCTGCGGTGCGCCCAACTGCGATGCCGGTAAAATCGTTCCGCTGGCAACTATCGGAACTGTTTTCAGTTCACCTGAAGGCGAATTCAAAATCAAAAAATCCAAACTGCGCGGTGTCGAGTCCAACGGTATGATGTGCAGCGCACAGGAGCTTGGTATTTCCGAAGACAATGACGGACTTATGATCCTGCCGGAAGATACTGTGCTGGGAACTCCGATCAGATCTCTTTATCCCGGAGATACATTTATTGAGCTTGAAGTCACCCCAAACCGTCCTGACTGCCTGTCGATGTGGGGTGTGGCACGCGATGTTTCCTGCCTGCTCGATGTTGAGCCGGTCTTTCCCGAAATCTCCGTTCCCGAGTGCGATGTTCAGGCTCCTGAACTGGTCACAGTTGAGGCTTCCGACCTCTGTCCCCGTTACATCGGACGGGTGATCGAGGGTGTCAAAATCGGTCCTTCTCCTGCCTGGCTGGTCGAGCGTCTTGAGAGTATCGGATTGCGTTCCATCAACAATGTTGTCGACATCACCAACTTTGTGATGATGGAGCTCGGACACCCGCTGCATGCCTTTGATCTTGACCGTCTTTCCGGCAAGCGTGTGGTCGTCCGCCGTGCCAATGCCGGAGAGAAAATCACTATTCTCGACGGCAGTGAGATCGAGCTCAAAAATGAACATCTGGTGATTGCTGACGCTGAAAAGCCGATGGCTCTTGCCGGAATCATGGGCGGTGAGTTCTCCGGAGTCACTGAAGAAACTGTCAACATCCTTCTGGAAAGTGCCGTTTTCAATCCCTCAAACGTCCGTTCCACCAGTCGCCGTCTCGGTGTTTCCACCGATGCCAGCTACCGCTTTGAGCGCGGCGTTGATTATGATATGGCGGATACCGCAAGCGACCGTGCTGCACAGCTGATTCTTGAGATCGCCGGCGGAAAACTCGCCACTGCCAAGATGGATATCAATACCGGACGTCCGCAGGAGAACGTCATTCTCTGCCGCTTTGAAAAGATCCGCAACCTTATCGGTTCCGGCGTCACCGATGAGCGCATTGTTGAGATCCTGACCAAACTCCACCTCGGAGTCAGTGACATTACTGCAGAAAGCTGCATGGTCAAGGCTCCGCTTTTCCGTCTTGACCTTGTCCGCGAAGCTGACCTCGCCGAAGAAGTCGCCCGTATCGACGGACTTGACAAAGTTCCGCAGATCGCCGTCAGCGGAAAAATCTGCCATCCGGCAAGCGAAGATGCCTATACCAAACTTCAGACTCTGCGCGAGCAGGCTGTCTCTCTCGGTTTCTACGAGTGCGTCACTTACAGTATCACCGGCGTTCCTCAGGCTCTCTCTGACTGCCGTTTTGAGGAAAAAGATCTGGTCAAACTTGACAATCCGCTCAATCCGGATTCATCAGTTATGCGTCCGAGTCTTTTCGGCGGAATGCTCGCTGTCGCAGAGCGTAACATCACCCGCGGCAACCGCAATCTCCGTCTGTTCGAGCTGGATAAAGTTTTCTGCGCCACTCCGGAAAAATATCCCGAGGAGCGCGATGAGCTTATGCTTCTTCTCACTGGCAAACCCTACGCAGACCGTTTCAGCGAAGATTTCGCCAGAGAGTACGATTTCTACGATATGAAGGGTGCTGTTGAGGCTCTCTTTGAAGAGATTGGAATCAGCAAGTTCCGCTTTGTA
Organism: Victivallaceae bacterium; assembly: GCA_045630865.1. Taxonomy (GTDB): domain Bacteria; phylum Verrucomicrobiota; class Lentisphaeria; order Victivallales; family Victivallaceae; genus UBA1784. The sequence goes on from JAZQTR010000231.1 coordinate 7,234, forward strand.
AAGCTTGAGGACGACAGCCGTTTCAAGCGCGGTAATGCCGTTGCTGTCGATATCTACGGACGCCGTGCCGGTGTCTTCGGTGAGGTCGATAAGAAGCATACTTCAGGATGGCGTCATACCTCCAAGGTTTTCGTTGCCCTCTTTGAGGCGCAGTGCCTTTATGATGCAGCGATGAAGACAAACCGCAGCTTCAAGGCACTTGCCCAGTTTCCCGCTACTTCCCGTGATGTTGCCATGCTGGTTCCGGAAAATATGGAAAACGGCAAAATCATCGAATTTATCCGCAAGCGCAATGTTGCCAACCTTGAGTCGGTTCGTCTGTTTGACATCTATTCCGGCAAAGAGCTTGCCGCAGAGGGTAAGAAGAGTATGGCTTACGAGCTGGTCTTCCGCCACAACGAGCGTACGCTTACAGATAACGAGGTCAACGGAGCTATGGATAAGCTCCGCAAGGCTCTCGAGAATGATCTTAAAGTTGAATTGAGATAACTCAACAGGGAGGATTTTTATTATGATTGATAAAACTGTTGGTAATGTTTACGAGGGAGTTCTCTCCGCACAGGGACTCAAGTTCGGTATTGTCTGCGGACGCTTCAACGATTTCTTCGTCAGCCGTCTGCTTTCTGGTGCTGTTGATGCCATCACCCGTCACGGCGGAAATGCTTCTGATATCAGTGTTGCTTATGTTCCCGGATCCTATGAGATCCCGTTTGCCATCAAAAAGATGCTCGAGACCAAGAAATATGATGCCGTCATTGCCCTCGGCGTCGTGATTCAGGGAGCTACCAGCCACGCCGGATACATCAACTCCGAAGTCGCCAAGTGCGTCGCTCAGCTCGGACTTGAGTTCGGTGTTCCCGTTACCTATGGAATGATCACCGCAGAAAATCTCGATCAGGCTATTGAGCGCAGCGGAACCAAAGCTGGAAACAAGGGTGTCGATGCGGCTCTTGCTGCAATCGAAATGGCAAATCTTACCAAAGTGATCGGTTGAAATGGATTTTGATAATAACAGTGAAGAGTTGGTGAAGCCGCATACCAAACGTTTGGGCAGAGAGCTTGCCATGCAGTTCCTTTACAGCTGCGAGATGCAGGATGTTCTGCCCGGAGCAACCAGATTTGACAGTTTCTTTGAATCTGTCAGCAGTGAGTACAAGCTCAAAGACAACCGCCTTTCCCGCAAGGGCAAAGAGTATGCAACTGCACTTTACAATGAAGTTACGCTGCACAGCGATGAAATCGATGAGCTTATTTCCAGACATTGCGAGAACTGGGATTGGAACCGTGTTTCAGGTGTCGAGCGCAACATTATGCGTGTTGCCATCGCCGAAATGTGCTATTTCGATGATGTTCCTGAAATCGTCAGCATCGACGAGGCGGTTGAGATCGCCCGTGATTTCTCCGGCGAAAAAGGCGGAAACTTTATCAACGGCGTACTCAATGCGATCAAAAATACTCTGATCGGGGAGTGATATGGCTTCCATATTCTCAATATTCAAGCGCGGACTCGAAAAGAGTGCCACCAAACTTTCGCGCGTTTTTACCGGCGTTTTCACCGGAATCAAAGCTCACGGCGCAGAAAGTTTTGATGACCTCGAGGCTCTGCTGATATCATCGGATTTCGGTGTGACGGCAAGTGTCGAAATCGTTTCCGAACTCCGGGATCTGTATGACCGTGGAGTTATCGCTACTGACGCTGATCTTGTTCTGGAACTGCGCAAGCAAGTGACTGAGCTTCTCCACCGTCACGAGCGCAGCATCAACGTCGCTCCGGAAGGAGTTCCGACGGTGATCCTCATGGTCGGTGTCAACGGCAGCGGCAAGACTACCAGTATCGGAAAACTCGCCCACAATCTTATTGCTGACGGCAAAAAAGTGGTGCTGGGTGCCTGCGACACCTTCAGAGCGGCGGCTGTTGAACAGCTCCAGCTCTGGGGAAACAGAACTGGTGCGCATGTTGTTTCCGCAAAACACGGAGCTGATCCGGCAAGTGTCGCATTTGATGCCATGCAGTCCGCAATAGCAAAGAATGCAGATTATCTTCTGATAGATACCGCCGGACGTCAGCAGAATCAGCGTGATCTTATGGCTGAACTTGCCAAAATCAAACGTTCAATCCAGAAAGTTTGTCCGACAGCTCCCAATGAGGTTTGGCTTACAGTGGATGCCAGTTTGGGTGCGAATGTTTTGAGTCAGGCGAAAGAGTTTTCCAAAACTGTCGATGTCACCGGACTCGTTCTGACCAAGCTCGACGGTACCGGACGCGGAGGAATGGCTGTCGCTCTTCACCGCGAGTTTGAACTGCCCACCTTCTACGTCGGACTCGGCGAACAGCCGGAGGATCTTCAGGAGTTCAGTCCTGAGTTTTATGCCGATGCTCTTTTCGGCAGCAGGGAGAGTGCCTGATGCCGGAGCTTTCCGCAAGCAACTGTATGCTCCTTGCCCTCGGATGCGCCCGCAAAGCGTGGGGATGTACCAATCCCAATCCGATGGTGGGAGCCGTCATTGTGCGCGGAAATGAGATACTGGCAACCGGATACCATCATAAGGCAGGTGAGGCGCACGCCGAAGTGGATGCTCTGCGCAACGCTGCGGACAAAGGAGTCGATGTCCGTGGAGCAACGATTTTCGTTACTCTCGAACCCTGTTGTACCCATGGCAGAACTCCTGCATGCACCGATGCCATCATCAATGCCGGATTGAAAAAGGTGGTTATAGGCTGCCTTGATCCCAATCCGAAACATGCGGGCAGGGGGGTAAATGTTTTGAGAGATGCCGGTATCGAAGTCGAGTTCGGCATTGAAGAAGATAAGTGCATCGAGCTTAATGCTCCGTTCTTTACCTGGATCACCACCGGCAAGCCGTTTGTCATGCTTAAAATGGCATCCACACTCGACGGAAAAAGTGCCGCTGAAAACGGCGACTCTTTCTGGATCACCGGAGAGTCGGCACGTTCCAGAGTTCAGGAGCTTCGCAGGCTTTCAGATGCCATTATGGTCGGAGCCAATACCGTCCGGCTTGATCATCCGCGCCTTAATGTGCGGGAGCCGGAAAACTGGGAGAAGCAGCCGGAAGTAATTGTGGCGACCGGAACTCTTATGCAGCATGATCTTGAAGAGTATTTTCCGGGACGGAGAGTCCGTGCTGTAAAACTTTCCGGTGCTTCCGACTGGGATTCTCTGCTTCTTGAGCTTGGCGCAAGCGGTGTTATGGCTCTGCTTATCGAGGGCGGAAGTGAACTTGCCGCTTCAGCAATAGCCGCCAATGCTGTGGATTATGTTGAGTTTCATATCGCTCCGAGAATACTTGGCGGCAGGAACAGCCGTCCGGCTCTCGGCGGAGAAAATCCGGAAAAGATGGCTTCTGCTCTTGATCTTCAGCGGGTTGAAGTTAAAAAAATCGGCGCAGACGTCGCCATATCAGGATATCTTAAAAGGAGTTGGTAATGTTTACCGGACTTGTGGAAATGATCGGCGTTGTCACAGAACGCCGCTCCGGAGCTTTGATCGTAAAGCCGTCGCGTCCTCTTGCTGATCCTGTCATCGGTGAGAGTATCGCGGTAAACGGCTGCTGCCTGACTCTTGAGAGAACAACTCCCGCCGGAGAACTGGTTTTTCATACGATGGCGGAGTCGCTCCGGCGCACCAATCTCGGCAGTGCCGGAATCGGTTCCAGAGTTAATATGGAGCGAGCCATGGCTTCCGGCGGCCGTCTCGGCGGACACATTGTCCAGGGACATGTTGATACCGCCTCAAGCGTTGTGTCGCTTTCACGTCAGAGCGATGGTGACCTTGAGCTTGTAATAAAACTCACTCCGGAAATAGCCGGTGAAGTCGTCGAAAAGGGCAGTGTTGCCATCGACGGAGTTTCTCTCACCGTAGTCCGGGTGACATCTGAAGACTTTGCTGTAAGATTGATTCCGCAGACGCTTGCCGATACCGTTCTCGGAGAACGCAAACCCGGCAGCATGGTCAATCTGGAAACTGATATCATCGGCAAATATGTCCGCCGCCAGCTGATTCTTGCCGGAGTCATTCCGGAAGAAAAGAGATCTGAAAACAGCTCGTCCGGAACCATTACGATGGATAAACTCAAAGAGGCCGGGTTCTTCTGATGATCGAGTACGGATTGAGCATAGCAAGTGATGAACACTTTGAACGTCTGACGGTAAAAAAAGCTGCACGCTTTGATTTTATCGAGTTTCCTGGCGCACTACTTGATTCGGATGCCGCCTGCCGCAAATTGGATTCTCTGCACCGTGCCGGATGTCCGCTTGTTGTCCGCGATCTGCTTGACCCGGCTCTTGTCCATCTGGTTCCGGGTGAGATATTTCAGGTAAAACTTGAATTTGACCGCAAGCTCCATCAACGCTGTGCAGTTGCGTCTTCGCTTGGGGCAGATGCCGCCGGGGCGGCATTTGATGTAATCAATGCCATTGAGGATGAAGAGTACGCAAAAGAGCTTATCGCATTTATCAAAAGTACGCTGGGAACTTTTTATGAGCACAATCTGACACTCGCTTTACCGGGAAGAATTCCGTTTCCGTCAGCCAGTGCGGATATATCAGATGTGATAAAATTCAGCAAAAGGATAGCCTGTCCGCAGGTGATTTGTGCATTTGAGTTTCATCCTCACGAGCCGGGAGCCTTTGAGACACTTGAAGCCCATTTTGATATTTTGCGTTTCTACCGCGAGTTCTGGAGGATATGCTTTGAGCCTGAACACGGAAATATGCTCAACTCTGCATTGTTGAAGCGTTTTGCTGAAGCGTTGCAGCTTTCCGGATCCCTTCATTCGCGTGTTGCGTTATCTCCAGGACACCAGTTGCCGGATGATGAAATGCTCGATGAATTGCTCAAGGTCATCGGAGAAGTCGAAGATGAGTGCTGACCCATCCGGAAAAAAAGGCAGATTTTCTTCACTGCTCAAGGCTTCATCCGGCGTTGCATTTGCCACGTTGTGCAGCCGTGTTCTCGGTTTGGTGAGAGTAAGACTTGAGGCGATGGTTCTCGGAGGTGGAGAGCTTGCTTCCGGATGGTTTCTCGCCTTTGCCATTCCAAATCTTCTGCGCCGTATTCTCGGTGAGGGGGCGTTGGGAAACGCCCTTATGCCGCTGGTTGCAGAATTTGACGCCCAGGGCGGAAAAGAGAGGATCCGCAAGGAACTCGGAACAGTGTTTTTTGTACTGGGTGTTATTCTTGCTGTGATAGTCATTCTGGTTTCCGGAACCATATTCCTGCTGAACAGATCTGGCGTACTTGAGGGAACAGCTTTTTTTGCGTCGGAGCGTATGCGTTTTGTTCTCACTTATCTTCCGCTGCTTATGCCTTACGGATTCTTTATGTGTCTGGTCGGGGTTACCGGTTCAGTACTCAACTATTGCAAAGAGTTTTTTCTCCCTGCGCTCGGAGCACTGCTTTTGAATATTTTTCTGATTTCCGGATTGGGAACAGCATATTTTTGGCAGGTTCAGAATCTCCGGCAGGTCATTGGAATACTCACTTTACTGGTTTTGTTTTCCGGATTTATCCAACTGCTTCTTATGCTGCTTTTGATGTATAAGAATGGTACGCTGCCGCTTTTTCGCAGTATTGCCGGATTTGCCGGTTTCAAAAGTCCGACGGTTAAAAAACTTTTCACTATCGCTCTTCCCGGAATGATCGGTGGAATTGCCGTTCAGGTAAGTTTTCTGGTCGACCGTATGCTTGCCGTATCGCTTGGGGCCCAGGCGGTTCCGGCGTTGACTTTCATCGACCGCCTCATAGATCTTCCCATCGGAATATTCGCCGTATCGCTCGGTTCCGTGCTCATGGCGTCCATGTCGCGTTCTGCGGCGCAGGGAGATATGGGCAAAATGGTCGAAGAACTGGGATTCAGTATGCGTCAGGTATTTTTCTTTTGCGTTCCCATGGCTGCCGGAGTGATGTTCTTTTACAACCCGCTTATGAGTGTGCTGTGTCTCGGCGGACGCTACACCGTAAGTGATCTTTACGCTGCACGGATGGTTGCGCTGTTTTACGGTGCCGGAATTCCTCTGTTCTGTCTGCTCAAAGTGATCAATCCGGCATTTTACTCCCGCAAGGATATGAAGACTCCGCTCGCCGCTTCGTGCTGTGCGATTGTGGTCAATATCGTGCTGAACATTATTTTGATGCGTTATCTTCAGCAGGGAGGAATTGCCCTTGCGACAGTGGCTTCAACAACTTTGAATTGTGCCATTCTGCTTGGAGTGTTGGCAAAGAGCAAACTTCTTCCGCCGGTGCTTCCTCTGGCAGTATCTCTTTTCCGGGCAGTATTTTGTGCATCAATTTCCGTATGGATCGTATACGAAATATTTGAAGCATCCCGCTCCATCAAAACAAGTTGGAACAGCGCAGTGGTTGATCTTGCGGTCACTGCCGCATTGTTCGGAGTGTTTTACATAGGATCATCTGCACTTTTCAAATCTCCTGAATTGCAGGAGATGGCAGGCATGTTTCTGCGCAGAAAGAATAAAAAGGTAATTGAAAAATGATTTCCAAAGAGCGTTTCAAAGCGATCAAACTCATCATTACAGACATTGACGGAGTGTTGACCGACGGCAGAGTTGCCTACGGCGCGCCGGACTTTATCAAGTTTTTCAACTATAAAGATGGCCACTGGATCAGAATGGCAATGCGTTCCGGTCTGATGGTTGGATTCCTTTCAGGAAGAAAATCCAATGCCAATGAACAGCGGGCCGCAGAGCTCGGTGTGACATTCTGCAAAGAGGACATCATCAACAAGGGCGAAGAGTTCAAAAATATTCTCGTTGAGTATGGTGTCGCTCCCGAAGAGTGCCTGTACATCGGGGATGATGTGATAGATATTCCAGTTATGCGCAAGGCCGGTATCGCAGTCGCGCCTGCTGATGCAGTAACTTCTGTTATCGAATATGTCGATTGGCAGACCAGCCGCTGCGGCGGAAACGGAGTACTTTACGAAGTTACAGAAAGGCTTCTTGCTGAACGCGGTGAGCTGGATCAGGCTCTGGCAAGATATCGGCTCGACAGTTGAAAAAAGCCGTTTTTTGGAGTATATTATATCAAGTGTAATTGCAGATAATTTCCGGGAGCAGTAAATGCACCATTACGAATATCAGTTTGAAAACGGAATAGGGGAGGACAGAAAGCGTTTCCAACGCCGTCTGCGCCTCGCTCTGCTGTTTGTACTGATTGCTGCACTTACTGCCGGAATAATCTATTTTGTCATCCCGAAAGAGAATAAAAAACCGCAACTTGATGGTGAGCCGGACAACGCTGTTGAAAAAGTTTCCGCAGTAGAAAAGGCAGCTGAAATAGCCGGTGAGAAAAATATTTCCGGAACTGTTTCGGATACTGAAAAAAATGCTTCCGGTACTGCGGTTGATGTAACTCCTGATAATGCAGAAAACAGTGATTCTGAAAAACTTTCAGGAGAACAGGTGTCCGGAGCCCCGGTGCAAGTTCCCACCGATGAACCTCAAAAAGGCAAACCATGGAAAGGTGATCCGGCAAACGATACTCCGGTGGTCGTGGAAAACCGTATTCCTGCCGACATTCATCTTGATGGTTTAAAGGATAGTTTTTCTGAACGCAAATACAGCGCAACTGCCCGGGGTGCCGTTGATCTTGTTTGCAAAGAAAACGAAGGCAGTCCGGTTTACCGTACAGCCGCAGAGTATCTGCGCCGCTCGCGGATAGAGGAGTTGTCCTCAAAGGATGGCGTTTACGGAGTAAGTTTCAGATACGTTATCCGCGGAGGCGACAGTCTTTCACGAATTGCCCGCCGCAACAGCACGACTGTTCAGGCTTTGATGAGTTACAACCATCTGGAAAACGGTTTGATCCGCATCGGAAACAAGTTGACAGTAACGCCGGGGCCCTGGAAGATCGTTGTCTCAAAGTCCAAACGTCTGCTCAAACTTCATCAGGGCAAAGAGAGCAGACTTTTCTGCGTGTTTGAAGTCGGTGTCGGCAGAGGCAACTCAACTCCGAAAGGTGAGTTCGTCGTTTCGACCAGACTCAAAGATCCCAAATGGTATGCCCCTGACGGCAGAATATTCGAGCCGGGCGAAGATGGCAACGAGTTGGGCAAATACTTTTTGAAACTTGCGGCGGCAGGAAATCCCGACCGTCCGTTGTTGGGATATGGCATCCACGGAACGCCCGACGAAAACACAGTTGGAAACTCTGTGAGCAGCGGATGTATCCGTATGCGCAGTGCCGATATAGAAATGTTATACAACCTCGTGCCGGAGAAAACTCCGGTCGTGATAACCGATTGATTGGAGTGTCCTGATTATGGTAAAGAACGCTTTGGATTTTGAAAAACCGATTGCTGAACTTCAGAAAAAAATCAGCGAGCTTGAGCACTTTTCCTCCACCAGCGGAATTGATTGCCGCGAACAGCTTGATGCCCTCAATGGACATCTTGATACTTTGAAAAAAGAGATTTACAGCAATCTCACTCCGTGGCAGCGCATTCAGCTTTCACGTCATCCCGAGCGTCCGTATGCTCTGGATTACATTGAGCGTATCTTCAACAGTTTTACCGAGCTTTCAGGTGACCGCCGCTTCAGCGATGACAAAGCGATCGTCGGAGGTTTTGCCAAGTTGGGAACTCTTCCCGTCATGGTCATCGGTACCCAGAAGGGACGCGATATGAAGAGCAACGTCTACCGCAACTTCGGCTGGCCCCATCCCGAGGGATACCGCAAGGCCAACCGTTTGATGCGTCTGGCGGATAAGGCACAGGTTCCTGTTATCTGCTTTATCGATACCCCGGGAGCGTTCCCCGGTATTGCCAGTGAAGAGCGTCACATTGCCGAAGCTATCGCTGCCAACTTGCGCGATATGTTCGAGCTGACCGTTCCTGTGATTGCCATCATTATCGGTGAGGGCGGCTCCGGCGGAGCTATCGGTCTTGGTGTCGGCAACCGTATTCTGGTTCTCGAAAACGCCTATTATTCCGTCATCACTCCGGAAGGTTGTGCCGCGATTTTGTGGAAAGACCGCAAGTTTGCTCCGCAGGCAGCAGAGGCTCTCAAGCTTACCGCTGACAAGCTTATCGAACTCGGAATCGCTGATGAGATCATCACAGAACCCTTTGGCGGAGCCCACCGTAATTATGATGAGGCAGCCAAAATTCTCGGTGAGGCAATTTCCAGAAACCTCAAAGAACTCTCTGCGATGTCTCCTGAAGAAATCAAAGAGCAGAGATATGAGAAATTCCGTGCAATGGGAAAAGTGGAAGAGCTTTCTGCAGAGGCAAATTCAGGAGTTGATGCCGAGTGAACAGCCAAGTTTCAGTACGTCCTGCCGCCCCGGAAGACGTTCCGGCAATTCATGCCCTGCTTGAGCCTTATGCCGCAGAAAAGGTTGTTTTGCGACGCAGTCAGGAAGATATTCTCAATTACATCGCCAACTTTGTCGTAGCCGAACTCGATGGCAAAGTTTGCGGTTGTGGTGCAGCCCGTCATTTTGGTAATGAGCTTTACGAAGTCCGCAGTCTGGTTGTGGATCCCTCCGTGCAGAAAAAAGGTGTCGGCCGAGCTGTCGTCGGATATTTTATTGACAGAATGAAAAACTCCGGTAAGAGTGATTGGAAACTTTTTGCTCTGACCATGACTCCGGCATTTTTCGTTTCTCTCGGTTTTAAAGAGGTTGAAAAAGAACTTTTTCCGGAAAAAATCTGGGCGGACTGCCTCAAATGTGCCAAGTACCACTGCTGCGATGAAACTGCAGTTCTGTTGACTTCCGGAGATGTTGAGTGAAAATGCGTCTGCAGGTTTTTGGCCTGACATTTGTACTCTTTCTGACGTCAGTTTTGACAGGATGCTGTTTTTTTGAAAGGAATTTTTCGATGGTCAATGTTCGTGACTTCGGTGCAGCCGGAGATGGCAAAACTCTGGATACAGCTGCCCTGCAAAAGGCTCTCGATACCGGAAAGATCGTACGTTTTCCGGCGGGAACCTATCTCACAGGAACAATTTACCTGCGTTCAGGCGGCGGCATACATCTTGACAAAGATGCCGTCATACTCGGCAGTCCTGACAAAAAGGATTACAACGCCGATGATTTCACACCTCAAAACTGGTGGAGTGTAAGCGAGAAGGCATCCGGAGCGCACTTGATTGTCGGACTTGATGTCAAAGATATATCAATTACAGGTGAGGGTACTATCAACGGAAACGTTCACTCGATTTTCAACTGCAAAGTCACCGGCAAAGATATGCACTACTATGAGCGTCCGGATTGGCGTCCGTCCCAGATGATCTGGATCTGCGACAGCCGCAATATCAAAATTGAGGGTGTCACTCTCAAAAATGCAACATATTGGAATTGTTTCCTCTATGGTTGTGAAGATGCCGTGATAAAAAATGTGACCATCCGCGCCGACCGTGCTGTGCGCAACTCTGACGGATTGGATATCGATGCCTGCAAAAATGTCGAAATATCCAACTGCGATATCTATACCGGTGATGACAGTATTGCCATCCGGGCAGCCGGGGGCAGAACCGGCAGAAAAATCGGAGCCGGGGTGTTGAGCAGAGAAAATGTCTGTGAAAACATCAGTGTATCCAACTGCCGTTTGAGCAGTACGACTTGCGGAGTCAGACTCGGTGTCGGCAATGGAGAGATACGAAATATCCGGCTGCAAAACTTGGAAATGTATGAGACACGAACCGGCATCTGCCTTTGTGCGAGTTACGGCAAAGGTATGTTTTGCGACATCAGAGATGTAAGTGTGGAAAACGTCAAGTTTGAAGGTCTCGCCGCATTTTGGTACTACAACGATTGGACCGGTCACTTCGATATCGACAGCGGCAGATATTGTTCAAATATTTCCGTCAAAAACCTTACCGGAACCCAAACTGGCGCAAGTCTCGTTATCGGCAATGCCGGTTACGGTATGCGGAACCTGACCTTTGAAAACGTGGACATCCATAAAACTCAAGATAAAATGCACGAAGACATCAATGTCGATCCCAATGTTTTCAGAAAAGCATGGGATGCCCCCTGCGTCATCTACTTCCGCAACATCGATGGGTTGAACCTTAAAAACAGCAGTTTTACCGGAGCAACAGAACTGAAAGACGTCTACTTCGATGTAAAAAACATCGAAAGGTAACTCTTAAAGTTCAGGCAGTTCGAAGATTACCGGATGTGATGGTGACTGATTAGGCTGGTGTAAAACGCAGTAGAGCTTGCCGTCAAATCCGGTAAATACCATGCCGTGTCCGCCGTTGTCGAAAAACACCAGTTTCTCATGGTGTATCCAGGGGCCGCAAACTTTTCCGGAAGTAGATTCTGCATATCCAGTGGCATATCCTTTGCATCCCTCCGGGCCTTTGGATGACCAGAGCATGAGAAGCCTGCCGTTGTATTTGAAAAGAAATGGGCCGTCGGTTATACGGTTGTACTTTTTGCCGTCACGTTCAAAAGTCCTTGTCCAAGCCGCATCCGAGGCGTTGAAAAGGATAACTGGATCAGATACACGTTCAGATAAATCTTTTGAGAGTTCTGCGACAGCCATTCTGCCGTCTTCTACCTGCTTCCACTCCTGACAGAATATGATGTAAGGAGTTTCATCTTCAACATAAAGAGTTCCGTCGAGACACTCCCAGTCTTCGGGAGTAGCCGGTTTTTCCGACACCGGAACAAATGGCCCCTCCGGAGAATCAGCGCAGAATATGTGGGTCGCACGGCATTTGTTTTCTGCTTTGCAGGAGGCGAACATATAGTATTTGCCGTTGTAAAAGTGGACTTCTGCCGCCCAGAAGTCTTGGGTTCCCCAGAAACTGCTGTCGGGAACAAATACCGGAACCGGTTCTTCCCAATTCTCAAGATCTCTGCTTTTCCAGCAGTGGAACCCGATACAGCTGTAGTAACCCATTTGCGGATAGGTCGTGCCGTACATATAGTAGGTTCCGTTTTGCGGACAAGCCAGGATAAAAGGGTCGCGGATTATTATTTCAGACAGCTTTTTCATAACAGTTTTCCTCAATCATCAGGCAGAAAAGATGCTTTGCGGTAAGATATCGCTTCCATAATGGAGCCGTAATCAATATCATCAAGTCCTTTGAGATCAGCGATGGTTCTTGCAACTTTGAGTATTCTGTCGTATGCTCTCGGACTCAACATAAAGTTCTTGATGGCATCACGCAGACGCTGTTCGCTGGCACTTGTCAGTTTGCAGAAATCCTGCAGATCCCGGCTGGACATCGCGGCGTTGCAGACAGTTTTTCTTCCGGCAAAGCGTTCCAGCTGCTTCTGTCTTGCGGTGATGACCCGCTTGCGTATTTCACTGCTGGTTTCACCGGACGGAGCATTCAGCAGTTCATCCGGCGTGAGCGGCTTGACATCAATGATCATATCGATTCTGTCGAGCATGGGACCGGAAATACGTTTCTGGTATTTGCGCTTTTCATTGGCGGAGCATTTGCATCCGAGCTCAACGCTTCCGCGTCCGCAGGGACAGGGATTCATTGCGGCGCACAGCATGAAACGGGCAGGGAAGGTGCAGTTTCCGGCGGCTCTGGATATGGTTATTTCACCGTTTTCCAACGGCTGGCGCAGAACTTCGAGAACGGAACGCTTGAATTCCGGAAATTCATCCATAAACAGAACGCCGTTGTGGGCAAGGCTTATCTCGCCCGGGCGCGGATCGTGTCCGCCGCCAATAAGTCCGATATCGGAGGTAGTGTGGTGCGGTGAACGGAACGGACGCTTTTTCAAAACACTCTGTTTTCCGGAAAGCATACCCAACACACTGTGGATACGGCTGGTTTCGAGAACTTCGCTTTTCGTCATCGGCGGCAGTATTCCCGGGAGCCGCTTTGCAAGCATCGACTTACCGGTTCCCGGACTGCCGACGAGCAAAACATTATGCCCGCCTGCGGCGGCGATCTCAAGGGCGCGTTTGGCTGACAACTGACCTTTGACATCTGCAAAGTCATCAATTCCGGATATATCGTCGAGCAGTTTGTCGAAGTCCGGAGCAGGTTCCGGTGTCAGGTTGCCGGTGTTGATGAAATCAACCGCTTGAGTGAGATTTTCAATGCCGTAGACTTTGAGTTTTCCGGAAGCGGCAAGTGCCGCCTCTTTGGCATTATCTTTCGGTACCAGCAGGGCGCGCAATCCCGGATTCTGCGCTATGCAGTCGGCCACAGGAAGGGCTCCGCGTACGGCTCTGATCTTGCCGTCAAGAGCAAGTTCGCCGATGCTGGCGGCGTAAGCAAGGTAACGGGATTCAACGATACCGCAGGAGCCGAGTATGGCAAGTGCGATACCGAGATCGAAAGAAGCTCCCTCTTTTTTCAGATCGGCAGGAGCGAGGTTCACCACAGAAAAACCGCGCGGCGTCTTGTAGTCACAGCTTCTGAATGCGCTTAAAATACGTTCACGGCTCTCTTTGACAGCTGTGTCAGGCAGACCGACAATGGCTATTCCGGTGTCGCTTGCCGGAGCAGACGTTGAATGTTGGATGACTTCGATCTCTACGAGCTGGGCATCTATTCCGTTTACAGCGGCTGAAAAAGTTCTGGTTACCATTTGTTATTCTCCCCATTGGAGGATTTGTGCGACTGCCGAGGCAATATTGGTGAATGAGATTTTTCCATCACATATTATCCAATCGGTGTCAACGGAGTTTATTCCGCATATTTCAAGACGTTTGCGGTACTCTTCAACCAAATTTTTTTCCGGAGCGGCTGATCTTTCCGGAACAGTTCCGAGAGTAACGCTGTCGCCGGTTATCGCCCATACCGGTCGGTGAGGAATATGGTTGAGTTCCAGATAGTGATGCGTGAGCATATACTCCATCGGATTTGGCACGCTGAAACATTCTCCGCCGGATATATCTTCCGGAGCATCGGCAGAGTATGTGATATCGCCGGATACCTTGACAAATTTGCCGTAGCCGGAAATAATCTGTTTTTGCCGTCTTTCCCAATCATCAGCTATATTTTCAAACTCAGATTTAAGATCATCTTCAAAAAACTTTATTTCAGAGTCAAGTCCGCATTTCGAAAGCAGCTCAATCAGTTTTTTCTTCGGCAGATAGCGGCGCATTTCCATTATTATATGGATATACCAGCTCTTCGGCATAGGTTGAAATCTGAAGCCGCAATCGGCACTTCTGACATCGACGAGCAGAAAGCGTTTTTCTTCCGGAACATACAGAATATTGCCGCTGTGCAGATCGGTATGGTAAAGTCTTTTTTGGCGCAGCAGGCGCAGGAAATCTCCGAAACTTGCCAGCATTTTGTCATCCGGAACATTTTCAAGCAGATAACTTTTCAGTTCTACTGCTTTTTTTTCAGCCAGAGTTACCAGATGATGGTGGCTGACCGCCAGGTGTTTGACAACAGGTATACCTGCGCGCTCAAGTTTTCCGGCGTTCATAAATTCCTTGAACAAACCATTGAAAAAGCGCGAATCGTGCTTGATGAAAAAGTCTCCGTTCTTTATAACCTGGCGAACCGGATTTTTTTTGACGCATACGCCGTCTTTAAGCAGAGACTCCGGAGATGTTCCGGCAAGGAGTTTTTTCCCGTTGTTTGTGTATATCCACATCACTTGACATATCCCTTGAGAAAGGTCGTCGAGGCAAAACGGCGCAGGGCAAAATCAGAAAATGCCGGATTGTCGATAAAGTACTCCGTTGTTCCCGGGGTATCCGGAAGCTCCCAGATAACCGTACAGCCGGATGATGCACAGAGAAACGCCTCGTTTTTGAAGAGTTCCGTGAAGAGCTGTGCTGAAATTGCGTAAGGCGGGTCGGCGAAAATGATATTGCTGGCGTATACTGCATCGAGATAGCGGCTGACGTTGAGAACATCGCAGTTTATCACATTGCAATCGGTCGTCACGCCGGCTTTTTTCACTTTGGCAATGTTTCCGGATATGATTTTGCAGTGGAGAGATGAGAGTTCGACCAGGTAGGCGCGTTCTGCACCACGGCTTGCCGCTTCAAGGGCGAGTGCGCCGCTTCCGGAGCAAAGATCGAGCACTCCGAGTCCCTGAAAGGAACCCAGACTGTCAAACAATGCCTTGCGCGCCCTGCCGGATGTGGGACGCACCTCAAGTCCGGCAGGAACGGTAAGTTCTATATTTCTTGCTGTTCCGGATATGATGTTCATGGATAAAACATAGCACCAAAGAGCCTGATTTTCAAAGTTATGATGATAATTTTTGCTGATAAATTGCAATTTGCGGCAAATCCGGTTACATTATAGAGACGACAGTAGATTCAACAGGAGTTTTTTGCTATGTCAGATGAGATACTTTACACCATAATTCTTGAAGATTATTCCGATTCAGACGGACTTGTGCCGGAACTTCTCGGCATTTTTGAGTGCGATTTCAGCAGTTTTGAGGATCGCGAAAACCGTAAGTTTCTCCACACTCTGTATTTCCCCGATTCAGAAGAGCGCGATAACATGGTTGAGCCGGTGAAGGCCGCTCTGAAAGAGTGGAAAAATTTTGGAGCCGATCTGGAGTTTTCAGGCGTTGACGAGGTGAGAAAGTCAGAGTGGTCAGAGGCATGGAAAAAATATTTCAAACCGATTGAAATATCAGATAAACTGCTGATCCGCCCCAGCTGGATCGATACTCCTGCCAAAGACGGTCAGAAGATACTTACTCTTGATCCCGGAATGAGCTTTGGAACCGGACAGCACGCAACCACGCTCTTCTGCCTTAAAATGATTGACCGTTTTTCCGGTGACCCCGAAATTAAAACCATGCTCGACGCAGGCTGCGGATCCGGAATTCTCGCTATCGCCGCCGGACTTCTCGGCTATGAAAAAGTCGATGCCTTCGACTTTGATCCCGATGCCGTGAGAGTGGCAGAAGAGAACCTTGCTGTCAATAATATATCCAATATCATCCCGACGGTCGGTGATGCCGCGGAGTATGCCGGAGATCCGGAAAAATACGATCTTGTCTGTGCCAATATTCTCGGACATCTGCTGATAGCTTTTTCCGGAAACATTTCCACCTGGGTTAAAGAGGGCAAGTATCTCTCACTCGCCGGAATTCTCAATCAGGATTTCGATGCTGTCAGCCGCTGCTACTGTGAAAAAGGCTTTGAAGAGCTTGAACGCTTCACTTTGAGAGAGTGGACAAGCGGTCTTTTCCGCAAGGTCAGATAAAGAAACCGGTTGTTGTCACTTTGGCGACGAGTTTTCCGGAGTCGTTGAAAACTTCGGTTTCCACAAGACAGCTGCGTTTTCCCCGGTTGACAACTTGAGAAACTGCTTTGAGTTTGTTTCCGGAACCCGGACGCAGAAAATTTATTGTGGAGTTCATACTTGAGGCTTTCAGTCCCTCAAAACTGTTGGCGGCTCCGGCAAACGCCAAATCGGCAAGCGTGAATATCGCTCCGCCCTGGACGACGTCGTTTGCGTTGAGTTTCTCATCATTTACGATCATTTCCGCTTCAGCGTAACCATCACGGATTTCAGTTATTCTGATATCGTTCAGGCGGCAGAATGTGTCGTTGGTGTTCAATTCTTCTTTGAGAGTGTCGAAGTAGCTCATATTTTATTCCTCTTCCGGATGCATTGAAATATCTTCATCTGTGCAGCAATATAATATTGCCGGATGCAAAAAACAAGTTTATACTTATCAATTTTTACTTGTAAGCAGTTTGAAAAAGTCTTTCAGACAGGTCAAATATCTCAATTTGCTCCCTTCAACATCCTTCCAATGATAGAGTGGCATTTCTATTGAATCGGAGAGGACTCTGGCTTTTCCGTAAAAATTTATAAGCCTGCGCAGGATTTCCACATCGAAGAACCATTTTGTGACAAATGGTCTGGCAAAAACGTTATTGACGCACTCAGATTTGTAGAGTTTGGCTCCGCATTGCGTATCGTAAACCGGAAGATCAAGATGTATTGATACAGCTGTGGCAAAGCTTCTGCCGAGAATATGACGGATAAGTTTTCTCTGGATCGCTCCGCCCAATCTCAATAAACGGCAGCCGGATATGTATATGGTTTTTTCTTCGATGGTATTGCACATCCTGACCAGTTCATCCAGTCCGGTGGCAAGATCGGCATCCCAGAAACCGATGAAGTCAAATTTTCCGGTAGAGTTTGCGTGCAGCATGCCCTTTCTGACTGCTTCGGCTTTTCCGCTGTTAGCGGTAAGATTCAGACATACGGCGTTATCCCGTATGCATAATGCACGCAAGATATGCTCTGTGTTGTCACTGCTTCCGTCGTTTACAAAAATGAATGTTATTTCCGGATGGCAGAAGATAAAGGAGGAAAACGCATCGGTATCAAGACGGTTTGCCTCATTATAGCATGGTATAACTACTGCAAATTTTTTATCACTCATTTTGAAATACCGGTTAAACAGCTCATACAACGCTATACTATACACGTTTTACTGCTGAAAAGCAAGCGTTGTGATCAGTAAATCACTTGATGCTGCGAAAAGGAGAGAGAGCCCGTTCAAGCACTCCCTGACAATGGGATATCGCCATGCCGAAATTGGTCACCGGTATTCCGCAGGAGTTTGCAAAGTTGATGCGGGAAAGCGTTTCTTTGCGGTTGAGCATACAGCTTCCGCAGTGGATGACCAGTTTGTATTTTGCAAGATCATCCGGAAAGTCACGGCTTATCACATCGAACAGCAGTTTTTTGCCGGTTTTCTTCTCTATCAGACGGGGGATTTTTACTCTGCCGATATCATCATCTGCTGCGTGGTGAGTGCAGGCTTCAGAGATAAGAATGCAGTCGCCGTCCTCGAGAAGATCAATGGCTTTTGCTCCCTCTGCGAGCAGTTCAAGATCACCCTTGAGCCGTGCAAAGAGAATTGAAAACGTCGTCGCAGGAATTTCCGGCGGCAGGTGTTTGACCATGATATGTACCACCTGTGAGTCGCAGATAACGAGGGCAGGGGGCGTCTTGAGGTTTTGCAGTTGGGCTGCAAAGTTGTTTTCGTTGGCGATAACTGCAGAAGCGTTTGCATCAAGTATCTCTCTTATCGCCTGCACCTGCGGCAGGATGAGGCGTCCTTTGGGGGCCTGACTGTCGATGGGAACCAGCAGAAGAACAGTGCTTGACTCCGGAACAAGGTCTGCCAGCAGCGGTGGAGGGGTGATAAACTCTTCACTCAACACTTTCAACAGCTCAAGGCGCAAGGCATTCAGAAACTCATCCCGGGTTCCGGAATCCGGAAGAGGACAGACGCAGATTGCCTGCGAACCGCAGAGGTTTGAAATTTCAGAGATAAAACCATCTTTGACCGGTTCTTTGTCTGTGTGCGTTACGATGGGAATAGCCGGGATCTTTTTCTCTTTTGCCGCTTTCAAGAGATCATTTTCCGGCGTTCCCCAGACATTACTTCTGGTGACTATGAGAAGAATGTCAGCTTTTTCGATTGCCTTGCGGGTGCGCTCGATCCGTTGGGCACCGAGTGTTGTGTCATCATCTGTTCCAGCCGTGTCAAGCAGCAGTACCGGACCGATGGGACGGAACTCCATCGCTTTTTCAACTACATCGGTGGTCGTTCCTTTTTCCGGAGAAGTTATAGAGCTGCTGCTGCCGCAAATATGATTCAGCAGAGAGGATTTTCCTGAATTGCTTCTGCCTGTGATGGCGATGTGAAGACGTAAAGATTTGGGAGTTGTCAACATTTTTGCGTTTTTTTCTATATTTTTTTGATTTTGAGCTTGAAAAGTTGTCAGTTGCGGTATATCTTATAATCACGGCGGCGGGTTAGCTCAGTTGGTTAGAGCGTCGGAATCATAATCCGCAGGTCTACAGTTCGAATCTGTAACCCGCTACCAATTTTTAGAAAATCGCGGTTTCCATCAGGAAGCCGCTTTTTTTGTGCCTTTATTTGAATAATTGATGTTGAATACATGGTAATGATCTGTAAAAAAAGGCACGAAGAATAGCTCCGTGCCGTATTTATGAAAGGTGACCGTTACCTCAAACTGTCTGCGACGTCATCGATGATGTCCGCCAGAGTGTGTTCGGGCTTCCAATCTATAAGCTGCCGGATCTTTCCGGTATCCGGGAAGCGGCGGCGCATATCCTCAAATCCTTTGGCGTATGCAACGTCATAAGGAATCTCTTCGATGACAGATTTGCTGTTGGTACGCGCAATAACGGTTTCTGCAAGTTGACGGATGGAAACCAGTTCCTGACTGCCGATGTTGTAGATATTTCCGATACTCTCTTCGTTATCCAGCAGTTTGACCAGAGCGCGTACCACATCGCTGACGTGGCAGAAACAGCGCGACTGCTCTCCGTCACCGTATACCGGGAGCGGCTCGTTGGCAAGAGCTTTGGAAACAAAACGCGGAATCACCATACCGTACCTTCCGGTCTGGCGCGGACCAACCGTATTGAAAAATCTCACCACAGTTCCGGGCAAGCCGGCCTCACGGTGGAACGCCATCAGATAGAACTCATCCAGAAGTTTGCTCGAAGCGTAGCACCAGCGTGAGTTGAACGGGGAGCCTATGAGAAGATCATCGGTTTCAGAGAACATCTCGTTGGTCGACTTACCGTATACTTCGCTGGTGGAGGCTATGATGGTACGTTTCTTGTACTTTGCTGCAGGAGCAAGTACATTTTCTGTTCCATGTACATTGGTCGTAATGGTGTGTACCGGATTCTTGACGACCATTTCAACTCCGACTGCAGCTGCAAGGTGGATGACTGCGTCGTGATCTTTGATGATGGCGTCAAGAGCTTCAGCCTCATCGACAATATCCATCTCTATTACTGTGAGCCCGGGGTGATCCTTCACCCGGGAGAGATTTTCTATCGTGGAGGTGGAAAAGTTATCTGCGACTGTCACCGTGTGTCCCGCCGAAAGCAGGGCTTCCGTGAGGTGACTGCCGATAAATCCGGCACCTCCGGTAATAAAGATCTTCATTTAGCCTCTCCCTTTCTGAATCTGGCAAAAAGTGCCGCAACCGGTCCGGAGATGATGTAACCGGTTACAATGAACACCAGACCGTTGAGCCGGAATATGGCGATTATTACGAGCAGCAGCACAAAAAATCCAAATTTGATCCTGTTCCTCCACATCGAAAAGAGCCAGCGTCCGGCGTGCAGGTAGGGAATGTTGGAAACCATCAGTATTCCGAGAATTGCAGCATAGACCGGCAGGATCAATGCAAAATGTTTGACCGGAATTTTGCAGTCAGCTGCAAAAAATACCATCACGCAGAGTGCTGCTGCGGCTCCGGGGGAGGGAAGGCCGGAAAAATAGTTGCTGTTCTTCTTCTCTCCTGACATCGCTATTACATTATACGTTGCAAGGCGCAGTGCGGCACATCCGATGTAAATGGAGCAGAGTGCGTAAACGATAAGTTCCTGGGTGCGGTTGAGATCCCACTCTCTCAAAGAGTGGGTCATGATCGCCACAAGCGTTGCCGGAGCAACACCGAAAGTCACCATATCCGAGAGCGAGTCCATCTGGATGCCCTTCACGCTTGCCGCGTCGAGCATTCTGGCAGCCAGACCGTCGAGCGCGTCGAATATCATCGCAGAGAAAATCATTATTGCACTGATGCAGAATACATTCATATTGCTTTCAGACTCGTAAGCCCGGAGCGTGTAGATTATGGCGATGAATCCGCAGATCGAATTGAAAATAGTTAATGTGTTCGGCAGAAACTTCAAGTGCGTTTTTGCCCACGCTGAAATATTGATCTTTTTCATTTTCTGACCTTTTATCAATCTTTGAGCGTGGCGATGATGGTGCTTCCGCCCTTGACTTTATCGCCGGGCTTGACGTTGATGTCGAAGCGGTCACAGGGCAGGTAGAGTTCCGTGCGTGAGCCGAATTTGATCATTCCGTAGACTTCGCCCTTGGCGAGTTTGCGTCCGGGGGCAACCGGACAGACGATGCGGCGGGCGATTGCTCCGGAAATCTGGCGCACTGCCATCGGGAAACGGTGTCCGTCTGCAATGGCTGTTCCTGCGATGGTCTGTGCCTCGTTGCGTTTGCCGCACTCCGGATGGCGCGCGTCGAGGAACTCACCTTTGCGGTAGTTGTTGGTTTCCACCTCGAGATCTGCAGGAGCTCTGTTGACGTGGACATTGAGAACAGAAAGGAAGATTCCGATACGGTATGCTTCGCCGGTGAATGGCGGAATAGTGAAATCCGTTACTTTTTCAATGTCTTTGACAAGACCGTCGGCAGGACTCACCAGTTCGCGGGGATCCTTGCTGATTTTACGGCAGGGATTACGGAAGAATGCGGCAAGTGCGATAAAAATTATCAGTGCAGCAATACCGATTCCCCAACCGATACCGGTCATTCCTTTGCGGAATACCAGATACCAGCATCCTGTTTCCACGGCAGCTGTAAGAATAAGTGCAGTTCCCCACTCTCTGATACCAAATTTAGTCAACGTCATCATCAATACTTTTCCTTTTTATTTTTATAATTTTTCAAAATTATGTGATCTTTATTTGAATCGTCATCCAGCCCTGATATGCGTGATACTTTCAGCTCCAGCGGCTTGGAAACTTTTACGTCAGGATAGTTTTTCAAATGGGTGAGCAATATGCGGCGCAACTCCTGGATCGCCAGCGGATTCTGCTGGGCACTGTGGCCGGATTTTACTACCAGTTCACTCTCAACATTATCGATGTGACTGCTGGCGTAGGTCACAATTCCATCGCTGCCGCCGGGAATACCGTACCCTTCGCGGTTTCCGATGATGGAGTGGTAAGGAATATCTTTGTTCATCGGCAGTGTGTTCAACAGGCGGATGGATAAATCATCCGGCGCAAGGTTGTCGATTCCGGTGAGCAACGGCGGTGCATCTTTCCATTTTCCGGTTTCGATGAGGGTTTTCATCAATCTCTGCTGGCGGCGGAGTATGTTTATCGGAAGCCGAATAAAGCTTGCGCCAAGACGACCTACCGCATTGGTCGCCCAGCTTGAGCCGCGGTGCGGAACCGCAATAAAAACGACACGCTTGACGAAGGGCAGAGGAGAAAAGTTGAGCATATTGAAAATGAGTTTTCTATCCTCTTCATCTATTTTGTCTTCAATTTTGATGTGACGGGTATTTTCTGGCATGACAGAGAGCAGATTCCCGGTGGAACAGCTGCTGGTTACGATCCTGCTGACCAGTCCTCCCATTGAGTGTCCGACCAGTACCATGCGATCAAATTTTTTGGTTGACAAGCCCTGTTTTACCAGTTTTTCCCGCTCTGCAAGCAGGGTGTCGCGCATCAGTTTTGCCGAGTGAAAAACAGGGTTTCCGCTGGAATAGGATACTCCCCAGAACTGATAGTTGTTGCGGATATCAGGATCACTCTGGAGTGTGTTGAGCATCTGCATCCAGGTCTTGGTATCTGACATAAGTCCGTGTACCATCACTACCGGGATACGGTCGGGATTTATCGGCTCAAAGTGGTAAAGCCCATCCTGGGAATGGCTCTTTTCCGGCATGAAAGTATGGATCAGATGGTTGTATTTCTGCGGTTTGCCCGCCATATATGCCAGAGGTGTAGAGAGGTCATATTCAAGAGGAATCGTCCGGTTGGACAGAGTCACCTTGTCTCGACTGCGGGGATCTATAAAAATCAGCTGTGCGTCGCAGCGGGCGAATGTGCTGTCTTTGGCATTGTCGATGGCAAGAACTGCGGTGAGAGGCAATGCCTGATTCTGGGCGTAACGCAGAGAGCTGATCGACGGCTTCAGAACGGCGATCAGAGGAGTTCCTATTCCGAAACGCCGGCTGTTGTTGATAAGATGCTTCGGCTCATAGTCAGCGCAAAGCAGTACATTTTCTATGCTGCTGGGAGAGATGGCTGAAATCATATGCGGATTGCGGAACGTTATGGTCTGTCCGGCAGCTGTTGTCAGCTCGTAGCCGCTCTTGATCAGCAGATTGCGTTTATGCAGATAGTTTACGATTTCTGCCAGAGAGGTGTTGTATGTCCTCAACATAAGTACTGCGCTGGGATCGTATGCCTGATCTGCCGGATTTTCCAGAGCGACATAACAGTAGCAGTAAAGTACTGCGCTCAAATGGTAGCGTATTGCAACATCCGGGGCGTTTTCAAAACGTTTGCCGAGCTTCGATGAAACGTCGGCGAGGGCGATGAGATATTCGCTGCGCGGTTCGGTGAAGAAGATTTTTTCCAATTTTGTGAGTACGCCCTGCGGATCTTTTCCATACTGCCTGAAAAGAGAAAAGTTTGCAAGCACATTGGAGGTTTGAGGCATGAGGTCATCCGGACGGTTCAGAAGTGAGTAACGCGAACGGTTGCTTTCCTCAACTCTGATGGTTCCGGAACACCCCGCAAAGAGGAGGGCGGTAAATATCAGCACGACGGCAGGAAAAAATCTCTTTATCATATTTTATCCTTTCCGCGGCTGCCAGCAGTCGTAGATTCGGGGAACAAGATACTTCGCCACTGATGCTGTCGGTAACGCAAGGATCATTCCGGGAATACCGGCAAAAATAGCACCCAGCAATACTACGATGATGGTTTCAAGCGTTGTGAGTCCGAGAGATTCTCCGATGACCGCCGGATAGAGAATAAACTGCTCGATTATGCCGTTGTAGATCAGGTAGCAGATGACGATCATCAAAAACATGCTTCCGGTGCAGTTGCCGACGGCAATCGTGACCAGAAGTGTCACCGCACAGGAGAGGATTGGACCGATGTAAGGCAGCAGTATACCGCAGCCGGCGGGTGCGCCCAGCAGCAGAAAATATGGCACTCCGATAAAGTAGAACAACGTTGTGTAAACTGTGGCATCAACCAGCATGAGGGTCAGGTATCCTCTAACCCAGACTTTTAGCCGGTTGAGAGTTCCGTTGATGATGCGTTCCGCCTCGGCGAAGGTGGCTCCGTCGGATTCCGGAAGCCATTTTCCGTTGAATATCGCTTTGACGATATAGGCTCCGGTTGAGGAGTTTTTTCTGCCGTTGTTGTAAAATTCAGCGAATTTCAGTAGGAAAAGCAATGTGAAAAATGCCGCCATCAGAGCGTCGCACAGGATGGCGATGATCGTTCCGACCACTCCGGAGGCAAAGCTGACAAGTCCGCCGGTTTTTTTCGCAGCGAACGCCAGCAGTTCATTTCTGGTGTCTTCTTTTTTCAACACCTTGTCGACGTATGATATGGCCGTCTGTACCAGCGGAAGTTTCTCGAAACGGTTCTGGAGCTTATCCAGATGAAAGTGGATTGAGTTGAATATTCCGGAGTCATCATCACTTTGCAGCTCCATTCGGGCAATTTCTTCGCCCGGTGCTGAAGCTGCATTGCTGTCGCTTCTGTTATTTGTCAGGGTTGTACGTACTGAATTGCTGATTTTACCGACGTATTTTCCGGTCATTGCAGTTGCGGCAGTTCCGGCAATCAGCAATAAAATGACGGTAAGAACGGCGGTGAAACCGACCGCACGCTCAATGATCTTTTTTTCTTTTTTGCGGCTGTTGCTTACGGTGTCTTCGAAACTCTTTTTAGTGAGAGTTTCGGAGAGCTTTTTCAATGGACTTGCTGTCAGGTCGATCAACCTTGATACGGAATAAATGACTCCACGTTTTTTGCGGAGGCAGTTTTCAAAGAATTTTTCTACCGGAAGCAGAATGTATGCGATGATAAGTCCGAATATAACCGATCGCAGCAATGTGGCTGTAAGGATGAATACAGCAATGACGACAACGGCAACCAGAACACCTGCTCTGCTCCGGAGCATATGTGTTCTCTGTTGCAGGTCGGTTTCTGCTTTTTGGGCTGTCGTGTCAAAAAAATCTTCCGGAATACCAATTAATCCGGCAAATTCTTTGAGTTCAGCAAGACAGCTTTTGTCTGCTGTGACTGAAAGCGTGATGAGAAAGCAGATGATCTCATTTTTTTTAGCCTGCTCAAGAGGCTTGATAACTGAGGCGGCAGCGGCTATATCCTCTGCCGGCTGAGTTTCCATAAGCTGATGCACCTTTTTCTGGGCTTCAGCGACTCCGTAAGTTTCTTCCGTCAGGCGGCGGAACATCTCTACCCGGGAACGGGGGAGTGTTCCGTCCTCCATAAGTCGGATCGTAGCCA
>JAZQTR010000232.1:0-12261 GCA_045630865.1 Victivallaceae bacterium
CCGAACCAGTGCATTTTTGCTCCGGTATGGTACAACGGCGGAATGCAGAGAAATACATCATCTCTGGTCTGGCCGTGGTGTTTCTGTTCCACCTGACAGGAGTGCATCAAACTGCGGTGGGCGTGGACGATCGCCTTGGGAAATCCGGTAGTGCCGCTGGAAAAATAGATCGCCGCTTCATCATCATCAGTAATGGGAATCTCGGGATTCCGTGATGAGCAGTAGGAAACCAGATTGTAATACGGCTCGGCGAAGCTCGGGCAATCATCTCCGACATAAAAGAGATTTTTGACTTTTTTCAGGCGGTCGCAGATATTTTCGATACGTCCGGTGAATGCGGGGCCGAAGATGAGGGTTTCAACATCCGCCAGTTCAATGCAGTACTTGATCTCTTCTGCCGTGTAGCGGAAATTCAGGGGCACGGCGATAGCTCCGCTTTTGAGGACTCCGAAGTAGATAGGCAGCCACTCAAGGCAGTTCATAAGCAGAATACCGACCTTTTCACCCTTGCGGACTCTGCGTGCCAGCAGCAGGTTTGCCAGACGGTTGGCTTTGCGGTCGAATTCACCCCAGCTGATCTCACTGCGGAAGGATTCTCCGCCGGGTTCAATGAGAGAAAACTCCCGCCAGGAGGTGCGGCGTTTTTCCAGTTCCTGCGGATTTATCTCCACAAGAGCGGTATCATCGCGGTAGAGTTCCGCGTTTTTTGCAAGTATTTCAGTTATTGGCATTGATCTGCTCCGGTTTGTCGATAAAGTTACATCCTGCTGAATATACCACGCCGCGCATATAAATTCAAGCCGCTATACCATTACATAACGGTACAGCGGCGAATTTTTTTTGCCTTCGGTCAGGCTTTTACTTGTTGTAGCTCTTGAAAAGCCGCAGAATATCGCGGCGGTGATTTTCCATGATGGAAATCTTCTTTTTGAGCTGATCGATCAGATCCGGGCCGAGCAGCATAACGTTTTCAAACTCTTTGGAGTCGGCCTGATGCAGGATCGGCTGATCGGCGTTTTCCAGAATTTCAATGAGTTCGAGAGTGTTATCGATTTCCTGCCGCATGATTTCATTGACTCTGAAGAAGCGGTCATCGCCCTGCAGGGGGATGAGGTAGGTCGTGTCTTTGGGCGGAGTTGAGTAGTCTGCGGTGTCGAGATAGCACTGGAATGATATGACGTTCAACGCATTTTTCATCAAGCATTTCCACGCCTTGAGCTTCGCCGCCTGTCCGCGGAGGAATTTTGCGGCACGCTCATCTGCTGCGCAGGGGATGAGAGAATCCATAAGTTCAATGGCGCGTTTGAGACGCGGAGCTGTCTTGTCATGGGTCATGCGGTAGAGATTGAAACCGCCGATGCCGGAAAGCCAGCGGTTGGCCTGCAGGTCGAGCAGGTAGTCGGCGTCGGCCTCGGTCTGTGCCTGGAACTGAAACTCACGATAGTAGTCTTTCTCTTCCGGCTTGAGTTCCCACGGAAAAGCCACCAGCGGACGGGTGAGCCACCGCTGCTGGACAGTTCCGAGAACAAATATATGTCCGCCGGTATCCAGATGCGAGAAGCGGTTATAGACATCGTCGATAAGATCCCAGGCTTCGACGAGGGTCTCTGCATGGTCTTTGCCGACAAATTCCTCTGCCATGTCAAGGAGCGCGGAGTATCTGCCGATAATGCCGGGCTTCATATTGCGGTAGTATTTTTTGACAAAGCTGATGGTGTCGATCTCGTCAAGGTCGCGGAAAGCCAGCATAAGGTTGTTGTCTTTGCCCTGTATGTCAGAAATCTGTCTGGATACCTGAGTCATCCGTGACAGACGGGCGATCGGATTGCTGTAGTCAAGATAGTAGTTGTGGAATCCGACAATATCCGTCGCAGAAACAGTGGTAAGCGTACGGTTGTTGATGGATTGCCCCTCTTTGAGTTTGGGCAGAACCGCGGGCTCATCCTGCGGCAGGATGTTGCGGGTGTTGACTTCTGCCTTGAGTCCGGCGAGCGCGGCTCCCTCCTGGAACATGGAAAGGAAGTTCACCACCCGGTCTCCGATTGAGATATCACGGCATTTGGTGGGACCGTTCGGACCCGGATACAGGCGGTTGTTCCAGCAGAGTCCGCCGCCGGAGTCGTTGGTCATCAGCTGAAACAGTTCAAACGGGGCGACTTTGCAGAGTTCTCCGATGGTACGGACATATATGTCGCGCACTTCCGGATTATCGATACAGGGTGCATAGTACTCGGTTCTTGCTCTGCGTGCCTGGTCGCAGCGCGGGCCGCGCCATGCCGGATGGTCACGGTAGACTTTTTCCGGAAGATAAGCGGGCTCCATGCCGTTGAAAGTGGCCTTCAATCCGAACTCTTTGAGGATCTCCACCCTTTTGGCAAGAGTTTCAAGGTTGCGTTTGGCGTAATCTTCAGGCAGATAGCCTTTGAGTTCTTCGGGCACGATGAACTTGAAAATGGTCGGGCGGTGCAAACTCCAGTTCGGGTAGGGGTCGTGGCGGTTTACGTTCCACTGCCACATGCTCAACTCCACCTGACTGGCGGAAAGGTGGGTCGCACCAAGCTCGCAGGCCAGTTCTGCCAGTCTGCGGTATTCGTCAAGGTTAGCTGTCGGACACTCAACACTGATTTTACGCATAAAGAAACTCCTGTTTGTCTGTGTTGTTTTTAGCGGTTGACCGCGATAATATACTGCTGACGGAAAGTTTATTCAAGTGTGTAAACGGAAATTCCTTTTTTGAGCTTGCAATTTCTGACAGCTATGCTATCTTTACTTCTGAATACTTTATGTAGACAAAGGCGCAGTTCCGCAAATGAGTGAAAGGATTTCAATATGCGTAAATTCAGCGTGATGTGTTCAACTGCAAACATCGATGAGTACCGCCGGCTGGCAGAGCTTGCCTGTGAGCTTGGAGCAACTCAACTTGCCGTAAGTCAGATCGAGCCGTCAATGTGGCAGTGGGATGCCAACCGCTATGATCCCTATCCCAACTGGGGCATCACCAATCCGACCATTTTCAAGTTCATCGTGCCGGATGAGCTTAAGGACTATCTGCCTGAAGATTATGCCAAACGCAACCTTGAGACACTTGCCAAAAGAGCAGAGGTTCTCAAGGAGTTCGGTTTGAAGGCGGCGTTTGACGGTATGGAGCCCGCCTACCTTCCTGAAAAAGTCTACCGTGACCATCCGGAGTGGCGCGGCGCAAGATGCGATCAGGCACGCAGAGCGAGAACCGAGTACTATGCTCCCTGTCTGGATAATGAAGAGCTGCGCGCGATATATGTCGATACTGTAGAAAAAATCTGCCGGGTGGCTCCGATAGAATCGTTTACTTTTCTTACCAACGATTCAGGCGGAGGACTCTGCTGGGCAGAGGGACTTTACGCCGGTAAAAACGGTCCGCTTGCCTGCTCTTATATTCCAGTCGGCAAGCGTATTGCAAGGTATCTTTCCATTTTTCAGGAGGGCGCAGCCCGCGTCGGACTCACGGCGACCGCCGCAGTTTTCCATATTGATGAAAAGGATATGATCTCCGCTCTGCCGGATCTCCTGCCGGGACAATCCATCAATAATCATACGGCGAACAGTGCATCAGTTTCCCGCACCATCGGATTTTCTGCCGACTACTCCGACCACGCAACCCCTGTTGCTCTCATGCCGAGATTGATCGCTTATGCCGCGCAGATTCAGGCGGTTCAGGAAGATCCGGAGTGCGATGTGAAATTCTGCTTGCGGAATGTGAACGACGATATGGGTATTTCCTTTATCAAACAGTACTTCGGCAAGATCGGCAGAGGTCCTGCCGGAAGATACAATGCCGTTTCAGAGTATGCCGGAAAAATCGCCGGAACGCATCGCGCCGATGATCTTGCTGAAGTCTGGCATCTCATCGAGAAAAGCATCAATTCGTTTGATTTCCTCGAGACGGGAGGCCATATCTATTATCTCGGCACCGTCCATCAGAGATGGCTTACCAGACCGCTTGTGGCATTCCCCGCTGAACTCAAACCCGAGGAAAAAGACTATTACCGGGCTTATCAGTTTCAGGCCCAATCCGAGGCCGATGCAGACAATATGTGCGATCTTCAGGGCAACTGCTGGCTCTCCGGATACGGAGCATCCAATCTGCTGACCAAATGTGTCAACCATACGATGCCGTTTATCAACAAGGCGATCAGTATCACTGAAAAGTTGATTTCAGAATCCGGTGATGACGATCCGGCCAAACCGATGCTTGAACAGATGCTGTTGAAGATCCGTCTTTACCGCTGTGTAGTCAGAAATGCCTTTAATGTTGTGAACTTCCAGAACATCCTCGACCGCACTGATTATTCTGTTACACCCCGGGATACTTCGCCGTGCATCGGCGAACAGGGTGATATCAGGTATTTCAAGGTCAACCAGCTGATACGCAACGAGGTGGATAATACCCTTGAAATCATTTCGATCATCAAAAAAGATCCCTCTGTTTTCCGGATGATCGAAGTTAAATTCAAAAGCATCCTCTGTTACGGCGAAGATATAATCGATGAACTTAAAAAGAAGATCACGATTATGGAAAACCACCGCCGCGACTTTGAACGCCTGTACAAGAGTTACAACAGATAAGTTGTGTGACACCTGTTGTCAGACCCATCGGGCTTCCGTATTTGAGATTCAAAAAACGGAAGCCTGATCTATTTCTGTTAAAAGAGTGTTAAATTGTTGCTTTCAGCAGGGTATTTGTCACGTTTTTTCCTTGAAAAGAGGGAAAATGGT
This sequence comes from Victivallaceae bacterium, assembly GCA_045630865.1. Lineage (GTDB taxonomy): Bacteria > Verrucomicrobiota > Lentisphaeria > Victivallales > Victivallaceae > UBA1784. The sequence continues at coordinate 4,756 of JAZQTR010000232.1, forward strand.
GCTAAATTAATGTAAGTTCATAATCAAATAAGCTTAATAAATTTATTTTTTTTATTTATAAAACCTGAATCGGAGGTAAAAGAGATGGGCAAGTTCTGGGCTTATGCAGCTGGAGCAGTTATGGTTGCCGCGATCTGCGGCGGATGTTATGAATACCCCAAACCGCCGTCGGCGACTCTCGGCGACAGCTACACACATCGTGAGCGCGACAAAGCCGAAGATATGTTCAAGGGCATCAAGAGCCTTACCCTTGCCGACGCCCAGCGTATCGCCATTCAGAACAACCCCAACTACATTTCTGCTTCGCAGTCCATTGACGCAGCGCGTTTCCGCTGCTATCAGGCACTCGGAGCCTATTCTCCGACTCTTTCCGCCGGATTCGGTCTCGGTGAGAGCCATGTCTGGCAGAAGGATAAAGGCGGCACCTTCACTGCCGGTACCGGTCAGCGTGAGCGTGACAACAGCTATACGACTTCAACCTCACTGCGCGCCAGTCTGCTGATTTTCGACGGACTTGCCCGTGAGTTCAACGTGCTTGCCTCCAAGCGCGGAGTTAAGTACTATGAAGCTCTGGAAGCCGATGCCTGCCGTACCCTTATGCGCACGGTTGCCACTGCTTACAATACCGTTCTCGAGGCGATCGAAAATCAGCGTATTGCCCGTGAGGACCGCAAGTTCCAGGAGTCTTCACTCAAGGATACCCGTTACAAGTTTGAGGCCGGAGCCGTTCCGTTGAGCGATGTCCTCAACTTCGAGATTCTTGCCAACAATGCAGAAGTCAATATGATTGCTGCCGACTACCAGTATGAAGTGGCTCTCTACGCTCTGGCTGCTCTGATGGGCTTCCCGCAGGGACAGCTTCCCCGTGACCTTGACTTCCCCTGCGATTTCAAGAACAATTTCGGTGAGCTTCCGGCTGTCGAGATCTACCTCGATGCTGCTCTTGCCAACCGTCCCGACCTCAAGGCCTACCGCGAGAGTCTGGAAATCAGCAAATATCAGCTCTATCAGGTCTACTCCAGCTATTCACCCACCGTCACCGGTTACATGGATTTCGGTTACAGCACCAACTACAACCGTCAGCACAAGAGCGGCAATGATACCCACACCGACAATCCCAGCTTCAGCTACGGAATCAACGCCGAGTGGACTATCTTCAACGGCCTTATCCGCTACAACAAAATGCGTGAGTATCAGGCCAACGTCGCCATCGCCGATTACACCGTCGCTCACAGCTGGCTCAACGTTGTTGCTGAAGTCCGCGCCGCCTATGCGAACTACATCAAGAGCGTGAAGATGACCCGCCTCTTTGAGAAAACCCGTGACCTTTCCGCCAAACAGCGCGACCTCGTGGATGATGAGTACCGTGCCGGAAACGCCGAGCTCACCCGTCTGAATGAAGCCCAGCGCGACCTCGTCGAGGCGGAAACCAATCTCGCTGCCAGCTATATCAGCATCCAGAATGCCAAGGCACAGCTCGATGAAGTCGTCGGTGTCAATACCGCTGCCTACTACTTGGGCACCGAAAAGAAGAACGTCACTGCCGCTCCCGGACTGGAAACCTACACCATTCCTGCCGCTGCTCCTGCAAAGGCTGAGGTCAAGGCTGCCGCTCCTGCCAAAAGCGAAGTGAAAGCTGCTCCTGCAAAAGCGAATGACGCTCCCGCCATTCCTGCCGATCCCAAAGCCAAACCTGCCAAATAAGATAATATGGCGATTTTCAAGCAGAAAAATGTAATGCCTGTTATCACTGCCGGAGCTCCGGTATTGAAAAAGCAGGCGCAGCCGGTCTTGCAGATCAACGACGAGATACGCAAACTGGCCGATGATATGATCGTGTCGATGCGGGCGTTTGACGGTATCGGACTGGCTGCCCCGCAGGTTGGAGTTTCCCTGCGTCTTGTGGTGCTCGAGGTTCCGGATGATGAAAACGAAGACCTTTCTCCCGGAGAAAAAGCGATGCTGCCCCGGATGCCGATGGTGCTGGTCAACCCCAGAATAATCGGCAGAAGTGACACTCTCTGTGAACGTGACGAGGGATGCCTTTCAGTTCCCGGAATCTATGCTCCCGTTATCCGCAGTGAGCGGGTGGTTCTGCAGTCAGAACTTATCGACGGTTCGACCATCGAATATGAGTGCGGCGGACTTCTCGGACGCTGCATACAGCACGAGCTCGACCATCTTGACGGATTTATTTTCACTGACCGGCTCTCTCCCGAAGAGATGCGCCGGGTTGAAAAGCCGCTTGCTGCGCTTGAAAAAGCCGGAAGCAGTAAAAACTATATCCGGCGGCGGAAATGAGTAATAACGGAAACAATTTCAGAACTGAAAACAGTGACGGATGTGCAAGCATCCGTCCTTTTGGTTTTTTCAGGTCTTTTTTTGCGGCGTGTTCCGGAACAGCTCCGTTTGAATTACTCAGCCGCCACTCTCTGGGCCGTATCGCGTGGCATCTTGTTCTGCTGGCTCTGACATTTTCTCTGGCGACAGGATATTTTCTCGGCAAAGCGGAGCGTCCGCGTCTGTCGGCGGCTGAACAGCTTTTTGAGGAAACTTTCGGCAAAGAGCTGACCTTTGTCAATGGCTCGGTTATTCCGGAAAAGAGTATAGAAAACCAACGTGCGCTCCTGATGCCCGGAGTCGGAACGCTCTACTATCTTCCCGTTCCGAACACAACTCTGCCCGACCGTACCGGCTTGAGTGAATTGCCCTATGTCTGTGTCTGGACTCCCGGCGCGGTGACGCTTGCCAGCGTTTCCGGTGAGAACAGTTGGTTTGTCAGCCGCTGGAGCATAAGCGGAATATCGAATTTTTCCACTTCTGAAGTAAAAGAGATCTTCAAATTTTTTCCGCAGGTGAAGATCGAGCCGTCAAACGGTTTTTCAATGAGCGTCAGAGAGTTTTTTGATGTCATACTCAACGCCTATTATATCAGAGTAACAGTTGTCCACTTTCTTGCGTCATTTCTTCTGCCGCTGATATATTCGGCAATACTGCTGATGATCGTCAAGTTTTCGATCGGCAGAATCACCGTTGAGCCGGAACCTTTGCGCTGGTGGAAAACCGGTATTTACGCCGCTTTCCCCGGAGTATTTGTCGGCTCCTGCATAACAGCATTTCAGCTGCCGTTTATTTCGTTCAGTACCGCCTGTATGGCTTCTACCCTCGTTTATGGACTGCATATTATTTTGCGGATGGAATATAACAAGAATAACCGTACCAACGGAGCAGATAATGGAAAAGATGAGTGAACAGGATTTTTGCCGGTTGCCGGTCTGGTATCCGGCTCTTGCAGAGTGGACATTTCCCACGTTGTTCGTGCGTTTGCGTGACGAAGCGGTAAAATATCTTGCCGCAAGCGATGAAGAGCGGCAGGAGTTTCCGGAATCTGTCATCGAAGAGGCGAAAAACGAACTTGCCAAGGCGATGAAAAAGGGTTTCGGACAGCATTTTATTTCAGTCGACTGCTGTTCGCTAACGGATACTGAGCGTTTTGAAAGTAAACGCGGGTCTATCCACTCACCGGAAACTGCCTGGAAAAACATCTGTTCAAGTGAAAAAGTCCGTCAGGATGCCCGCGCAGGAAAAGTTCAGCACATATGCATCAAACCGTTCCGCAACATGACTCTTGCCCGTGAATTCCGGCTCTTTGTCTGCGACGGAAAACTTGCTGCGATGAGTCAGTATAACCTCATCCGCCACTACTACCGGCTTGATGGAGTCAAAGATGACTATCTGAAAATGGCAGAGGATTTTGTCGCCGCCACCGCATGGAAAATCCCGATGGATAAGGTCGTTATCGACATATATATCACCAGCAGTGACAAAGTTATGGTGGTCGATCTCAATCCGTGGGGAGGATCGACTGATCCGCTGTTGCTCCGCACCTGGGAGCGTGATTGGAGCGTCCCTGCCGGCATCTGTCTGATGGATCTGCCGCGCAAGATCTCCGGCGACGTCAATGTGTCGTTTTGAGTGTTCTGCCAAAGGAATATCGGGGGCGGTTTGAGCGATTCCGGAAAAATTTTTCTCACGGCGTCATCCTGCGGTTTCTGCCGCGGGGTGCGCAATGCTCTTGATCAATTTGAGAAAGCTCTGGCAGAGCATGGAGCTCCGGTATACGTTCTTCACGAACTTGTCCATAATAATTCAGTTACCGGTTCGATGGCTGAACGGGGTGCTGTTTTTGTTTCCTCGTTGGAAGAGGTTCCTGATGGAAGTGTTCTATTGATCGGGGCCCATGGCGTGTCTGAAAAGGTGATGCATGAAGCGGTGCGGCGTTTCAGTGTGATCGACGCCACCTGTCCCAGGGTTCTCGCTTTGCAGAAGATGGCAGGTCAGATATCAGAACAGAGTGAGCTTGTCATATTGTGCAAGCCCGGACACCCCGAGGCGGAGGGTGTTGTCGGACACTCTTCGACCGCAAAAATCTATCCCGTTTCATCACTTGAAGACGCTCAAAAACTTCCCGCTCTGCTGTCTCCCGTTCTGTTGTCGCAGACAACCGTTTCAGGAGAGCTTGTGGATCAGGTCAAATCATATTTGCTTTCAAAATATCCCGGTATCCGCATTTCGGGCCGCATCTGTGATGCCAGCGACAGCAGGCAGAAGGCGATCAAAGTTCTTGCCGGAAAATGTGACTGCATTATCGTCGTCGGATCCAGACACAGCTCCAATGCGTATGAGTTGTTCAAGCTGGCCGAAAAGTGCGGCGTGAAATCTTATTTTGCTGATTCCAAAGATGATATTGCTGCAGAAATGCTTGCCGGATACTCCGCGGTCGGTATCTCCGCCGGAGCCAGTACCCCTGATGAACTTATCAATGGGGTAAAGGAGCGTCTGAAAGAGTTCGGATACAGCGATGCAGGGGTGGCAAAGTGAAAGATATCGAACAGATGACTTTGCCGGATGATATTAAAAATTGTACCATCGGCGAACTCAAAGAACTTGCTGCGGAAATACGCAGTCAGATAATCCGGGCGGTTGGAGATAATGGCGGACACCTCGCTTCAAGTCTCGGTGCAGTTGAGCTTTGCATTGCCCTGCATAAAGTTCTTGATCTCAAGCAGGATCCGGTGTTTTTTGATGTCGGACACCAAGCTTATGCTCACAAAATCCTGACCGGACGGCTTGAGGCGTTCCGCAAACTGCGCCGGATGGATGGCTGTTCCGGATTTCCCAACCGCGATGAATCAGAGTATGATCCCGCAGCGGCAGGACACGCCGGAGCCGCAGTGTCGCTTGCCCTCGGACGGGCGGCGGCGAAGCTCCGCAACGATGAGCCGGGAGTTGCTGTCGCTGTTGTCGGCGATGGAAGTCTGACCTGCGGTGTCTCATTTGAGGCGTTGAACTCCGCCAGGGCGTGCGGAAAAAAACTCATTGTAATACTCAATGATAATCAGATGGCGATTTCTCCCAATGTGGGAGGGGTTTCCAAGTGCCTGAACAGAATCATTTCAGGCGAACACTACAACCGTTTCCGCCGTGCTGTCAAGCATGGTTTGAGCCACTTCGCAAACTACCGGACGATAAAGCGTTTTATCAACCGCCTTGAAGATCTTGTCAAAGGTTTGTTTCTTCCGCCCGGAGTTCTGTTTCAGGAAATGGGGCTGCGTTATCTCGGACCTGTGAACGGCAACGACCTTGATGAACTTGTGCCGATGCTTGAACGTGTGATCAGAATTGAAGGCCCGATCATTCTGCACGTCACCACCCGCAAGGGAGCCGGATTCACTCCGGCTGAAAGTGATCCCCAGCGTTACCATGGCGTTTCTCTGCTTGATCCGGTGACAGGAGAAGTTCCGCAATCTTCCGGAAAAAGTTTTTCATCTGCTTTCGGGGATAAAATGGTTGCGCTTGCCGCTCAACACAGCAATCTTGATGCAGTTTCCGCTGCAATGATTCCGGGGACCGGATTGTCTGCTTTTGCCAAAAAATATCCGCTGCGCTGTTACGATGTCGGTATCGCTGAAGAACACGCTGTGATTTTTTCAGCCGGACTTGCTTCCGGAGGAAGGCGTCCGGTGTGTGCGCTTTATTCGACATTTATCCAGAGAGCGTTTGACTGCATATACTGTGAAGTTGTGCTGAACCGTTTTCCTGTCATATTTGCGATAGACCGGGCAGGGGCGGTCGAAGATGGGCCGACGCATCACGGAATATATGATCTCGGTTTTCTGCGGCAGCTTCCTGATTTTCCGGTAATGGTTCCGGCTGATGAGGCTGAACTCGGAAAGATGCTTGAATTTGCTCTTGAATTGAACAAGCCCTGCGCCATACGTTATCCGCGCGGAAAAGGCGCGTTGCGGGCAGGTGAGTATCCTGTCGTATCCGGCAGAAACGTTGTCGTCAAATCAGGCAGCAGTAAAACCGTGATCTGGGCTCTCGGCGCAGAAATAGACACCGCTCTTGAAGTTGCGGATGCTCTTGAAGAGGATGTTACCGTTGTTTCGGTGAAATTCATTTCCCCGTTTGATATTGAGCTTGCGGAGCAGTACAGAAGCTGCCGCCATTTTACCATAGAGGATCATTCCGTTTGCGGCGGGCTTTATTCGACACTCTCTGAAGCACTTGCCGGTAAGGAACACGGAGCAATAACTGCATTCGGCTGGCCGGCGGATAAAGTTGTTTGTCATGGTAAAATCAGTGAATTACGCAGTAAATACGGTTTGACTGCTGAAGAAATTGCCAGAGTGATAAGCAGCTTGTGACATATTGGGCCCGACACAGTCGGTTGAGCCGGATAAACAGCTTCATTCTTAAATGATTCCGGCTGTCATCTGCCTTGATTATACTGAATAAAAAGTAATTTTCCTTATCCGGAAATATTAAAGACGCCGGAAGCTGTCTTTTGTGCCGGATAAAATGTTAACCTCTATTGACAATTTCGCCTGATAATGGTATATTATGAGCGGTAATAAAGTGTTTAATAACCGGGGATTGCCGCCCAACGGCATCAGGGATGGAATTTTAATATGGAAAAGCTTTTTTTAGGTATCGACATCGGCTCTACAACTTTCAAAGCCGCACTGATGAACAGCAAAGGCAGAGTTCGTGAAACTCTGTACCGCAGAACCAAGCCGGTTGACTCCGGAAGAGTCAGATGCAGCGGCGTCTGCAGCAAGTGCGGGGCCTGTAATTTCGGCCAGCTCCGTCAGACTGTCGATCAGTTTCTTGCCGATTGCGGTTTGAACGGCTTCAAAGATATTGCCTGCACCGTAGTTACCGGCAGTCAGATAGTCGAAGACACCAAAGAGTTTCTTCCCTACGATTTCAGAGTGAGCGAAGTCACCGCCCATGTCGCCGGAGCCCGCCACTTCCACCCCAACTGCAAAGCAATCCTCGACGTTGGCGGACAGGACAGCAAGGCGATGGTTTTCCGTGACTCAATGCAGATGTGGAACTACAAGATGAGCGGTATCTGTGCCGCCGGAACCGGAGCGTTCCTTGACAGCGTTGCCGCCAAACTCAATGTTCCTGTTGAGCAGATGGCTGACCGGGCGAACT
>JAZQTR010000233.1:0-12836 GCA_045630865.1 Victivallaceae bacterium
CACTTACGCCGACAAAAAAGATGAAGTTCCGGTTTCCGACCGCAAGAAGATCATGGTTCTCGGCGGCGGACCGAACCGTATCGGTCAGGGAATCGAATTTGACTACACCTGTGTCCACGCGGCTCTGACTCTGCGTGAAGCCGGTTACGAATCCGTGCTGATCAACTGCAACCCCGAAACGGTTTCCACCGACTATGACACCAGCGATAAGCTCTACTTTGAACCGCTGACCGTCGAAGACGTGCTGACCATCTACGAAAAAGAGAAACCCGAAGGCGCGATCGTCCAGTTCGGAGGTCAGACTCCGCTCAACATCGCCCAGGAGCTCAAGGATGCCGGTGTCCGCATCGTCGGAACCCAGCCCGAAGGTATCCGTCTGGCTGAAGACAGAGAGTATTTCCGTGAGCGCATGCTTGCCCTCGGAATCCGTCAGCCCGAAAGCGGAACCGCCCGCAGCCTCGATGAAGCTGTCGCCCTCGGCAGAAAAATCGGTTATCCTGTGATGGTGCGCCCCAGCTTCGTCCTCGGCGGACGCGGTATGGCGGTGCTTTACGATGAGGCCATGCTCAAACGCTATGCCATCGAAGCGATCCAGGTCAGCCCCGAGTATCCGATGCTTATCGACCGTTTCCTCGACAACGCCATCGAGTGCGAAGTCGATGCCATCAGCGACGGCAAGAGCGTCTATGTCGCCTCTGTGATGGAGCATATCGAGCTTGCCGGTATCCACTCCGGTGACTCTGCCTGCGCCATTCCGCCGACCACCCTCTCTGCCGAGATCCTCGCAAAGATCAACCGTCATGCCGAAGCGATTGCCCGTGACTTCAGAGTTATCGGTATCCTCAACGTCCAGTTCGCCGTCTGCAACGACGAGGTCTGGATCATCGAAGCCAACCCGCGCGCTTCCCGTACCGTTCCGATCGTCTCCAAGGTGACCGGAGTTCCGCTGGCGCGTATCGCCACCGGACTCATGCTCGGCGAGAGCCTCGAGAGCTTCAAAGACCTGCTCAAAGAGCCGCCGAAGAACTACGTCGGCGTTAAAGAGGCGGTCTTCCCGTTCAATATGTTCCCCGAAGTCGACCCGATCCTCGGCCCTGAAATGCGCGCCACCGGCGAAGTCATGGGACTTGCCGACACCTTCGGCATGGCATACTTCAAGGCACAGCAGGCAGCCGGTTCCAGCCTGCCGCTTTCCGGCAAAGTTCTGGTCTCTGTCATGGAGCGCGACCGCAAGTATCTGCTGCCGATCGTCAAGACCTTTGAGGAACTCGGTTTCGAGCTTTATGCTACCGAAGGAACTGCCAAGTTCCTCGCCGAAAACGGTATCGCCCACAAGGAAGTCTGCAAACTCAACGAGGGCAGACCTGATGTATCTGATCTTATCCGCAACCGCGAGATCGCACTCATCATCAATACTCCGATGGGTAAACTGAGCAAGATCGACGACAGCTACATCCGTATGTTGGCGATCCAGTACAAGATTCCGTATATGACCACCATCGCCGCCGCCCACGCAACTGCCGAGGGTATCCGCGATGCCAAGCAGGGCCTGTCTCCCCTGCGTTCGCTTCAGGAGTATCTTGCCAGCGGCAAGTAATCAACTTTCCGGAGCAAAAAAGTGGACGGTTGGAATGTAATGCTTATGAGTGCGGAAGCTCCCAACGCGCTTTCGCATTTCGGACTTGCGTTCGGAGCGGCACTTGTCGTGCTGCTCTTCACCGTCCCTTTCGCTTTAAGACGTATACGGCGTCTGCAGTCCGATCTCGACCGCGCCTCTGCCGAGTTGCGGGAAACAACGGGATTTCTCTCCCGCTTTTCCAACGGCATCTGGCAGAGCGACGGTGTTGACGGAGTTATGCACGCCGCTGCACTCAACGTTGCCGAGAGAGTCGATGCGGAATCCGTCGGCATCTACGAGATGATCGACGGTGAGCTCCACGGAGTCGGTGTCTGCGGTCCTTATCCGCTTGTCCACGGTATCGACAAGCCCCTGCTCACGCCTTACGAGCAGCTGCTCGACGCCATGCGCCGTGAACACTGGAGCGCAGAGAGCGGACTCTTCAGCAAACTGATGAAAGATCAGCAGCGCGAATTGGTCAACGACGCATCTGTGGATCCCCGTTTTTCGGAGTTTCCCAACTCAAATGCCCTGCGCAGTGTCATGATCGTTCCGCTGATATCCGACGGAGTTCTGACCGGAGCCGTCTGTGCCGTAAACAACAAAACTGTTCCCGGACGTCCGTTTTCACAGGAGCAGATGGATTGCATATCCCAGCTCCGCAACGAGATCAACATGATCCGCGACCTGGTGCGGGTATACAGTGAAATCAGCCGCCGCGACCGGATCGATCAGGAGCTTAATTTCGCCAGAAATCTTCAGCTTTCTCTGCTTCCGTCAGATTCGCCGGAGTGGGGAGATTTTCTTATCGATGCCCGCACCTGTCCGGCGAAGGAAGTCAATGGCGACTTCTATGATTTCATCCGTATTGACGATGACAGAATGCTGGTTCTGCTCGGCGACGCCTGCGGCAAGGGTATTCCTGCCTGTATGTTGAGCGCAATGACCAGAAGTTTCGCCCGCAGTATGGTCGGAACTTTCACCACGCTCAACAGCTTCATGAGCGACATCAACAGTAAACTCTTCCGTGATACCGATGCTGACCGCTTCGTGACGCTGGGCTGCTGTCTTCTTGACCGCAAAAACAATCTGCTCGAATTCGGCAGAGCCGGACACACCGACCTTGTCAGCTTCATCCACAATCATATAAGAATCATTTCTCCGGACGGAACCGCCCTCGGAATCCTGCCCGATGAGTTTGTCTCTTTCGACACGATCTGTATCGCAGTCGATCCTGAATCAACCTTTATGATGTACTCCGACGGAATGACCGAAGCGACCGACACCGACGGCAATGAATTCGGTCAGAAACGGCTCAGTGAAATTTTCTTCAAGGCATGTGAAGAGAGCGGTGAAACCGAAGTCATCATCGACCATCTCATGCAGAATATCTCGGAATACGAAACCATCCAGAGCGATGACCGCACAGTTGTACTCATCAGACGCGGCGGACGCTACCTTGTCCGGAGTTGAGGAATGACTCCTCAAGTTGAGCGGCTGAAAAAATATATCCCTCTCGCAGGTGCGCTGTTTACTGCGGCACTGCTCCGCTTCGGAATACTGGCGGCGGCGACGGCTGATTTGATGCGCCTTCACCGTCCGGATACCGATCTCTATCTGAAGATGGCGCAGACGCTTAATCAATGCGGAAACTTTGACGGCATTACCGGCAGAGTTCCGGTATTTCCGACCATATGGGCGGCTGTTATCGCCATATTTCCCGGCTCACACGAACTTGTGATGGCAAATATCTTCACCCTCATCTCACTGCTGACGGTGTATATTGTCTATCTCTGCGCCGAAGAGTTCCGGAAAGATACCGGAAACATCGCCGCATGGCTCTTTGCCCTCAACATAACTTCGATAGCCAACGCTCCGATGCTGCTCACAGACACTCTGTTTGCCCTTTTTGCCGCATTTCAAACGCTATTTTTATTCAAATATCTGAAGTCGGGCAAGGGAAATCATTTTGTGTGCGCCATCTCTGTTGCCGCCGCCGGAACCCTGTTGCGTCCGGTTAATCTGCTCTTCCCCCTGTGCGCACTTGTTCTGCTCTTTGCTGCGGAAAAAACGGATTTGAAAAAGAAAATCCTCTCCGGTGCAGCGGCTCTTGCGATAACTGGAGCAATCGTCTTTCCGTGGATGATACGCAACAATCTCTGCGGAGCAGGTTTCACAATCGACACCAATACCGGAGCTATGTACCACCAGAATGGCGCAATGCTTCTGGCAGAAGTGAAAAAAAGCGACTTTGAAACTGTAAAGGCGGAGATCATACAGCAGATGAATCAGGAGTTTCAGAACAAAACGCTCTATCCTGATGAAAAATCGCGTGAAGCGTACCGGGTGAAAAAATACCGCATGCTGGTCATGCAGCACCCCTTTGTCTGGCTCAAACAGCAGCTTAATTTTGCCACTCTGCTTCCGGATGCACCGACTTTCCTTGAGCTTACCGGAGCGACCACGCCCAACCGCGGTACGATGGGAATATTAGCAAAAGAGGGGCTTTTTCCTGCAGTCAAACACTACTTCAACGGCAAATACATGCTGATATTCCTGCTGCTGCCCCTGCTGGCGGTTTCTGCAGTCACTGCGGCAGGAGCAGTCTGGTACATTATAAAGATGCTCTGCAGGAAAAACCGTGATTCGTTCATAACGCTGGTGCTTTTCGCCCTGCTTATCTGGTATTATCTCTTTCTTCCGGGAGCGATCTCCGCTCCGCGCTATCATCTGCCGGTTCTGCCCTGCGCCTGCAGTTTCGCCTCAGCAGCTCTGCTGGAAATAGTGAACTCATTCAGGCGCAGGAAAGCGATATCAGCGTCCGGTACGGAATCCTGAAGCAGGCAGTCCCTCTTTATTGAACAGATTGGCGTCAATCGGATTGTTGTCCCATGCATAACGTACATAAACTGGAGAGCTCACCTCTTTACAGGTGAGGATCACTTTGTTGTGGTCAATCACGGCATCGGCCCAATGAAATACGCCATCACTTCCGGCAACGGCAAAACGGCGCAGTTTGCCATTCACGGCAACCAGTCCGGAATCAGCGTTGGCAAAATGAACGATCACTTTGTTCCCGGATACACTCATCTTTTCAAATCGCGGGAAAGATGCTGTTTTCTCTTTATACGCTATCCGCAGAGCCTCATTGAGCATACGTTTTGCCACAGTCTGCTTGTCGCGGGGATGGATATCCAGCGGATTGCCGACGTCAGTCGTCACGACCATCGCCGTATTCGGCAATTCAAGAGCCTTGCTCTGCGCCTCACGCAACTCTGCCCATCCGCTTTCGCGGCAGGGAAGTTTGTCATAGAAACCGGCCGGAAGTTTGGCTTTAGGTGCATGCCGCTCCAGACTTGAAAGCTGGGCGAAAATAAAATGCATATCAGGATCGTTCCACTCTCTGCGCCACGATGTGATGAGCGACTTGAAGAGTGCGGAATACTCTTTGGCGCGGCTCACGTTGCCCTCGCCCTGATACCAGAGCACACCGCGTACAGGAAATCTCTGCAGTCCGGCAAGAGAGGCATTGTAGATACACGACGGGTAATTTTTTGTGCTGTCGTAGGCAAGCGCAGGACGGGGAGCAAAACCGACCGGCAGCTGAAATTCGGAGCGCATTTTCCAGAAGTTTCCCGCCAGAGTTATTCTGCGCGGCTCACAGGCAAGGTAAAAGCGGTCGGGATTTCCATAGAAGCCGCCGACAGTTCCGAAAGAGATCACACGTACGGCGACCACATTTTTTCCGGCGTTGACCAGATACCCCGGGATATTGTAGAGTCTCGGAACCCATCCTGGCATGGAGTGTCCGGAGCCGGTAGCTCCGACAGGAACACCGTTGAACATGGTTTCATCACGCTCGCCGACGGGACCGAGAGAGAGTTCCAAATCACGTCCGGCCATATCTGCCGGAACATCGACTTCGCATCTGAACCAGGTGATGCCGGGACGGTAGATACGCAGCTCATTGAGGCGGCGCGGCAAAGTCACATTTTTCCACTTTTCCGGCTCGACAAGGGTAGTTCCGCCCCATGATTTCGCCTTTTCAAACTCTTTTGCATGGCTGCGGAAAAAGTTGTTCTCCCACCGCAAAGCATTCTGACTGCGACGGTTTTTGAATTGCTCATAATCGACTGCTGGATATTTCATGGAAACATCTGCCAGATCCTGACGTCCTGCACTGCGCAGAGCGTCGGTACTCATCCATGGCTCGATGGCAGTACCTCCCCAGCTGCTGTTGATGATACCGACTGGAACATTGAGCTTTTTGTTCAGATCTCTGCCGAAAAGAAAACCGATGGCAGAGTACCATTTGGCCAGCAGCGGATTGATCCTCTGCCATCCGGCAGTTGAGCGGACATCATCGCATTTTTCTGCAAAAGAAACGATTCTTGAGGCTTCAAAAATACGCAGATCAGGCAGGTTCTGCGCCGTTTTCATCTCGGCTTCCCAATTGAACGCATCCTTGAGAATAAACGCCATATTGGATTGTCCGGAACACACCCAGACTTCACCGACCATAATATCTTTCAGAACTTTGGTAACATTGTTTTTTCCGGTCACGGTGATAGTGTAAGGACCACCCGGTTTGCGCGGAGAGAAAATCGCCCGCCACTGGCCGTTTTTTCCGGCACAGGAGCGGAGAGTTTCGCCGTCAAAAGTGACATCGACAGATTTTCCCGGAGCGGCAGTTCCTGAAATACAGATGTTCTTGCCGCTCTGCAGCACCATATGGTCGGTGTAGATGTTGTAGAGTCTGAATGTATCAGCAAGTTCAGCTCTTACTGCCGCAACAGTCAGAGCAAGCAGAATTGAAATAAAAATTTTCCGCACAGCCATTATCTGCTCCTGTTGATCAGATGCACTTCGCTCATATCAAGTTTGACCAGTTCATCGGCGATGGTGTGCCGCTTGCCGTCAGTTCCGGCATAGAAGAAACAGTAAGCGGGTGTGCGCGGCCGGAAAGACTCACCCGGCATCATCATGCCCTCTGTGCCATGGAGAGCATCCGGATGGTATTTCTTATCGCCGCCCCAGAAGTAGTGGAAATTGAACCAGCCGTAAGAGGCAGTTCCGCCGAAGTAATTGCCTTTGTCATCGTACCAGCAATCCTTTTTGACGATGAGAGAACCGATATAGGGACGGCATTTGGAAATATCCGCTTTGAACGCCGGCGGAACCTGCATGAGAAATCCCTTCATATCAAAGCTCTTGCGGCTCAAGTTACGGACCTCTTTGATATCCATCATGATCCAGTTGCCCTTTGCCGGAAGCAGGAAGCGGCAATCTGCTTCAAAGTAATCTTTTCCGCGGCTGCAGACAGATGTGAAGTCAACGATAATACCTTTGGCGGTATATCTGGCGTTGACTCCGGTGATTTTGCGTCCGATGGGATAGGCCAGACGGGCAAGTCCGGCAAGGTTGCCCTTGAGGGCGACGAAATAACTGCCGACCTTGCGGTCACCGCACCAGAATTCAAGATTGCCGTCTTTACCGTTGTGACGGATGGCAAGCTCTTTGTTGGCGGCGGAAAATGATCCGTCGCGCTTCATTTCAAGCACAAGACCGTCAACAGTGCCCTTGGGAACGTCGGGAGCGTCAAAATCCTTGTAGAGTTTTCCTGCGGCATTGAGAGGAAGCATCGGCTTGAAACCCTCCGCCCGGGAAGCGTCTATGTCTCGCTGGACTCTTGTAAACATACCGGTCAGCTCTTTGTAGGGCTCATCCTCTTCGTTGACCAGACCGTAGTTGCAGCTTTCAGGATGCATTTTACGCACTCCGAGTTTGGGATCGTCTGTAAACTGATACCAGCACATACCGACCATATAAGGCATCGCCAGCACCTGACGAAGGAATGCTTCGGCTGCATTGGTGCGCTCCTGCTGGGTATTGACCCGCTGACCTGCTCCGCGGCGGTTGTTGAGTCCGCTGTCAAAGGAGATATATGACCACTCAGTGATCATCATGGGACGCTTGCAGATAGCCGCCATCCTGTCGAACTCGCCTTTGAGCGGAGTGTTGCCCAGCATAAGCTCATTACGTTCAAAATCAAGAAGCGGATACTGGTTGAAAGTCACCACGTCACAGTATTTACCTGCCATCTTCCAAACCTGCGGCGGAGCGGAGTGGGTTCCGGCGTAACGGTTGCCCATAAAGAGGTGGTTCGGGTCGACTTCGCGCAGGACTTTGCCGATTGTGCCGTAGTATTTTTCCGCCACAACTTCAAGGAAATCCTGTTTGACGGCGATCTGCGCAGAATCGGTGTGGGGAAGCTCTTTGAGTTCAAGTATGGCGTCAAATCCGGCAAGCTTTGTCTTCCAGAACTTGTTGAATTTGGCGATGTCGCCATTGAAACGCTCCTTGAGGAACTTGACCAGCGCGATCTTGGCGGTGTGACTGCTCTTTTTGGCGAGGACGGAATCAAACACGCCGGTTCCGTTGGGATTGTAGTTTGCGCCTCTCCAGCGCAGCTCATTGTCGCAGAAGTAACCGACGTAGTAGGGATTCTCTATATCAGAAGCCGCCCAGTAGAGATAGCAGGTCTTTGTCCACTCTGCGAAGCGGGGATGGAAGGGGTTGGGCAGAGCAGAACCGACGTGTCCGAGATAGGGACAGATGTCATAATCGTCACCGAATGTGGCAAAAGAGCTTCCAACACAGAGGTTGATGGAAAACGGGAACTGATCGTAAAATCCCTCATCAGCGGTCGAAGCGTAATTGAAGCCCCAGCTGTCAGTGCGTTTGCGGGTGTGCTCTGCCCACTTCTGCCAGGTACCGAACTTTTCGGTAACGTTCTTTTTGTAGGGTGAGTAACCGAGAGCCTCACAGAAGCGTCCGCCTCTGTAAAAACGGTCTATTCCGCAGGCAAACATGGCTTTACCGTTGGGATCGATAAAGTGCCAGCGTCCGGTTTTATCCTGCTCGACCCGGAAAAATCCGGTCGCCTTGCTGCTGTAACTCTTGAGAACATTGGCCGCAGATTTGTATTTCGGCTTGCGGACAACAACAGTATACTTGGAAACAGCTGTCTTTTCTTTCCACTCTGCCGCAGGTTCGCTGAACTCACTGCAGAGAGCCGTCGTGTAGATTGCAAAGGTTACAGGGAAAGCTTTGAAATTCTCTTTGGCTGTTGATACACACGCCCAGAGCAGTTTTCCATCCTGACTGTACACTTCGCCGCGCGCAGTATTGCGCTTGACCTGCAGTTTCAGGCGGTAGCTCTTGTTATGCTCCCAACGGAAATCCTTACCGTATTCGATGCTGTGGCTCAAGGGAGCAAGAACCTGAAGTCCCTGAAAAAGAGCGATGTCTGCTTTGCGGACGTCATTCTCCTCGGCAAGCGACAGATGCCAGCCGTAAAGAGTGTCGTATTTGTCGGCAGGACCGGTCAATGCAAGCGCAGCTTCTGAACGGCTCTTGCTGCGGGTTTCACGCGGTGTAACGGTAACTTCGCCCGTAAAATCCCATGCATGCGGAGTTTTGCGGCTGACGACATAGGCTCCGCCGGAAGTGTTGCGTATGACATTATCTTTCCAGTTCCAGTAGATAAGTTTCCACGGCGGAACATCCCAGTCAAGTGCATCGATGGAAATCTTCTCCGCGCCGAAGGAACTCACGGCAGCAAGCAGTGCCAGAAGAACAACACTGCTTTTGAACATACATTTCATATTTTCACCTCTTTTATATCAGAAACAGTAATACTTTTTCAGGATCTGCGTTACTTTAGCAATATAGTTGTCAGAATAAGGCAGAGCAGCAGAACAATAGTGGTTGAAATATTTTACTCCGTCAAGCACCCAGCTGATAAGGAAGAATGTGGAGTTTTGAGCCGAAAACTCTCCGATGCGGGTAGAAGTGTTGGCAGAAACGCCGGCGTTTCCGGAACAGACGCAGGTCAGCTCTCCGCTTTCGGTGTCGCAGCTGTAAACCTCATAGGCAAGACCAGTCAGCTCTTCGAGCGTATCATTGGCTGCGGTAAGCACAAATGAGCCATCGGCATTTTTATCCATCATCAAACAGATATTCTGCTGGGACTGCCGGATCCAGTGAAAAGGCATTTTTCTCTTCATCTCACTATCAACCACCGAGTAGTTGAAGCTCATCGGGAACATATCAGACAGCGACCACCAGAGAACTCCGGCCTTTTCCGGACGGTTCATCCGGTAATACTCGATGGCATCTTTGAATACCTCTGCACAGACAAAGTTGATGATGGGTGCAAATTCATCAAGTTCATCTGCAGAAAATTCCCTGCCGGTCACTGCGGAAAGCACATCTTTGACTTTATTGAGGCAGATGGCAAAATAGGTATCGGACTGGTGTCCGCATCCGGGAGGATTGCTCGCCGGAGCCGGAGCATTCCACAACCGGGCAATACGCTCCCGCTCAAGATCTCTTATACAGTCACTCTCACTGAACGCGCTGAAGCCGATAGGTCCGGTCTCCGCCAGAAACTTTGCCGGACTCCTGCGCAGGGTGTCGTGGTAGACTCTGTAATCGACGTACAAATGCAGATTGGGAGCCCAATCCAGCCAGTCTTTCGTGCGGTCAGCGGCAAGCAGGTCGCTTATGTACGGAGAGCTGGGCATATAGAAGCGGAAAGGATCAAAACGCTTGATCTGGTCAGGAATGGTAACCCGGGTGATGATGTTATCCGAAGGCATAACAGCATCAGGGAAACGCACCGGCCGGTAGATGCCTTTATCGACCTCATTATCTCCGCACCAGAGGAAAAGCGACGGATGGTTGCGCAGCTCTTTGATGACGAACTTCGCTTCCTCCGCCATCAGGCACTGATTTTCCGGAGATTGCAGCGGAAATTCGCACGCCATCATAAAGTCCTGCCAGACCATCAGACCCTTTTCATCGCAGTAGTCGTAGAACGTCTGCTCCTCGTAGATTCCACCACCCCAGATACGCACCATGTTGCAGTTGCACTCAAGCGCAAGGTCGAGGGTTTCGCGCAGTCTGGCGGGAGTGATGTTACAGAAGAAAGCGTCGATGGGCTTCCAGTTGGTTCCACGGCAGTAGATATCCTGATGATTGCAGGTGAACAGAAACTCTCCGGAACCGTCGGACTCGATGATCTCACTGCTTTTGAAGGTGACAAAGCGAACTCCGAAGCGGATGACTTTTTTTGTCAGCACAACATCTCCGTCAAGCAGCTCAAGCTCAACATCGTAGAGATTTGCCTTGCCGTAACCTACCGGCCACCAGAGTTCGGGATTTTTCAGCTCAAGATTGTGGAAAGTATAGTAGTGACGATTGACCGTAAAGGTCTGCTCAAGTGCAGTTTTTCCCTCAAAATTGAACCGGATTTTTCCAGTGAGTCTTCCGCGCAGCTCTTCGGGAAACTCGGCGAAAAAATGGACTCCGACACTTGCCAGATCACACTCTTTGTTGAGATTGCGGGTGTAGATATAGCAATCCTCAAAGCGGCAGGGAAGTTTTTCCACAAGTTCAACACTCCGCCACAGACCGCCGACGACCAGACGCGGAGCATTATCCCAGCTCATCAGGCAGCGGGTACGGCGGATGTAGTTGGTGAAAGAGTCAAAACTTGTCCAGTAGGCGAGAGCGTCAAGCTCCATCGTTTCTTCAGCGTGGCGGACAGGGTCGATGATCTCGACTTCCAGCAGATTACCGGACTTTTTGAGCTTATCGGTAACGTCAAACTCATAGCGGATAAACATATTTTCCGTCGTACCCAGAAGTTCGCCGTTGAGCTTTATGTTTGAAACAGTGTCTATTCCGTTGAAAACGAGAATCTGACGCGCTCCGGGGGTGGTTTCGGGAAGATCAAAACTGCACTTGCACTCCCACTTTGCCACCTGCTCGAAAACCCTGATCTTATCAGAAGATGCCGGATGAACTATCTCATCGCGCTCAATCAGTCCGGCAGCCGCAAGATCAAGAGCGAAAGAGCCGGGAGCCGACGTCGGCATCTCGTGGTATATGCCGGTCGCGGGGTGAGTAAAACCTACACTCCAGTTGCCGTTGATCAGGCAGAGCTGACGTTTACCGCTATCCATTGGTTCACCTTTATCTGCTGATTCAGAATTTGACGAAAACGCCGTTGCCGTCAACGCCGCTGTGAACCCACATCAAACCATTTTTGAGTTCTGACGCACTGCGGCTTGCGACATGACCGTCAGCAAAAGCGATATTGGCGCGGTTATCGTGGCTCAACTTGATTCCGAATGAGGATCCGCTCCAGTCAGCATGGAGATAGAATGAGTTGATCGCCTGTCCGGGATAGGGACCGTAACCATCGGCTTTCTTCGCCTTGGATGCCCAGGCAGATTCCGCATAAAGGAAAAACTCCGACGGATTCTTCATTTTGTTAATATTGAGAAACGCCTCTGAAGCACTTTTACCCATGATCCAGGGATCACCGAAGGCGTTATCATAATACTGCTTTCCGTTCCAGCGACGCTCTTTGACACCCTTTCCGTAGGCACGGAAATTGATCATACCGTAGGTGTGGGAAGCCATCTGATTATCGCGGGTCGGAGCCACCATAGTGGGACAGGCATAACGCTGATCCCAGAACTGGTTGGTTCCGGCAGCGTTGTATTTATTGATCTTGAAAAGTCCCGGAGCCTTGACACCGTAAAAGTTGAGCCAGTGGTAAAAACCGCGTCCGCCGGAAACCACAACCGTACCGCCATTGTCATCGCTGTAAATTGCAGTCCGCAACGAAAGATTTTTCATATTGTTGGAACATGACAGCTGCATGTCTTTGGCTCTGGCTTTATCCATGGCAGGATGCACCAACGCCGCAAGAGCGCAAAAAACCACAACGATCACGAGGAGTTCCGGCAAAGAGAAATAACGGATTGTCTTTTTCATTTTTTCTTATTCCTTCTGTTGTTTGATAGAGAGTTTTCAACACTAATATACTATACACATACATTACCCAAAACGCAACAGAAAACTTTTGCAATAATTTATTATTTCTTTAGACAAAATGATTATTTTCCGCTAACACTGACAAATCCTGAAAAACACACACCGGATGTCGTGCAGAAAACAACAGTATCCGCAAAGGGGATGACAGTCCCTGACTTCACTTTTTCCGATGTACAGACACAAAAAAAGAGCCTGACCATCGGTCAGACTCTTTTGAGCTGTAAAAGATAAAAACTTATTCAGCTTTGGGCTCGACGAGCATCAGGATGCACATCTCGGCGGCGTCACCGCGACGGGCACCGGTCTT
>JAZQTR010000234.1:0-11941 GCA_045630865.1 Victivallaceae bacterium
ATCCCCATGGTCTGGATGATCCGACTCCGCTTACCGGTTTCATACTCCAGCACTATCCGGAGTTTGAAATCTGACGGTTATTACAACAGAATAACAGCAGCAGCTGCGAGGGCGGCGATGACGGCGGTAATAATGACCGCAATCACGACGCCCATTTTTTTTGTCTTTTTTTCCGGCAGAGATTGGGGGCAGCTGTCTGCTGATAAGCCGGAACGCAGAAAAGTACCGATGGTGCGCCAATCCTCCGGGCGCGCCGCCGGATCTTTGGCTATCAGGCTGTCAATGAAATTGGCGAGTTTTGCCGGAACGTCAGGATTGCGCTCAAGCACCTTTGCCGGAGTGTCATTGACGTGACTCCACAGCAGTTCTTCGACGGTTCCGGAGAAGGGAGCTTCTCCGCATACCAACTCGTAGAACATGATTCCGAAGCTGTAAATATCGCTTTTTACGGTCGGTTTTGAGATAGTGCCGTTGGCAAGCTCCGGCGCAAGATAGAGCGGCGTGCCCATGATCTCATCGCTGTGGTATGTGGTGTTGATTGCGACCTTTGCGAGGCCGAGGTCGGCAAGTTTGAGTTTTTTATCCTGTGATGTGATCAGGATATTTTCAGGCTTGATGTCGCCGTGGGCAAGCAGATGGTTGCGCCATGCGTAATCCAGGGCGTCAGCCAGCTCGGCAAAGCGGGAACAGAGAAAATACGGAGAGAGTGTTTCCGGATAATCCAGACGCAGTTTTTCCAGAGAGCAGCCATCAACGTACTCCATAATAAAGTAGTAGTAGCCGTAACTTGCCCCGGCCGTGATTGCCCGTATCACATTTGGATGCGTAAGCTTTGCTGCAATTTTGGCTTCATAGATAAACTGCTGGACAGCTGAACCTGTTCCGGCAAGTTCAGGACGCAGTATTTTGCAGGCGGCATAAGTGCCGTCATCCTGATTCTGCGCCAGATGGACTACACCAAGTTCACCTTCGCCGATGGGGTTTATCAGACGGTAATTTCCGAAAACATTGTCTGTCGTATTCATATATCACCTGTTTTTATTCTGTATCACTTTTGAATATAGCACATTTTAAGGAAATTTCGAGGGCGGGAGAATATTTTTTCCGGAAATGCGGCATATAAAAAACGGACACCGCATAATACGGTGTCCGTCGCAAGTGAATGAAAAGCAGAACAGGATTATTTCACCAGCTTTTCGAGTTCCGGGAAATCGGTCTCTTTGAGCAGTCCGATGGGGATAAAGGACTGGGGAAGTGTTCCCTCATGGTCAAGAACCTGACTGTACAGACCGTTGAGCGGAACATCCGGAGTATATTTCACGTTGCGTTTGGTGAGCAGCGCGGCAAAGAGGGCGGGAATACGTCCGAGTCCGGAGCAGGTGAGTCTGATTTCTTTTGCGCCGCTGGCAGTCAGAAGTTCGATCGCTCCGAGGATATCTCTGACGCGGTCGCCGAGGTAGCTCTCGTCAAGAAGGGTTGAGAGCGAAGAGTAGTGATAGTCGAATTTGTAATTGGCAAAGAAATTGCGTTCAGCATCCTGATCGCAGCCGTCTGGCATGGATTCTCCGACGCCGCGGTAGTCGATGGCAAAGAGGTTCTGTGCTTCAGTGACCTGACGGTTGGAGAGTTCAGCTGTGCTGCTCTGGTGGGGAACATAAAGCTCAACAGATTCATCCGGAGTCAGTTTGAAATATGCACAGCTGGCGGCGCAGAACATGGTGGTGATCATCGACTCATCGAGTTCCAGACCGTAGCGTGAAAATCTGATGGGAAACTGATTGGAAGTATCACGGAGCTGACGGTAGGTGGGGCATTTGACCTCTTCCTTGATACCGAGAATTTTTCCTGCCAGTTCTGCCGCCTCTTCTCTGGTGAGTTTACCGGCGTCGGCAACGCGCTCTTTGAGCTGTTCGGCGATCAGATCGTGGATGGTGACGGTTCCGGACAGTTCGATTGTGCGTCCGTTGGGGGTACACCACAGCTCCTCTTCGGTGAGCATTGTCGCTGTGGTCTCGACCGGCTCACCTTCAGTTCCCAGAAACTCTTTGAAGAAGACGTAAGCAGCTTCGCGGAGATGGACGCTCAAACCGTGTGAAGTCGGGCCTGCAGTCATTCTCACCCGCTCCGGATAGCCGAGCAGGGTGTAGATGTGTTTGACTTCCTCATAGACCTCGCGGGTTCCGCGGATATCGAAGAAGTCGTTAGCCTGTCCGCCGATAGCCAGAGGACGCGGCGCGGCAGCGATCAGCAGGTCAGCCATTTCTCCGCCGTCAGCGGCCGCTCCTTCGAGGATCTGTTCAGCATCGACGGGCAGTTCATTTTCGACGTTGCGCCACCAGCGGGTGATGTAGCAGTTGGGATTGGCGGCTGCAAAACGGTCTTCGACAGCGTTGACCATGGTGGTCATGGTTCCGCCGCCGGAGTTTCCGGCAACGCCGATACGCGAGGGATCGACATCGCCTCTGGAAAGCAGGTAATCCACACTGCGGATGGCATCATAGGTACGCCAGTTTCCGGTGTTGTCGCCCATGGGAAGCAGACGGCGGTTGGTGACATTGTGTTCGGTGACGTTGCTCAAACCGGGACGGTAGTACTGGATACGCTCACCCTGTCCGACCGGATCGGGGCAAATTACGATACATCCCTGCTGCGCCAGACTGCGTCCGGCGGTCTGGTAGGGAATTGCAGCTTTGCCGTTGAGGGCATGGCCGCAGAGCATAAGAACAGCGGGGTGCTTGCCGCTGATCTCTTTGGGCAGGTAAACCGCCGCGGAGACCGGAAATCCCGGACGGCTGTCAAAAATCACTTTTTCAACGTTGCAGTCGGCAAGCTCAAGCCGTCCGGTGATCCGGACATTGAGGTCGCATTTTTCTGCCGGGAAAGAGAATTTGGAGCGCACTTTTGCACGGATATCATCCACATATTTCTGCGCCTCTTCTTTGGTCGTAATCTTCTCGAAGATCTTTTTGCGAAGTTCAAAGTTTTTGCGGAACTTTCTGATGTAATGTTCCTGTACAGCGTTTCCCCAGACAGCCATAATTTCACCTCCGGTATTTTATGTTTTTTCTGGATATTTCCTGTTTCAATATTTTGTCAAAAGCCGCACCGCAACGGCGCGATACAAGTTCTTCTGCGATGAATGGCTCCACATTTTTGAGCGGAGCAAAACCGTTTTCAGCCTCTTTGGTGCATACCGCAACACACCAGTCTGTTCCGCATTGGAAAACCGGGCTTACCGCATTCTTTTTGAGTTTGAATCCGGCGATGACAGCGGCTGCCGCGGCATCGGCTTTTTCGGCCTGAAGTTTTTCAGACTGTGCGGCGGAAGTGATATCCTGTCCCTGAAGCAGGAATACCCTGACACTGCGGATCATTTGTTCGGCTTCCGTTTTTTTGCCATCGGCTTTTACCACCATGTATTCCGGAGCTGTCGACCGCCGGAAAAGCCGGCTGTTGGCGTGGTAAAAATTGCTGACCTCTTCTCCGCTCACGTTGGCGTGTTCAGGGAACAGGGTGCAGACGAAGAAATAGATCGCGCATTTCAGCTGAAATTTTTTATCTGTGATTTGTTTTGATAGACCCTGATAGAGAAGTTTTCCGTTCTGCGGATAATTTTTGCTGCGCTCTTCGATATACTTTTCTGCAGTTCTGCGGTCGACAGCTATCTGTCTTGAGTTCAGAAGATCAAGGGTTACTCTTAATTTGACTTCCGTCATAACGGCAGCTTTGATACTGATATCACGGACGTCTTCAGATGTTGAGTTCGTTGCCAGCAACTTCCTGACTTCCGGCGCAAGATCTGAAACACGGAGCGGAACACCGTCGATCTCGGCAATAACATCTTTGTCTGACGCTGACAGCGGAAACAGAAAAAAGAGAGAAAGAAAAAGCAACAGAGCTCTGCTTTTTTTCATCTTGAACCTCTACGCTCCCGGAATAACCACTGCCGGTTCTACGATCGAAGGGGTTTTTTCTGCAGATTTGTCGTTTTTCTGTTTTTCTGCAATTTTCTTTTCGTAAGCGGCAAAGTGGTTTTCAAGCTCCTTTGTCGTATTGGCGGCAAGACCGATACGTGCGGCGGTGAGGGCGGCGGACATGGCGGCGGCATTGTCGGCACTCTCCATGGCGTCCAGCAGGGCGCGGACGTTTCTCAACTGGAGAACTCTCCGGTAATACTGGGGAAGTGTACGGTTTTCCGGGTATGCTTTCATACCGGCACGCAGAGCGTCAAGTGCACTTTTGAGGTCTCCGGAATTCAATGCTCTCTGGGTTCTGATCACATACTCGTTAGCCTGTTCAAGCATGACCAGCTGGATGGTGATTTCCTGGCTGTTGTCGAGGGCGTAAAGTTTTACGCCCTGCTGTACTGCGGAAGCGTGGTCACCTTTACGCATACTGGCAAAGAAACGGACGAGCAGCTCTGTTGAGGCTGTCGGCGGTGCCGGGTGCGGTTTTTCACATCCGCAGATAATCAAAAGTGCCGGAACAATGATACCGGCGGCAAAAAATACTTTTTTCATCAGGCAGTTTCCTGGATTTGGAGGCAGAATACACCTCTTGATACATATACTCTGTTACACGGATAATATATATCCGTTTTTGTACCATTTCAAGATGATGTGTTTGCAAATTACCGGCGCAAAGAGTATATTAAACCAGTCAGGAGAGAATATGGATCAACAACAAGAGCAGAAAATTGCCGTATGCACCCGTTATTCCGCCTTGGGTGCTTCGAGCAGACTGCGTTTTTACGCGTACAATGAACTGCTGAAACAGCAGGGGATAACTCCGGAGTTTTTTCCGCTTTTGAGCGACAGTTATCTGAAGAAACTCTATGCAGGCAGAAAGAGCAGTTTTTCCGGAGCGGTTTCTCTGGCAAAGCGTTTTTTTTCACTTCCTCTGATGCCGCAGAAAATGCTCATAGAGTACGAGCTTATGCCGTTTCTTCCCTACGAAGTTGAAAGCAGACTCCTTGCCGGACGCAAATATATTCTCGCCTTTGATGATGCCGTCTGGGAAAAATACCGCAATTCAACACTTGATGGCAAATTTGAAAAACTTGCTTCTCATGCCTCCGGAATCATCGCCGCCAACAATGAACTTGCCGGATATCTCGGTAAATTCAATGACAACATCATAAAGATCCCAACAGCTATTGAGTTGGAGCGTTACCGGAAAAGTGATGAAAAATCACCCCGTTTCACTCTCTGCTGGATAGGGACTCCGGTAACTTACCGCGAGTGCCTGCTCCCATTTGCCGGAATGCTTCAGAAAGCGGCAGAAAAGATTGATTTTCAGCTGTTTGTGATTGCCAAAAGCAATCTTGAGCCGATACCGGGAGTCGATATGAAGTTTTTCGATTGGAGCCTTGATTCGGAGTGTGAGATACTCCGGCAGTGCCACGTTGGAATCATGCCGCTGCCGGATACCTCTTTCATGCGCGGAAAATCGGCGTATAAACTCATTCAGTATCTCGGCTCCGGACTTCCGTCGATAGCAAGTCCGGTAGGCGAAAATAACGTTCTGCTCTCTCAAATGGAGGTGGGCTTTTCCGCCGCAAGCGACTCTGATTGGATAAATGCACTCAAACAGTTAAGTTCAGATAAATCCCTTTATGATAAATTAAGTTCCAACTCCCGTATACTTGCCAAAGAGTATTCCACAGAAAAATACGCTCCGCTCCTTGCAGGTTTTATCAGAAAAAACCTCTTCTGAACCGCAGAAAATATGAACATTCAGCTTAATGGAGGATGAAATATGAAAATACTGCTGCTGATTTCCATTTTTGCTTTTTTTGCGGCAAATGGAAAAAATTATTTTGTCAACGGCTCATTCGAGTACGGAAAACAGAGCTGTTTCAACCGAATGGCGGTGAACTCATACACTTTCCGCAACAATTGGGTACTGGATGAAACCACGAAAGTCCACGGCAGGTATTCCCTGCGGGGGAAGAGCGGTGACTGGCTGAAGCTCTCCACCGAGTGCAATGAAGTCCTGCCGGGAAAGAACTCTCCGTTTGTTTTTTCATTTTACGCCAAAGCCGATAAACCGGTTCAGCTCAATGCTTCGCTTATATTTCACAGCAACGAAGCGGTTGTTCCGCAGAAAAAAAGTTTCAAGCTGACAACAGAGTGGCAGAGATATACTATTCTTCTCAAGCGGGATCCGGTACGGAATATGAGGCGCATCGGAAAAATTCAGGGCCCTGTGGATTTTGAACTGCGTGTTCCCTCCGGAGCGACCATGTGGCTGGATGCCCTGCAGTATGAAAAAGGAAGCGTTCCCAAAGAATACTGCGAGTCTGCGATGAATTACCCGGCAGACAGACGGTCGTTGACTCTTCCAGACCCCATTGCTCCTGTCGATGCTCCGGCTGAAATCGGCGTTGATTCAGGCAGAGCGGTGATTTACGTCTGGAACGATTGCAAAAAGCCGCGCCGGAGTGCGGCAGTGTCGCTTGGAGTTCCTTTCCCCGCAGGCGCAGTCGGCAGCAATACCCGTTTCCGGCTGACAGCTAAAGACGGCAAGGCTGTCCCGGTGCAGACGCTTGCGCTTGCTTCAAGAGTGAAAGATGCAAGCGTTATCGCAAGTTCAGTGGATTTTTCAACAGATCTTGTACCGGGAAAAAATGAGTTTATCCTTGAATATGGCAATAAAACGGCGGTTCAGACTGCAGCTTGCAAACCGCTTTACAGTGTTGTTCCGGGCAAAGATCTGTTGTGGAAAAAGATAGTTGCTGAAAACGGAAAACTTCTTGCGTCTGACGGCAGAGTATTTGCTGCGGATCTTGCCGGAGTGAGTTACCGTATGTCAGTTGCATCGGTCGATGTTGAGCGTCCCGGGCCGCTTCATCGTGTAGTTTGCCACAAAGGTGCGATGGTTCATCCGGAAGATGAGTCAAAAGTGCTTGCCAATTTTGAGGCCCGAGTTCACACTTACGCTCTCACCGGAAAAGTAGATGTCGAACTTACTGTTATCAATTACCATCCGGAAAACCCGGTGGTTTTGCGGGAGTTCGGCTGGATGTGCAGTGTTCCGGAAAAGCAAAAAAAAGCGGAATCTGTAAAAACTGCCAGCATCCGTTTGAAGAAGTTCTACGGAAAATCGCCAAATACAGAAGTCGATTTTTCTGTTTCCGGAATTCCGGTCAGGGCGCGTCTGGATATGGCAGAGGAATATCATCCGTCAAAGGTTGTCGTTGACAGGAACAGCGCAAAATGGCTGATGTGGGATAAGAGTTATCATCCGCTGATCCTTTCATCCGGAATTTCTGTTACCCGGCGCGGAACATTTGCTTTCGGCAGTGAAGCCGCGTACAGCAGTGATGTCATTTCCTGCGTTTCTCCGGAGTCTTTTGCCGCGTCTTGTGTTCCCTTTGCACTCAATGGCAAGGTGAAAACTCCATTTCTGGATGCCTATTTGAAAAACTCCGCATCTTCCAAACATTCTGTTGCCAGCATAAGAGAGAAGTTCAGTTACGGACTCTTTGACTTCGGCGACCACCGGGGCGACGGCGGATGGGCAAATATGGAGTCCTATGAAGATTATACTACACTCATGAGGGCTGTCATCTACTCTGATCCCGAGTTGCTCGAACAGGGGTTCGCCGCCGCCAGACACTACCGGGATGTGGATATAAACCACAACTCAAGTCTGACGATGGAACACAGCTGCAATCATATCGTCGGAGGTTTCCACTCCGGCCACTCCTGGACACAGGGGATTATGCTGCACTATCTGCTCACCGGAGATTTCAGAAGCCGCGAAGCAGCCATCCGCAACCTTGTACGGATGATGGCGATCCCGGTGGATTCGCCGGATATTGACGGTGACCGCCGGTTGGGATATTGGATGCTTACTGTGACCGACGGAGCCAGAATGTTAGGTGTCAAATCGGCTCCGGCACGTCTGGCTGAACAGTTGAAATATGCCGTGGCGCGGCTTAAACGCAAACCTTCAGTCAAGGCGCAGCTTATGCAGAGAACAACGCGCAATTTTGAAAACTCGATATTCTACTGGGAAAATTCCGGATTTGTTCCGTTCGGTGCGCTTTACGGAGTTGCCGGACTGCTCGGCATGTATGAAACGACTGGGAATAAACTTTTTCTGGAATCCGCAGCCGGAGATGTCGCCAATCTCATCGATTTGAGCCTGACTTACCGGGAACATCTTGAGGAGACTTATCCCGGACTGCCGCCGGAAAAAACATTGCCTCTCGCCGGATGCGACTATTTCGGCGGACGGGGCAGCTACATCTATCCGGTGTTGAGTGCCTATTCCGCTGCCACCGGAGATCCACAGTATAACCGGCTTGCCGTCAGAATGGCTTACGCCCGCATACTTGAGGGAAATACCAACAATAACTCTTCAGATATACTTATGGCAAGCTGTTTTGCCGGTATGCCGGAGAGTTTTGATGAGGCAGCGGTCATCAGTGAAGTTAAGACGCTTTTCCGTCAGGGTTCCAATACCGCTGTCGCCAATGGTGATTTTTCTGTAACCCGTGACTATGCTGAAATGATGACCGTAAAGCGTCCGGACAGCCGCCGGATGACTTGGCTTCCTGAAAATTGTCCCTATCCGCGTTTCTGGCGCATCAACAGCGGCAAAGAGTATTCTGCTACGGAATTCATGCGTTACCGTCCTGCGCTGTACCGGCTGGTTCCGGGAGGTATAACGCTGCTTTTCAACAATGGCAAGTGGTACTCCCGCAATATCCAGCTGCTTTCGGCTCCGGTCTGGACCACTCCCGGAGAACGGGTGTTCCGCGGCAGATTCAAGCCGGAGGGCGGGGTTGCAAGTGAAGTTGTCATCTCTTACAGTGATATGAGGGGTACAAGAAAACTGTTCCGTTTCAATCTTGACAGCACGAAGTATGAGGAGTTTTATAATGCTGACAGAAGTCTGAATATTGACAAGTTCTCATGTACAGTTCCGGATAAGGATGGCTTTCGTATCTTTGAGATCAGATTCACAGTAAGACACCGCGGCATGTTGAGATTTCAGGTGAGGGGAAAGAGTACCACTCTTGATCCGGGAGCAACTGGAAGAATCACATGGAGCGATGTCAGTTGCGAACCCCGTAAATGAGCTGTAACTTTATGCCGGAGTTTGCAAAAATACTGTTTCGGTGATACATTAAATAAAATTCGCCCGTAAATATATAAGGAAAAACGGAAATGAAAAAATCAGCAATTTTCGTCGTGCTGCTCGCAGTTGCGTCAGTTTTCGCCGCCGATCTCAAGGTTCTTACCATCGGCAACAGCTTCACCTGGAGTCTCAAGACTCATTTCCCCGCCATAGCCAAAGCGCAGGGCGATAATCTCACCCTTGCTTTTGCCAACCACGGCGGATGCACCATCCAGCGTCACTGGAAATATGTTGAGATGGAAGAGGCAAAACCCGAAGTCAAAAAATACAAATACAAAGGCAAAGCTATCAAGTTGCGCGATATGCTCGCTGCGGAAAAGTGGGATGTTATCACCATTCAGCAGCAGAGCTCACAGAGCAGTGTCAAGGGCAGCTTCTATCCTGAAATTGACAAGCTGGTTGCCTATGTCAAAAAGCACGCTCCCGAGTCTGAAATCGTTCTTCAGCAGACCTGGGCATACAGCCCCGATCATAAGTGGCTTGATAAAGTCGGCGGTCAGAAAGGCATGTACAAAGCCATCTACGAGAACTACAAAGAGGCTTCAGAGAAGTTCGGATTCCGCGTGATCCCGACCGGACTTGCCGTTGAGATCGTCCGCGACACCCAGGCTGTGAAATTCGTTCCGGTCCCGCAGAGCGAGATCGATAAACTTGAACCCGGCCAGAAAGTTCCGCAGCCCGGATCTCTCATCACCGGATGGCGTTGGAGCAAGAACAGAAAAACCGGCGAGATGGGATACAGCTGTGACCGTATCCACCTCAACAACCGCGGACAGTTCCTGCAGGCTTGCGTCTGGTATGGAAAGCTCTTCAAAAAATCTCCGCTTGAGATCAAATATGTCGGCAAAGGAATCACTCCCGAGGATGCTGATTTCCTGAAGAAATGCGCTGACAGAGCTCTCAAAGAATACAAATAATGAAGTGTTCCATTTGTCCGCGCCGCTGTAAGGCGGTGCGGTACAACTCTCTTAATGACGGGATTTGCACCGGATTTTGTGCAAGTCCCGTTTTGCCTGTTGTGGCAAGAGCAGGACTGCACCACTGGGAAGAGCCGGTCATAAGCGGAAGCCGCGGTTCCGGCACCGTCTTTTTCTCCGGCTGCAATCTCAAGTGCGTATTCTGCCAGAACTACAACATCTCCACCGGACATCAGGGAAAAGAGATAACCGTTGCCCGTCTGCGTGAGATCTACCGTGAATTGATCGATCAGGGGGCGCACAATATAAATCTGGTTACTCCGGGACACTATATTCATGCGATTTCAGAGAGTCTCGAGGAGAAGCTCCCGGTTCCAGTAGTCTATAACTCCAACGGTTACGACAGCGTGGAATCCCTGCGTCTGCTGGAAGGTAAGATAGATATATATCTGCCGGACTTGAAATATGCCGATAACACCATCGCGGCAGCTTACAGTCAGGCTCCGGATTACTTTGAAACGGCCGCCGCCGCTATTGATGAGATGGTCAGACAGACCGGAAACTTTGTTATAGATGATGACGGAATCATGCAAAAAGGCGTGATAATCCGCCATCTTGTTCTGCCCGGACAGCTGGAAAACTCTGTAAATGTGATCAATTATGTGGCGGAACATTTCCCCAAAGGCAGTGTGTTGTTCAGTCTGATGCGCCAGTATATTCCGTGCGGTATTGTTTCCGGAGAGCGTTATCCTGAACTGAACCGCAAGCTTTCAGATTTTGAGTACGAAACCATTGAGAGTGTACTTTTTGACTCCGGAATAGAAGACGGCTTCCTGCAGGATGAGGAAGCCGCTTCAGATGAGTTTATCCCGTTGTTTGACGGTTCAGGAGTCTGATTTTTTACAGCGGACGCCATGTCGGCGGAGCCGGAGCAGCTCCCTGTCCGCCCCAAACCCAGGCGGCTTTGTACCAGAACCATCCGCGCCAGTAGATAACGTATTTGTCGTTGTACCAGGCGTAGGTATAGTCAGTTGGAACATCTCCGTAATAGACAACAGGAACCACAGGTACATATCTGCTGTCATGGTGTCCCGGCCGCCAGGCAGGCTGCGGTGGCGGCGGAGGTTTGTGTCCCGGACGGTGCGGGCCGTGCGGATCATGCGGCGGTTTGGGAGGCTTGGACTGCGGCGGACGTCCCGGCGTATGTATCACCGGCACTTTGTTATCCGGACGCTGCTGTACCGCAGGCGGCCGGGGTGATGTAACGGGTGCTGTCGGCGGTTTGATATTTACTGACGGTTTTACAGCTCCGCCGCTGAAGCCGCGTTGTGGGGCAGGACGCATCCCGCGTCCGCCGCGGGCGGCAAGTGCGAGCGGCAGAGAAATGATAACGGCAGAAACAATAAGTTTTTTCAGCATGATCAAAATCTCCCGTAACGTTGATTTACAATAAGATTTACGTTACTGTAAATATAACGTCTTGAAAGTGAAAAGTCAAATGCTGTCTGTTCCGGCAGTAAAAAGAGTTTACTTCCAGAAATCCGTTTCTGAAGTCACGCCGTTTTCAGCGGCTTTGTAGACCGGATCAACTCCTGCTTTGCGTTGGCGCATATAATCGTTGAGGGCGTTGTATGCCGCTCTGCCGATTATGATACATACCGGAATATTTATGAATGCCAGAACGCACTGGGAAATATCAGCGATGTCCCAGGCAATACCCATCTGCAATGCGGAACCGAAGAAGATGAGGATAGCTCCGAGGATTCTGACTGCGGCGAGTGTCTTTCTGCCCGGCTCTCTGCCGAGGATATAAGCGGTACAGCTCTCAACATAGTAGAAGTTTCCGAGCAGAGTGGTGAATGCGAAGAGAACCA
>JAZQTR010000235.1:0-12571 GCA_045630865.1 Victivallaceae bacterium
CTGATCAGCGGGCTGAGTGGTGTTGCGGACAAGTGACATATAACCGGTGTAACCGGCACCGGTCAGAGCGGCGGCGTTGAAACCGAGGCTGGAGCAGTAGTCAGGATCGTAATTGGAGGGGGCGGCGCAGCGTCCTTCGTAACCGAAGAAGTGAACCTGGCTGGAGAATTTGCCGTCGTATTTACCTTCGGCCTTCATCTCCTTGAGCTTGGCCTTGACCATCTCGGCGAGCATCTTCTCGGTCTCGATGAGGGAGACCTGAACGTTGCCGTGGGGATCGCGGTCATTGCAGAGCTGATTCTGGATTCCGGCAGGCAGGCTCTTGAAGACTGCGGCAGAGTTGGCCTGAAGATTGGCGGCGGCGAACTCGGCTTTTCCGGCGGCGTCGAGATCAGCGAGCTTGGCATCGTTGACGGCCAACAGTTCGTTGAGTTCGGCGATGAGGACTTTGATTTCCGGAATGAACTCGATGAGTCCCTCGGGAATGAGGGCGACACCGAAGTTCATCTTTTTGGCGGCGCGGGCGGCGACGACGTCAGCGATCTGACCGACAATCTCACCGAGGGTCATCTTTTTGGCAGCGACTTCCTCGGAGATGATGGCGATGTTGGGCTGGGTCTGCAGGGCGCACTCGAGAGCGATGTGGGAGGCACTGCGTCCCATCAGTTTGACAAAGTGCCAGTATTTCTTGGCGGAGTTGGCATCGCGCTCGACGTTGCCGATGACTTCGCTGTAAACGCGGCAGGCGGTATCGAAGCCGAAGCTGGTCTCGATCCACTCATTTTTGAGGTCACCGTCGATGGTCTTGGGGCATCCGACAACGCAGATACCGGCCTTGGTGGCCTTGAAGTACTCGGCGAGAACGCAGGCGTTGGTGTTGGAGTCATCACCGCCGACGATGACGAGAGCGGTGATTCCGCGCTCATCGCAGTTTTTCTTGGCGGCGATGAACTGCTCTTCTGTCTCGAGTTTGGTACGTCCGGAACCGATCATATCGAAACCGCCGGTGTTGCGGTAGGCATCAATGATCTCATCGGTGAGTTCCATGGCCTCGTTTTTGACCAGACCGTCGGGTCCCTTGAGGAAACCGTAGATACGGCAATCGGCGTTGAGGCTCTTGAGTCCGTCATAAATACCGGAAACGACGTTGTGACCGCCGGGGGCCTGTCCGCCGGAAAGGATGACGCCGACGTTGATCGGGGCAAAGGCTTTCTTTTCGGAAGCGGCTTCAAAGGTCAGCGCGGGGCTGCCGAAAGTATTGGGGAAAAGTTTGGCAATAGCTTCGACATCACCGGCACTGGTGGTGGCACCGCCCTCGACCACGTTAACGGCGGCTCCGTTGCGCAGGGCGACGGGGAGTTTCGGCTGGTAGGCGGCACGCGCCAACTGAAGCGGAGAAATTCTGCTCATTTTTCACTCTTCTTTCTTTTTTATTTTGTATAATTGTCTGTTTGACACAAAAATTCCTGTATTTTATATAAAATACTCCCGCAAAAGCGAATTATCAAGCTGGAAAAAGCACTCCGGCAGAGGTATATTTTACAAAAATCAAATTTTTTATATTTATGGCAGAAGCAACGCAAAACTCAATACAGGAAGTCTGGCCGGGACCGATGGAAGGCGTGATGAAAGAGCCGTTTGTCCAAACGGTATCTGAACTCAAACTGGTTTCACGTTGGATGACTCCGTTTTTCCGGGTGACAACAGGGGTTCCCAAAAGCAGACAGATAGCAGATTTTCTGGCTCCGTTTCTGGCAACGGGACTTCCCGTTTCAGGTCAGATAATGGGAACAGACAGGGAACTTCTCTGCCGGACAGCACAACTTATGCTCCGACACGGCTGTATCGACGTCAATCTCAATTGCGGCTGTCCGAGTGCCAGAGTGGTTTCCGGAAACGCAGGCGGCGGAACCCTCAAAGACCTCTCCCGTCTTGCCGACATTCTGAAAGCTCTGCGCAACGCCCTGCCCTCCGGCTGTTTTTCGGTCAAGAGCCGTATCGGATACCAGAGCGTACAATGCAGTGAAGTTATCCGTCTGATCACGGAAAACGGCTCGCCCGACCGTCTTTTTATCCACGCAAGAAGCGTAACAGAACTGTACAAAAGCGTTCCGGATATGCCGGAGCGGTTTGCGGAGATAATCCGCCTGACAGAAAAGCAGCGCGCAAACGGCATGAAGCTGATCCTCAACGGCGACATCAGCTCGGCTGAACAGGCGGCAAACCTCGGTGACTGCGGAGTCATGTGCGCCAGATACTGGATGCGCGATCCGGGATTGCTCCGGAATATAGAGTTCAGAGAAAACAAAGATCCGGAAGTCTCCAGAACGGAATTTTTTGAAACCTTCATGCGCCTCAACAACGCCCGGGGAGCCGCTCTTGAAATCGCCAGAATGTTGTGGGGAACAGAGTCTGAACAGTTCAGAAAACTGCTCGGCTGAATAAAACCGTTTTTATTCATATATACCGCTTGCATTTGCCGGTGGTGCAAGATAAATTATGTAACTGAAATATCACCCCCGACAACAGGTTTCAATATATGGAAAGTTTACGCATCACCGGTCAGAGACCGATTTTTGGAGAAGTGGAAATATCCGGCAACAAAAACGCCGTTCTTCCGATGATCCCCGCCCTCATGCTCACCGACGAAGAGTGTGTTCTGCACAACGTTCCGGATATCCGTGACGTGCGCTCAATGCTCGAAATTGCAGGAGTCCTCGGAGCGGATTTCACCTTTGAGAACAACACTCTGCGCTTCAAGTGCAGTAAAGTCCGTGAAACGACCATTCCGCGCGACCTCTGCTCAAAGAACCGTACAAGCATACTCTACGCCGCTCCGCTGATCGCAAGGTGCGGAAAAGCCGAACTCTACCCTCCGGGCGGTGATGTCATCGGCAGACGGCGGCTGGACGGACACTTCTACGGTTTGACCAAACTCGGAGCAGAGATGTCCGGAGATGAGACCTACAAATTCAACGCGCCGTCAAGACTTGCCGGACGTGAACTCTTTCTCGACGAGAGCAGTGTCACCGCCACAGAACAGATACTTATCGCCGCCGCCACCGCTTCCGGAACAACCACGCTCTACAACGCCGCCTGCGAACCTCACGTCAACGATCTGGCAAAGCTGCTCAACGAAATGGGGGCAGACATTTCAGGAATCGGAAGCAACACTTTGATCATCAACGGTGTGGAAAAACTCCACGGCACTGAACATAAAGTCATCGGCGACCACATCGAAGCCGGCAGCTTTCTTGCTCTCGCAGCCGCGACCGGAGGCGGCATCACCGTCAAAGGCATAAATAAACGCAACCACTGGATGCTCTACCGTGTATTTGAGCGTCTCGGAATAACCATCGATCTCCAGAGCGACAGGATCATCCTGCCTCCGGGGCAGACTCCGGAAATACAGTGTGACTACGGCGGCCACATTCCGCAGATATCCGACGGTCCCTGGCCGCATTTTCCCTCCGACATGATGAGCTGCACCATCGTAGCCGCCACCCAGTGCAAGGGAACGGTGATGTTCTTCGAGAAGATGTTTGAAAGCCGCATCTACTTTGCCGACCGTCTGATAAGCATGGGAGCCAACGCAATAGTCTGCGATCCGCACCGTGTAGTCATCACCGGCAAGGCGAATCTTCACGCCCAGAACATGTCAAGTCCCGACATCCGCGCCGGAATGGCGATGGTCATCGCAGCACTCTGCGCCAAAGGCACAAGCACCATCGATCACGCGGAAATAATCTACCGCGGATACGAAAATCTGATCTCCAAACTCCGTGGTATCGGAGCCGAGGTCGAAGAAGTGAAACATTGAGCAGCAAACGGATTTACACCATGAAAAATTTTGACCGCTCCGTCTGGCGATTCGGAGCCAACTTCACCCCCTCCAACGCCATAAATCAGCTCGAGATGTGGCAGGAAGAGACCTTTTCACCTGAACTCATCGACCGCGAACTCGGATTTGCCGAAAAAATCGGCATGAACATCATGCGGGTTTACCTGCACGACCTCGTGTTCGAAGCGGATGGAGAAAAATATTTCCGGCGCATGGAAAAATATCTTGAGATAGCCACAAAGCACGGTATCGGTACGA
The DNA here is from genome assembly GCA_045630865.1 of Victivallaceae bacterium. Lineage (GTDB taxonomy): Bacteria > Verrucomicrobiota > Lentisphaeria > Victivallales > Victivallaceae > UBA1784. Next base: position 4,100 of record JAZQTR010000235.1, read on the forward strand.
TGTTCACCATCTTTGACGACTGCTGGAAAAGTGAGTTTTCACCCGGCAGACAGCCTGAACCGGTTCCGTTCACCCACAACTCAGGATGGGTGCAGAGTCCCGGAAACGCCGCAGGAGATGACCTCTCACAGCGTCCGCGTCTGGAAAACTACGTCAAAAGTATGCTCGATTACTTCAGACACGACGAGCGGATCATCCTCTGGGATCTCTACAACGAACCCGGCAACGGCACATCCGGAGAGCATTTCGCTGAAGAGGAGCGTCTGCGCGGAATCAAATCTCTCCCCCTGCTCCGCGATGTATTTAAATGGGCGCGAGACGTCGATCCCGACCAGCCGCTGACGGCTGCGCCGTGGCTGTTCAACGATGATTTCACGGAACTCAACCGCTTTATGTTTGAGAACTCCGATGTGGTGACCTACCACGCCTACAACAAGCCCAACGCCTTTATCGAGCGAATGGAACACATCAAGTACATCGCAGACGGACGTCCTGTGATATGCTCCGAGTACGTCGCCCGTTCAGCCGGAAACACCTTCAAAGAGTGCCTTCCCATACTCCGCAAAAACAACATCGGAGCGATCAACTGGGGTCTGGTATCCGGCAAAACGCAGACCATATACCCATGGGCAAGTCTGGTGGGCAAAGTTCCTGAAGGCGTACCGTTCCACGACATATTCAATCAGGATGGCTCCCTGCTGATTCCGGAAGAGCAGGCAGTTTTCGACGCCGTCAGAGCTTGAGTTATCAAGTTTAGGCACAAGGCAACTTGAAAAATCCTCTTTTTGAGGTATGTTATACAGATAGTTTATAAATCTACCAATATTTACGGAGACGAAAAAATGAATATCGAATGGGATAAACTCGGCTTTGCTTTTATGCCGACCAGAAGCAACATCCGTTTCCACTATGCAAACGGCAAGTGGGATGACGGAACCCTCTGCAACGACTACAATATCAATATTTCCGTCGCTGCCAACGTTCTGCACTACGGACAGGCGATTTTTGAAGGAATGAAAGCCTTCGGCTGCAAAGACGGCAAAGTGCGTATCTTCCGTCCGGATGAAAACGCCAGACGTATCAACTCCTCTGCCCGTCATCTGCTGATGCCGGAGTTTCCGGTCGAAAAATTTGTCGAAGCGGTCAAAACCGTGGTCAAAGACAACATCGACTACGTTCCCCCGTACGGAACCGGCGGCAGCCTTTACATCCGTCCGGTGATGTTCGGAACCACTCCGCAGATCGGCGTTGCCCCCAGTCAGGAGTATGAATTGGTCATCATGGTCATGCCCGTTGGAGCCTACTACAAAGGCGGAATCAAACCCGTCGACGCGATGATCTCCCGCGACTTCGACCGTGCTGCTCCGCGCGGAACCGGACACATCAAGGCTGCCGGTAACTATGCGGCAAGTCTTCTTTCCGGCAAGATCGCCAAAGACAACCACTGCCCGGTGGCACTCTTCCTCGATCCTGCGACCCACACCTGCATCGACGAGTTCAGCACCAGCAACTTCCTTGCCATCACTGCTGACGGAAAATATGTCACCAGCCGTTCAGACTCCATTCTGCCCTCCATCACCAACAAGAGCCTGATGCAGTGCGCCCAGGACCTCGGAATGGTCGTGGAACGCCGTGAAGTCAAAGTCGAAGAGCTTGCCGACTTCACCGAAGTCGCCGCCTGCGGAACAGCAGTTGTCCTCACCCCCGTCGGACGCATCTTCGACGGAGAGAAAGTCTACGACTACAAACTCACCGAGATCGGTCCGGAGCTCTCCAAGCTCTACAAATACATGACCGGAATCCAGTACGGTGAACTTCCGGATATCCACAACTGGCTCGTCGAAGTCCAGTAAAAAACAAATCCACAGCACGCGGCCGCCGAACACCATTCGCGGTCGCGTGTTTGCATATACAAATCAAGGAGTAGCGATATGCAGATAATCAGAAACGGCAAAGAGCTTCAGCAGTTTGCGCTCGAACAGAAACGCTCCGGAAAAACCATCGGATTTGTTCCCACCATGGGCTTTCTCCACGATGGCCACCTCTCGCTTATCGACATAGCAAGAAGCCGCGCCGACGTCGTTATCGTATCCATCTTTGTCAATCCGACCCAGTTTGCCCCGACAGAGGATCTCGACCAGTATCCGCGTGATTTCGACCGCGACTGCGCCCTCTGCTGCGACCACAAAGTTGATGTCATCTTTGCGCCGACGCCGGAAGAGATGTATATCGAAGACGCTTCCACCTGGGTCACAGAAACTGAACTCTCGAAGCCGCTCTGCGGAGCGAGCCGTCCGGTATTTTTCCGTGGAGTAACCACTGTTGTCGCCAAACTGTTCCTGCTGGCACAGCCGGATTTTGCAGTTTTCGGTCTGAAAGACGCCCAGCAGCTCTTTGTGGTAAAGAGAATGGTACGCGACCTCAATTTCCCGATAGAGATCATACCGGGTGCGCTTGTCCGCGACACCGACGGTCTGGCATTGAGTTCAAGAAACCGCTATCTCTCATCTGATGAGAGAACACGCGCCCTTTCCATCCACCGTGCGCTTGCTGCCGGACGCAAAGAGATCGAAGCCGACGGAGTTTCAGCCGTCTCCGCAGTCATCGAAAAAGCGATCAAAGAGATGACTGAATCCGGAGGCAGAGTTGACTATGTTTCAGCCCTTGATTGCGATACAATGAAAGAGATCACATCAGACACAAAGACAATCCTGCTCGCCGCCGCCTGTTTCTTCGGAACGACGAGATTGATCGACAATGAACTGATCGAACTCTGACAAAAGGATATTACCATGAACTTATCATTTGAGCAAAAAGGCAACGTCTCTCTCTTCAAATCTGCAAATGGAGCAACCGTAACAATCACAGCTCCTGAAGGCAGTCATGACAGCTTTGAATCACTGGGCGAAGGATTCTGGAAATGGGTGAGAAAATGCGATACCCCTGTCGACAGAATGACTATGCAGATCCGCGTCAGCAAAACTCCGGAATACTTTCTCGTTCCCGCCATCAACTACAACGGCAACGGCTGGGGCAGCGGAGCGCAGTACTCCGGTTTTGAGTGCGATGGCGTGCCGTGGCAGTACGCCTGGCACCGTGCCAGTATTCCGGCCTGCACCTATGCTGAAAACAGCGAGATCACCTCTGCGCTCTTTGGTGAAGAAGCTGGCGGCATGAGCTGCTCCATCTACACCGAAAACGGTGAGACCATCCAGGAGCTCATCTGGCCGGAAACTGAAGTTCCCAAAACCCTTTCCAAACGCTGCTGGTATCCTGCCTATTACGGCGAAATGGCTCCGCAGAGCGAATTTTCCGGAATACTGATGGTTGCTCCGTTCAGCGGAACCCGCCGCCTGCAGACCAGAGAGCTGCTCGATTTTGTCTGGCGCAGCAATTACCGCGAAGTTGAAATGGACTACCCATCTTCAAGAGTACTCCAGCTCGATATGCTCGGACTGCGCCAGCTCTATTTGAGATTGTACAACGGCATCACAGGCTTCTGTCACTCGATCAACTGGCTTGAGGAAGCCGGAGCTTTCGTCATGTGCCACCGCAAGTTTGAGATCGGCTGGTGCGGACAGAATGCCGCTATCAGCTGCATGTTCCTTGAAGAATACCTCAAAACCGGAAACACCGATCTGCGTGACAAAGCTCTCTCCGTTCTCGACTGCTGGGATAAAAACGCTTTTCTGCCCTGCGGCCTGATGCTCTGCCATTTGTTTGTTTCTCCGGATAACGTTGACTCCGTTCCCAACGGAACCATCGACGTCAATATCGACACCTGCAATCTTGCCAATGCCGCAAGCGGTTTCCTGTGGGCAGCCCGTCTCTGCGAAAAGGCAGGCATCGAGCGTCCGAGCTACCGTCAGCGCGCCTTGGGAATATGCGACTTTATGGTGAGAACCCAGAAGGAGTCCGGAGAATTTGCCAAGTCATATTTCATCGACGGCTCGATAGACGCCCAGCACGGCAGCATCGGTTCTTTCGTCAACCTCGCACTGATCGACGCCTACAACGATACCGGCGACAAAAAGTATCTCGATGCTGCAATCAAAGGTATCGACTTCTATCTCGGTGAGTTTGCCATCAACGGCTATACCACCGCAGGCGCGCTTGACTCGAACTGCATCGACAAAGAGTCCGGAGCTCCCATTCTGCGCGGAGCACTGTGGGCTTACGAGTACACCAAAGACAAAAAATATCTCGATGCCGCAATCGACGTCGCCTATTACCTCGCCACCTGGCAGTATCACTATTCAGAAAAGTTCCCGGAAGGCTCTGAAATCAGCGAGACCAACTTCGACACCTACGGAAGCACCTCGGTATCAGCCGCCCACAACGCTCTCGACCACTACGCGATCTACTGGATCCCGGAGTATATGAAGCTGAGTGAACTCACCGGCAACGACATCTGGAAACAGCGGGCAAGAGCCGCCTGGTACAGCGGAACCAAGCTGCTTTCTGACGGAACACTCGTCATCAAAAACCGGGTGAGACCTGCAGGCAGCCAGGATGAATCTGTACGCCACACCCGTTGGGGACGTACTGACAGAAGACACTTTATTCCGAGCGGATACTGCTCGATATGGCAGCATGTTTTCCGTTATGAAGTCAAGAGAAGATTGGGAGATATCTCGTTCCTGGATTGAGTCAAAGATCACTTTTGACAATGGGGGCAGAATGCAGAAGTTCTGCCCCCTAATTTTTTTGCCTCGATGGCTGTCTGGCAGACCGGACAGGCCTTGCCATCTCTGCCGTAGATCTGCAGTTCCTGGGCGAACTTGCCTTCAGAACCATCGACATTGAGAAAGTCGGAAATACTTGAACCGCCAAGCTCAATAGCCCGGGTAAGAATTCTGCGGCTGTGCTCTACGATACTGCGCCACTCGTCGGCCGTGACCGTATTTGCCGGACGGTCGGGGCGTACTCCGGAAACAAACAGCGTCTCGGTGGCATAGATATTGCCGATGCCGACAACGACGGCGTTATCCATAATAAACGGTTTGACTGCACATTTTTTGTTCTTTGCGCACTCAAGCATATATTCCGGAGTATATTTTTCATCAAATGGTTCCACTCCGAGCGTATTGAGAATGGCAGGATAACCGTTATCTTCAAGCTCATGCACCTCGAGCAGACTGAATCTGCGTGTGCACTCAAAACGGAATATTTTTCCGCTCTCAAAATGGATGAAAACGTGTTCGTGTTTGCGCTTGGGAACAGAGCTGTCTTCAACTCTCACCACTCCGGACATGCCGAAGTGCATCACCAGAGCCCGTCCGTCATCAAGGTCACAGCAGACATAACGGGCGCGGCGGTGACACCGGAGTATCGAGCGTCCCTCAAGATTACCGGTCACAAGCGGCTCAAGAGGTGTGCGCATTTTAGGGGTGAATACCTCAACTTTGACAATGCGCTCACCGGATAACGACCTGTGAAGCGCGCGGCAGATATTTTCAGCTTCCGGCAATTCCGGCATTTACTGTTCCTCCGTTGAATCGTTTTGAAAACCTTTCCAGTCGATCTCTGAAAAAAGTTTTGATATTACATCTGAAGTATAGCCCCGCGCCACAAGAAAGCGGAAGGCTTTCTCTTTTCTCTTTCGCCAATCAGCTTCTCTTGAGAGCAGCCGCAACTTCCCCTCAAGGGCGTATCGCGCCGCTTCAAGTTCAAGCTCCGGATCGGTTTCTGCTATGGCGGAATCGACAAGCTCCCGGTCAAGTCCGCGCCTCAACAGCTTGACTTTGACCATACGGCGTCCCGTGCCGCGCATCGAGAGGTACTCTGCACAATCGGAGGCAAGCAGTTCATCATTGATATATCCGCGGCGAAGACACTCTGAAACTGCCTGCTCGACAAGTATTTCCGGATACCCTGCCCGGAAAAGCTTTCTCCGCAGCTCCGCCTCACTTGCCGGAGCGGTAGAGAGGATCTTCACCGCTTTATCCATGGCGGATATTTTCGGCAGACGCGGCGGGGCAGAGTCATCCATATCAAAGTCCCAGAAGACGCTTCATAAGGGTGTCTCCGGTCATATATCCGAGAGAACCTGCAGGCGCAAGGGTTTCGCTGAAAGAGGTGATGGCATCAGGTTCGATCCCCGGCCCCATCATCGCCACAGGAACCGGTGTCGTTGTATGACTGCGGAGTTTGATCGGTACCGGATGATCCGGAAGAACGGCAAAACGTACTCCCCTGCCCTCAAGAGCGGCAAGAACGGGCGCGACGACTTGTGAGTCAAATTCTTCAATAGCCTGAAGTTTAAGTTTGAGATCACCGAGGTGGGAACACTCATCTATCGCCTCAAGGTGAAGATAGACGAAGTCGTATTCCTCAATGGCTTCGATTGCCGCTTGAGCTTTTCCGGCATAATTGGTATCGATAAAGCCGGTGGCTCCCGGAACCTCGATAACTTTCATATTCGAGCATTTGCCCAGTCCCCTGATAACATCAACGGCACTGATGATCGCACCCTTGCGGGAAGCATAGCTCGCGGCGAAGTCAGGCAGAGCCGGACGGTGTCCGGGGCTCCACGGCCAGATGCGGTTGGCGGGGCAGGTCTTGCCGCGGTTGACAGGGTGGGAAGCGAGAAACTTTGCAGCTCTCTCCTCGAGGTCGATGAGAAAATCCACAGTTTTCTGTGCTTCCGGCTCAAGAGCTGAAAGCCGCAGTTCTGCAAGCGGAAGATCCTGTGACGAATCGGGTTTGAAATAGTCGACGGCGGCGGAAAACTCTTTGCCGTGAAGAACCAGAAGGTTGCGGTAACTCACTCCGCTGTAGAAGGTAACTTTGTCGCTGTCGAACTCTTTTTGAAGATCATTCATCAGAATAGCAGCATCCTCCGGAGAGATGTGTCCGGCGGAGTAATCGCGCAGAAAGCCATCATCAGAGACATAAACCAGATTGCAACGCCATGCAATATCATCTTCTCCGAGCTCAATTCCCTGGGCAGTTGCCTCAATAGGACCGCGCCCGGGATAATTTTTTTCCGGAAAAAATCCCAGCACAGACATATTTGCCACATCGCTCGATGTGGGCAAGCCGTCAGGAAGTGTGAGAAAAGTTCCGCTCGCCCCTTCGCGGGCAATTCTGTCCATTGCAGGAGTGTTGACGTATTCCAACGGAGTTTTGTTTCCCAGCTCCGGAATTGGATCGTCTGCCATTCCGTCGCCGAGAAATATGATAGCCTTCTGATTCATTTTAAAATTATTCTATAACTAAAAGAGTTTTTCCAATTTTGCTTTGGCTTCTTCGGGTGACACGCCGCTGACCAGAAACTGCTTTTCCCGCCCGGTCATACCGCTGGCAAGAGCGACACTCGACGCGGAAACATTCAGCCACTGGGCAAGCAGTTTCTGCAATGCCTTATTTGCCTTACCATCCACAGGAGGTGTGGCAACGGCGATTTTCACAGTTTCCCCGTAAGCTCCGGCGATACGGCTCTGTTTCGCTCCCGGCTGGGCGTGGACACGGATGCGGACACCATCCGCATCACGCCTGAACGCCTGTTCCGGCAGTTCCATCTTCAGCAGTTTCCTGTTCTTTATCTTCAGTGTTTACGGCAGTTTGCTGAACCGGAGTCTCTTCCACAGCAGGAGTTCTGCCCAACAGGACATTGATTTCCTCAATGGAAAGAGTTTCCTTTTCAAGCAGAGCCTCGGCGAGTTTCTCCAATTCACCGCGATAGGTTGAAAGAACTTCGCGCGCCGTATTGATGGCATTGTTCACCAGACGGCGGATCTCAAGGTCGATCTCGCGGGCGGTTTCCGGAGCCAGCTGATCGGGTTGAGGTCCGTCAATACGCAGGTGGGGATGGACAGAAAAGTCGCCGACTTTGGTGGGACCGACGATATCGGACATACCGAAGAGGCAAACCATGCGCCGCGCCATAGATGTAAGCTGGGCGATGTCGCCGGAGGCACCGGTAGTAATATCACCGAAAATCAGCTCTTCGGCAGCACGTCCGCCCATAGTCATAGCCATCTCGGCTTCATACTCAAGTTTGCTCTTGAGGTAAAGATCTTCTTCAGGAAGTGTATAGGTCGCACCGAGGTAAGTATTTCCGCGCGGAATAATAGTGACTTTATGCACCGGAGTACATTTGTCGTTGTGAAGAGCAATGAGAGCATGTCCGGCTTCGTGATAAGCGACCATCCGGCGTTCACGGTCATTGATCTTGCGGCTCTTGCGCTCGCTGCCGTAACAGACCTTGTCACGGGCCTCTTCAAGATCTTTCTGCATGACCGCTTCCTGATTGCAGCGTGCGGCAAGCAGAGCGGCTTCGTTGCACAAATTGGCAAGGTCGGCACCGCTGAATCCGGGAGTATTTCTGGCGATGATATCGAGGTTGACATCATTGCCAAGCTTGATCTTGCCGGCGTGGATTCCGAGGATCTGGCGTCTGCCTTTGATATCGGGCAGATCCATGACCACCTGGCGGTCGAAGCGTCCGGGACGCAGCAGCGCAGGATC
>JAZQTR010000236.1:0-9823 GCA_045630865.1 Victivallaceae bacterium
GGTCCGGCAAGATAGAGCAGCTCCCGGGAGTCGTGATTGGGAAGTACCCAGAGCAGAAGCAGCGTCGACAGCGAGAGAGTCCGTAAGTAGCGGCTGAAAACCGGAGATGGAAAAATTGACTGAAGTGCGACGCAGAATGGCAGCCAGGCTATTACAGTCCAGGGCATAAACCTTACGAAAAATTCCACTGGGTAGGAAATAAACTCCTCCCAATAGTCAGAAGTGTTGAATGCGGCTTCGAGCAATTCCGAAAGCGGTGCTTTGCCGGTTGCTATGGAAAATTGCAGCAGTTGGCCGGCGACAGCCACAGAGGCAATCAGCACTGCAACTATAAATCCCGGCGTGCGGAATTTTGACTTTACTGAAAGCGGACGGCGGAAAAACAGCATCGGAAAGATGAAAAGGAGTATCATCCTTATTCCGCCGGAAAAGAATGCAAACGTTATAAGCAAACTTGAAAGTATCCACGCTATGCTCCAGTTCGCTTTCCTTATACCGTAGTAGAAAAACGCCATCTGGGCGCAAAGCAGAAAAAAAGCACTGGTTGTAGTTGGATACCCCTCAATACCCTTGCTCATCGCCAGAAATGATGTGAGATAAACTGCCGCTGCGACAATGCCTGACGTTTTGGAGCGTCCGGAGGCACTGATTCCGCAGGCAATACCTGTCATTATCAGCATAAAGAGAGAGACCGCTCTCAATGCGCAATCCATCGCAGCTCCAGTGACATGGTGGACAAAAGAGGCGAGGGCGGGGAAAATAATGTCTCCGGATACCTGCTGAATATGGTGGGCCGTCGGAACCGGGCCGGAATCAGGAAATTCCTGTGCCATGACGGCATATAAACTCTCGTTGCGGAAGAGTTCCTGGCCATTGCTGATCCACGGGAGATATATGACAGCACCTGCAACAATGAGTATCGCAATGCATATCCACACAGGAATGGCAAATTCGTGATAAAGTCCGGATATTTTTCTGTTGAAAGGCATTTTGTCTCAATTACCTGAAATTAAATTACCAACTGCCGGAAAACCGTAGTCCGGTCAGGTAATTAATATAGCAAACATGAGCGATTTTTTCAACCTGCATCAGTGGGGAAGAAACACGAAGGTTTCCTTTTGGGATACTCTCTTTGCTATCTTTAACGGAACCCAGGTCGGAATCAGTTCTATGTCACCCCATGAGTTGCTTACTCCGATCTCGTTGGTAGTTTCATTGTAACCTACAATAAGACAGATGTGCGGTCCTCCTGAAGCCGGAACACGGTAGCGGCGGATGACTTTTTTCCACGCTTCCGGAGATTCAGCTTTCGTCCGGTATCTCCGGCTGTCAATTCTTATTTTTTCATATTCAGGATTGACAAACATCACCCACATGAGCGGTATGCCCTGATCAACATATTTTTTTATTACGTTGATGTTGACTTCTCCGCAACAAATCTCTTTCAAGTCCGCCTCACGCCGCAGCGGAGCCATTGCCCGCAGCATTGCCGGAATAGGGGTTCCGCCGCCCTTTCTGGTATTGGCAGCATCAGCTATGCGGTGCATATCGATTCCGGTGACTCCGTAATAGCGGAACAGTCGTTCGACGGTTGCCGGTACGCAGTAACCTTTGGGACCCTGATCCACCATAGGAATATTGCAGATGGCAACATCACCGAATTTGTTGCGTTTGACATTGACAGAAAAATCTTTTCCTTTGGTACTTGATACAGCGTCGCTTGCGGTTACACTCCCGTTATCATTTGACGGTTTGCGGATGTGGAGTATTGTAAACTCGCCGGGGATGAATTCCAGCAGAAATTCAGCAGATTGAGTTTTCCAGATCTCAACTTTATTCTGCATTTTCTTCGGACCGTATTTGCCGCGTCCCGGCTTTCCGGCAATGGCGGTAAGGTTTTTGCGCAGTGTTCTTGCCGCATTGCGGATATTGCTGTCAAGTCCTCTGTTTCTGCCGGAATCTCCTTTGTTGAAGTAGATTATATCTATGACCTCTGTTTCGTTATTTGCGTTATTTGCGCATTTGATTTCAATGGCTGGTACTCCGAGAATGATTTTTCTGTTTACAACAGCAGTGCGTACCTGACGGCTGCCGCGCATATTTATTCCGGAGCGGAGCAATGACCTTTCAATCCTTGCCGTTGTCCAATTGTCATCTTGAGTGAAAAGAGGAAGTCCGACCGCCTGATTGAGATTCCGGTAATCTCCGGCGGAGTAAGCGGCAAGCGGCAGAACAGTCATTGCCGCCCACAGCAGATATCTGTAAATATACATATTGATATTCCGTTAGTTTGGTTTATTATGTAACACTTTAATTACAATACATCGACTGAACTGTTATTTCCAATAAAGTTTTCATTTTTTGTGGTTGTATTGTGCTGTTGGTCAAAAATCGAGATTGATGAAGTTTATACTTCCGCTATCTGTATCGATGATGCTGGAATATGATCCCTCGTCTGCCAGCTGAAATCTCGAGGCATAAAGTGCGGTGAGCGAGCCGGTTGTTGCCGGTTGTTCCTGATACCAGTGAAAGTGTCCTCCGCACCAGATTATTTTGCCGGGAAAAGTTATGAGAAATTTTTTGAAATCTGCCGGAATTTCCAGAAACGTTCCGGGGGTATCCACTCTTGAGCAGCTTCCGGGGAAGGGAATGTGAGTTCCGATGACAACCGTTTTCTCTTTGCATCGGTTGAGCGCACCGGTCAAAAACTCAAGCTGCCCGGGGAGAAAAGAGTGGTCGTTGTCTGCCTGCGGAGCCATTGTGATGATGGCGGAGTTGTCCGATAACTCAGTGAGTGAGTCAGGAGAGGCTCCCATGAGATTTTCGAAAAAATCAAACTCCCTGCCGATGGCACACTCAAAGAATGGAACATCAAGTTTACTGCGCCAGTCAAGATAAATTTTGAAACCGTCTTCAAGGCAGCACTCACTCAGAAAAGGCTTGCGGGAAATTGTGTCGCCAAGATTGAGAACCGCATTTGCGCCTGAAGAGGCAATAAACTTTGCAAGCTTTTCAAGGCGAGTCTGGTCGCTGATGTTTTTATGCCGGATGTCACACAGGTGCAAATCGCTTATAACAAGGATTTTCATACACACTCCGGATCGCCGTAGAGGCGTTTGTTGCTGGTTACTTTTTCAAGCGGCATATAGCTGATGTCGTTGAGTGTTGAAATTTTCACTTCACTTGCGGACGCAACTTCAAAGATACACAGTGAGGCGTTCCAGTTATAGCCGCAGTAACCGGTGAACTTTGCTTTTTCGATCATAAAAATTTTTATGGCACCTACCGTTGCTCCATGTCCGACAAGGAGTATTTCGTTATCCGGAGGATCCGCTATAAGATCTTCCATGTAAGAAAAGACCCTTTTCTGCACGTCATCGAATGTTTCAGGCCCCTGAGGCAGGATCCACGGATAATCCAATTTTGCTTCAGGAGAGATATTAGGATAGTTTTTCCGCAGTTCCTCAAGTGTCATACCGGGGCAGGGGAATTCCGGTGTGAAACGCAACTCCTGTATACGCGGCTCCGGAGTGACATCTATGCCGCATACTCCAGCTGCGATAGAGGCGGTTTCCATTGTTCTGGCATAAGGCGAAGAGAACACTTTGCCGGTAAAGTTGAGTGATTTCAGATGTTTTCCAAGATAAAAAGCCTGTTCTCTGCCAAGAGGACTCAGGATATAGTCGCCATCGGGAAGCTCGTAATTGCTTCCAGGTGTCATCCCATCAAGAGCAGGTTGTCCGTGGCGTGTAAGATATATCTTCATAATATTGGTTTCCAGTGATATTCTTCGCTGAAGTTCATGTTTTCGAGAAATTTGGTTCTTTCGGCTGCGTTTTGTACTGCGGAGGTATTGTGAGCGTCTGAACCGATTTCGAAAAAGATTTTTTCATCCCGTATCTTTTTCAGGAAATCGCAGTACACAGAATCATTGAAGTTGCATCGGTTGATTTCCAGAGCCTTGCCGCTCTCCCCGGCCAGATGGATTATTTCCTCGAGGTACTTATCCGGAATGAGGCTCCAGCACCAGACAGGGATGGTTTCGTTGCGTTCCCAGCGGATTCCTTCGCCGAACGGGTGACCTATAATGTTGATGTTTGCGTTGTATTTCAAGGCATTGGTTATGGATTTGAATTCTGTATCGATATACTCCCTGAAGTCTGGACAGATTGCAGGTGAAAGATGCACCGAGCCGATGACGTAGTGAAGCTTGAGTTTCTCTCTTCCCGGTTTGCCGCAGTGATCACTTCCATCCGGAGCAAGGTCTGATTCAACGCCGAGAAAAACATTGTCTTGGGGGAAAGACGCTGAATAATACTCCTGCGCAAGTTCTTCCAGAGAGTTAAAAGGGTGCTTCGGAGATTGGTTGCAGTGTTCCACAATCCCGACATAAACGCTTCCGGCACCCCTTGCGGCGGAAAGTTGTTCCGAAGCCGTAGGACCGGGGATATCTCCCGGCTTTTTGTTTCTGTAGAACGCAGCGTGGATATGGTAATCGCTTTGTATGAGCATTTTTCCGGTAAATAAAATTGTTTCGCTGTCAATAAAAAAGTGATTTGGGATAATGTGTCTGTACACTGCTGATTTGTCAAGCTGTTTTTAAAAAAATTCATGATTTTTAACTTTTTTTCTTGACAAATTTACGTTGATGTTTTATATTTGTAAACTTTGCGGTAAACATACAAAAAGGGGCTTTAATATAATGATATACGACACAGCAATAATCGGTGCCGGAGTATCAGGAGCTGCCATTGCGTGGCAGCTCGGAAGATACGAAGGTAAATTTGTCGTGATAGACAAGGAGTGTGATGCAGGTTTTGGCGTCTCTAAGGCCAACTCCGGAATCATCCACGGCGGCTTTCACCACAGTACAACTTCGCTCAAAGCGGCACTTGAGGTGCAGGGAAATCTGATGATCGATGATATGAAAGCAGCATTGCATTTCCCGTACAGCAAGTGCGGAATTCTGGTCGCGGCTTTCAGTGAAGAGGAAATGGAAACTGTCCACAAGCTCTATGATCGCGGTGTTGCCAACGGTATAAAGGATCTTGAGTTTTGCTCCAAAGAGCGTATGCTTGAACTTGAACCCAAACTGAACAGCCGTGTGGTCGGCGGTTTCTTCGCTCCCAACGCCGGAACTATCGAGCCTTACCGTTACGTTTTTGCCCTGATTGAAAATGCTTTGCTCAACGGAGTTGAGTTCAGACGCAATACCCAAATCGTGTCAGGAAAGTTTGAGGATGGTATCTGGACACTCACTGCGGCAAACGGAGATGTCGTAAAAGCTCGTTATGTAGTCAACGCCGCCGGACTTTTTGCCGATAAGGTGTCAGAGTCCTGCGGTGCAGAAGAGTTTTCTATCAATCCGCGCAAAGGCGAAGAGTATCTGCTCGACCGCATGAGTGCGGCGCGTCCCGGAAAAGTTATTTTCCCGGTGCCGAGCAAAAACTCCAAAGGCGTCCTGGTCATACCGACTGCCGGCGGAACGACGATGATCGGCCCGACTGCTGATATGGTTGAGGATAAAGAGGATTTTGCCACGACCGGTGACCACCTCAAAAAAATACTTGCTCTTACTTCTGAAATGGTCAATGGTGTCAATCCCCGGGATATTATCACCGCATTCGCCGGTCTGCGTCCGGCAATTGAAGGTGATGATTTTTATATCGCTCTGTCTGAAAAAGTCAGCAATTTCATTCAGGTTGCCGGTATCCAGTCTCCCGGTTTGACTGCGTCGCCTGCGATCGGTATTTATGTAAAGGATCTGCTGGTAAAATGCGGACTTGCGTTGACAGAAAAAGCAAATTTCATCAGCAACAATCCCGAACATCCTGAAAGCCGCAATCTTTCTGACGAGCGTCTTGAAGAGTTGTGCCGTGAAAATCCTGCATATTCACGTATCATTTGCCGCTGCGAGGAGATCACCGAAGCGGAGATCGTTGATGCTGTTCGATGCGGACACACAACTGTTGATGGCGTGAAATTCCACACCCGAGCCGGTATGGGACGCTGTCAGGGCGGTTTCTGTTCTGCCAAGATTCTTGAAATTATCAGCCGTGAGAGCGGTATTCCTATGCAGGAGCTTACCAAACGCGGAGGAAACAGCCGCATTATGAGTGGAAAACTCGGTGATCTTGAGGTGAAATTATGAAAGAGATATCCTGTGATGCCCTCATCCTCGGCGGCGGTGCTGCCGGACTTTGTGCCGGAGCAGTCACTGCCAAAAAAAACTGTTGTACCATTATTATTGACCGAGAGGAACAGCCCGGTGGAATCCTGCGCCAGTGTATCCACAACGGGTTCGGTCTGCGCTATTTCAAAGAGGAGCTGACCGGTCCGGAATACGCCTGCCGGGTTGCGGATATGGCAAGAAACGCCGGAGCAGTATTGATGCAGAAAAGTACGGCAACCAGAGCTGAACGCAACAGTGATGGCTCCTACAGTTTCAAAGTTTTTTCAGAAAACGACGGTCTGTGCCGTGTCACATCAAAAGCTGTTATGTTCACTACCGGATGCCGTGAGCGTACCCGCGGCAGCATCGTTACTCCCGGAACCCGTCCGGCAGGTGTGTTTACCGCCGGAGCCGCCCAGAAACTGCTCAATATTTCCGGCTGCCTGCCGGGTAAACGTGCTGTCATAGTCGGTTCCGGTGACATCGGTCTCATTATGGCGCGGCGCTTGAGATGGTGCGGAATCGAAGTTGCTGCTGTGGTTGAAATAATGAATCACCCATCCGGACTTACCCGCAACATCGTGCAGTGCCTTGATGATTTCGGTATTCCGCTTTATCTCGGACACTCTGTGACCAATATCTGCGGAAAAGACCGGGTGGAGGGCGTCGATGTCACGCCGCTTGCAGCCGGAGTACCTGACTTCAGCAAAACTTTTCATATCGATTGCGATACGGTTCTCTTTTCTGTCGGACTTGTTCCTGAAGTTGAACTTGCCCGTCAGCTTGGCGTTGAGATCAATCCTGCAACCGGAGGAGCCTTTGTCGACGATGATTATGAAACGACTGCACCGATGGTGTTTTCTGCCGGAAACGGTCTGCATGTTCATGATCTGGTTGATTTTGTTTCTGAAGAATCCGAACGGGCTGCAGCCTGTCTGCTCCGCCGTTTGAATGAAGAAAAGAACAGTGTGAAAATTCCGGTTTCAGTGGAAAAAACGTTGAAATACGTTGTTCCCAACTTTGTTTCTCCGGGTAAAAAATCCAACTTTTTCTTCCGTCCGCTTATTGTTGCCAACAAGGCAACGCTTGAAGCGCGTGCTGATGGTAACGTGATAAAAAAGCGGATGATCCCGTTTGTCCGTCCGGCGGAAATGCTTGCTTTTGAACTCGATGTTCCGGAAAACTGTAGAAAATTGGAATTTGCCCTCACAGGAGGTGAACTTTTATGAAAAAAGAACTTATCTGTATCAGCTGTCCGCAGGGATGCCATTTGACTGCGGAGTACGACAGCGATCCTGTTAATGCAGCAGTTTCCGGCAACCGCTGTCCGCGTGGAATCAGCTACGCCATCAGTGAATTGACTGACCCCAGACGGGTCGTTACTGCCGTAGTTCCGACCGATGATCCCAAACATTGTGTTCTGCCTGTCCGCAGTGCTTCTGCTTTTCCCAAAGATAAGATAGCTGCTCTTCTCAATCAGCTTTATGCGATGAGAGTTTCGATGCCTGTTGCCTGCGGCGATGTTATCCTTAAAGACGCCCTCGGAACAGGAATAGATATTATTGCCGCTGAAAATCGCAATTGAAATATTGACTTGATGATCTTTCTGTACTATGTTATAGCACAGGCAACTTCTTTAAAACAAAATGAGGACTTATTATGTTGTGGATATCCCATCGCGGTGAGAGCATTGATGCTCCGGAAAATACCGTTCCTGCTTTTGCTCTTTCAAATTTGCGCAATGTACACGGTATGGAGTGTGACATTCACCTTACTGCCGACAAGGTTCTTGTGACCTGTCACGACAGTGACACCATCCGCACTTGCGGAGAGAGCTGTATCATTGAAGAAACCAGCTTTGCAGACCTGCAGAAATTTGATGCTTCCAACAGGAAGCCTCACTATGCCGGAACCCGCATACCGCAGTTTTCCGAAACGCTCAAACACCTCGGCAAGGACAGACTCTATTTCGTTGAGATCAAAAAGAATGACCCCGAAGTCATCACTGCGATGATCGACGAGCTGGAAAAAGCCGGAGTTCCCAAGGAACAGGTCGTGATGATCAGCTTCGTTGATGATATCGTCCGCATATACAAGGAGCGTTATCCTGACCGCAAAGCTCTCTGGCTTACCGGATTTAAAGTAAATCAGGATGGAACATGGTATCCGACAGCCGATGATGTCATCAGCAAACTCCGCGAGCTTAAAGCTGACGGTGTCGATATCAACGGCAACCTCTTTTTCATCAACGCGGAATATGTTGAAAAAGTGAAATCCGCCGGTTATGAATTTGCGGTCTGGACCGTTGACGATGAGAATAACGCCCGCAGACTGATCGACCTTGGAGTCGAGGCCATCACCAGCAACTGTGCCGGATACCTGCGCGGAGTTATAGAGAAGTGAACCTTGTAGAATTGGCAAAGACCATCCGCCGTGTCCGGCAGCAGCAGGGCATGACGGTGGATCAATTGTCAAAGAAAAGCGGCTTCAGCAAAGGATTTATTTCACAGGTTGAAAATTTCCGGCAGACGCCATCAGTGAAAGCGTTGAGCAGGATAGCCGATGCCCTGGGTTTCCCGCTTTCGGAGTTGTTCAGTGAAACCGGACCGGTATCACCTCCGTATTCATTTGGAAATCTCGAGGACGGAGAGGAAATACTCCGCGATGACAGCGAGAGGTACGGAATCAAATACTTTTCGCTTGCCCACCGGCAGCTCGGACGCCGTATTGATCCCTTCATTGTGGAGTACACTCCAACCGAGCCGCGAGGTTTTCTCAATCATGATGCCGAGGAGTTTTTTGTCCTGCTCGAAGGCAGTATGAATTATTATCTCTGCGATGACAACACCAAAAAGGAGATCCATGCCGGAGACACTCTCTATCTTCAGGCAATGGTTCCACACCGGGTCGAACTTCTGCCGGGATGTGAAAAGGCGAGGGCGTTGATCATTTACGCCGAGTCTGAAGCTCAACCCAAAGAGTAGAGGTATGGCTGCGGTAAATAGATAAATCAGGTGCGGAACAGAAATGCTCCGCACTTTTTTTATGCTGTTTTCTGTTTTTCCTGAAAATAGCGTATCCGGTACACTTTTCAGCTTGAAAAAACTACTGTAATGCAGTATTTTTATAGCAAATATACAGTATAAGCAATCGGAGGAGCAAATATGCCGGGAAACGTTTTTTTTCTATCTGCCTGCGGAAGTGATAATGATGCAGGTATCTATACTTATACATTCAATTCTGCCGGAAAACCGGAGGAAACCGGTTTCGTGATGTTGCGTGATTCAGGATACCTTGCACTCTCACCGGATAGAAAAACACTTTATGCCACCTGTGCTTATGACCGCAGTTCAGATGGTCTTGCCGCTTTCCGTGTCGCGTCTGACGGCACACTGGTAAATCTGCTCGGTGAGATAAGACCTACCGGCGGACGCAGCAGCTGCCATGTCTGTACTTCTCTTGATGGAAAATTTGTTTACACGGCAAATTATTCCAGCGGAAGCGTGACTGAATTTCCGGTCAATCCGGATGGCAGCATAGGGGCGCGTACATTTGTTTCGCGTCACAACGGCAGCGGTCCCTTTGAAAAGCGTCAGCTTTCTGCTCACGCCCATCAGTGCTACGCGGCTCCGGATGGAAAATTCATTATTT
>JAZQTR010000237.1:0-7360 GCA_045630865.1 Victivallaceae bacterium
GCTCTTCTGGACAGCACTGAAGTTGGCGGTAAACTCAACAACATACCCCTCTTTTGTGTCGGCGAAGAAGAAGATCGAACCCTTGTCTCCGTGGTAATAGTCGCCTTTTTTCAGGAAACCCTGCAGTTTTTCAACCGCCTGCGCCGCGGTACTGCAGCTGGAAATGATCTCCTCAAGCAGAAGCGGAGTTCCTTTGGCATCCGGATTTTTACCGTTGTCGGTACATTTTTCTCCGCCGTTCATAACTCCGGCAAGTCCGCAGGAGTTGACCGCCATACAGTAGCCTTTGTCTCCGCCCATACCGAGCCAGACGCGTCCGGAGTTATCCGAACCCTTGCGGACGATCACGTTGCGGCTCTGGGAGTCACGGCTCTTGTGAAGGATGGTGGTATTTTCACCCGTCACGTCAGGGAAAAGCATCCAGCTGGTACACTCGTGGGTCGGAGCATCCTCAGTACAGAACGCCGCAGACACCATCGCTCCGGCAAGCAGCACGACAGAAAGTTTTTTAACAAAACGATACATAAAAAAATTCCCTTTTTCAAGTTATAAAAACAGTTTGGAAAACCTTTGTAATATAGCATACAACGACCGCATTTGCAAGCGATCCGGAAAAGCATTGCCGTCACTCTTTTTAATATGGGATAATCTGATTTTTTCCACTCTGCACTTGACTTGAAGACAACAGTGATGTATTGTATATTCTGACTCAGAAAAATGGAGGAAGACCATTATGCAGAACATCGGGACACCGGCAAATGAGACAACTATGCCGATATTCTCTTTTTCCGGGTTGTATTCCGGAAAAAAGCCGGTACGCCAGCACTCCCACCCTGCCCCGGAAGTGATATATTTTATCAGCGGAGAATGCAGTGTGACTTTTGCCGGTAAAGAGAAACTGCTGTGCCGTCAGGGTGATCTGCTTATCATTGATCAGAATATCCCCCACAATCAGATATCTCTGACCAGAAGTAAAACCATCTTCACCACATTCAACACCAATATCCAGGATGTTCTCGGTGGAAATACCTGGAAACACCTGCATTTCGGAGATGACAAAATCATTCCGCAGTACATGGAGCTTATCCACACGCTCTCTCTTTCGCGGAGCTTTCAACAGTGCGGAGAGGTGATTTTTTCACTGCTCAACTACATCCGCAGCTCCGAAGAGAAAATCCGCAACAGCTCCTCCCCCGCCATCGTACAGCAGGTGATTGAGATGATCAACCGCGACTTTGCTTCGCCGCTCACCATTCAGAGCCTTGCTGAAAGCATCCACATCAGTCCCAGCTATCTGCGGGCGGTTTTCCGGCAGGAAATGCACACGAGCATATTCCAATATCTGCAGGATTTCCGTATGGCTAACGCGCGGCGTCTGCTCCGCCAGCCGTACTTCAACATCAAAGAGATAGCCTACGCCTGCGGATATGCAGACAACGGATACTTCGCACGGCAATTCAAAAAACTGCACCACTGCACCCCGCAGGAGTACCGCACACGGAAATTCGCAGATCCGGAATTCAAAGCAGAACACAAACTTGACTTTATACGCCAGTGACCATGATGAGCCGCGAAGTGTCATAACCTCCGGCACGCAGAAATCCGAGTATCTCATCCATCACATCAGAAGGCAGTTCAGGAGTTCTTGAGAGTATCCACAAATACTCCCTGCCTCTTCCGGATACCACGCTGTAACTGTAATCAGGAGCGAGTTTTATTACGATATACGGTGAGTAGAAGGGGCGGAAAAATGATACTTCGAGATTTCCCGAGCCGCCCTTGCCTGCCGGACGCGCCCATCCGGTGATCTCTTTTGTCCTGCCATCTTTTTCACCGCGGTTGACCACTTTTATTTTGTTTTTTCCGACAAGTGTGTAGTCGGCGGTAACGTTGGTCAATCCATCTTCGAACCAGTTCGGCAGGCGGGCGATCTCGTACCATCTGCCGCAGTATCTGGCGATATCAAGCTCTTTCACCGCAATCGGAAAATCATCACTGCGGCATCCGGCAAGAAACAGGATGGCACAGACTGAAATATAACTCCATTTTTTCATAATCAAAGTTCTCCTCTCTCCATATACATCATAACGCAAAAAAGCAGATTTTCAACCGGATTTCCAATCAATGACAAAAAAAATAAAAAAATCAGATAATCCCACTGTTAAATTAAATTATCCTATTGCTTTTGATTGTATTTTTCAAAGTTGTACCGTATAATATAATAAAACCAAACAGACAGGAAAGGAAAACACACTATGAACATCCGCAAAAAATCCGCTTCACACCCCCGTTTCACCCTTATTGAACTTCTGGTGGTTATCGCCATCATCGCAATACTGGCGGCTATACTGATGCCTGCACTTTCTCAGGCAAGAGAGCGCGGCAGAAGTGCCAGCTGCGTCAGCAACCTGAAGCAGATGGGTATAATCAATGGTACATATATGGAAATTTTCAACAACTACGCGGCATTGTATCCCGGATCATTGGGCGAAGTATACAGCAGCGTCACCCGTCTGGTCGGTTACGGCGGCGGTCCGAGCTACACTGCGCTCCGGGCGTCATACGCGCTGCATGGCAAGGATGAGAATATTCCCAAAATGTTTTACTGTCCGGTCAAGTCGCACGAAAAGCGCAATGTCACGACCGTCTACGGTTTTGCATACGGTGCAGGAACAGTCAATGGAAGCACCAAAAACTACGGTATCATCGACTTCAATCTGCCTATCCTCGATTACGACAACAATACAAAGTGGTCCCCCTCCGGCGCGGCGATCATCGGCGATGCTCTGGGTGTTGCCAGCAACGCATGGGCGTCCAACATGCTGTACGTCAACGCCAACACCGGAACCTGGGGAACTTTTTCAGTAATGCACGGAAATTACGGAAATCTGCTCTGCCTCGACGGACACGTTGCCTCAGCAACAGGTGAAGAGATGCGTGCCGGAAACAAAGTGCGTATCGTTTACGGCAGAACCAATTACGGCTACGGAGCTTACGCCCGTAAAGTGAACCAGTACCGCGACTCCTCCGGCAATCTGATCATTTGATGAGGGCATGAAGCAATGCATAACAGAAAAACAGCATTTTTCTTCATAGCGGCACTGAGTATCTTTCTGCTCAATGCCCAAACATTCAAAAGCGAGTCCGAACCGGGAAAAATCACTGTTAAAAAGAACGGCAGCAATGCGCAAATAATCCATTCCGGAAAACACGACTGGATGGTTGAATTTCCGCAGGCGATGGATGTAACCCCGGGTGATGTCGTTCTGCTGCGCGGCTCTCTGCGGCAGGATAAAACCCGGGGAACCGACAGCGGTTCGCGGCTTTACGGCGGCGCGTCATTCTATACTCCGGAAGGCAGAAAACTCATCAGCCAGTGGATAGTCTGGGAGTCTGCAATACTGCGTAAAGGAACGGAAAATCAGAAATTTCTGGTGAAATTCACTGTTCCGCAGGGCGTCAGCCGGATATATCCGGCACTTTACGGCTACAAACCGCTTGCAGTGGAAGTCAAAAAATTTGAGTTGGAAAAACTCTCCTCCGGCCCTGAAAAACAGCAGAAGCAGAGCATCCGGTTGGAAAACCGCCTGTTGTCTGCAGATATAAACAACGGCGGTATGCTGACTGTGACCGACAAGCGCAACGGACGTATTTTCACCAAGAAAAAGTTTGTCAACGGCTTCTGCAAAAACATGAAAAAAATCTCCAATTCCGCGGTGCAGTTCGATCTCTCACTGTCGCCGCGCTCGGAGTGGAACATCACTCTCACTCTTGACGGAGAAAAGCCGGAAATCATCTGCAAACTTGCAGCAGACAAAAATATGACTGTGCCGTGGTGTTTTGTCTATCCATCTCCCTTTGATGCTGAAAAAGATGAGCGGCTGATCGTTCCGCTTAACGAAGGTATGAGCTATCCGGCCGGAGAGCTCGCCTCCGGCCCGAGGGCACTTGGTGATCTCTGGTGCTTTGCCGGAGGCTACGGTCTGTGCATGGGCTTTTACGGCATCCAGCGCGACTCCGACGGCAGCGGATATATGGCGATATTTGAAACTCCGGATGACGCCATGTTGAGAATAAAGCGTTACAACGGAATTTATCACCCCGGCGCAGGCTGGACAGGTTCCATGGGTAAATTTGCCTACGACCGCAAAGTCCGGCTGGTATTTCTGGCTGACGGCGGATATGTCAAAATGGCAAAACGCTACCGCGAACACGTCAAAAAAGCCGGACTCTTCAAAACTCTTGCTGAAAAAATAAAAGAACGCAGGGCCGTCGACCGTCTGCCGGGAGCTGCAAATATCTGGTGGTTCGGTCCGCGCGAAAAAAGCCTCGGCATCTACCGCGAGCTTAAAGCCCTCGGCGTCGACCGGATACTCTGGAGTCAGGGAGCTCCGGCGGAAATCGTGGAAAAACTGCAGAGCGACCCCAAAACTCTTACCGGAAGGTATGATATTTATCAGGATCTGATGGATC
This sequence comes from Victivallaceae bacterium, assembly GCA_045630865.1. Taxonomy (GTDB): domain Bacteria; phylum Verrucomicrobiota; class Lentisphaeria; order Victivallales; family Victivallaceae; genus UBA1784. The sequence continues at coordinate 4,474 of JAZQTR010000237.1, forward strand.
CGGAAATCGTCCGCACCAAACTTTCAAAACACTATCCTCTGCCCTCGTGGCCGCAGGAGGCGTTTCCGGATGATATTGTGTGGCGCAACTCCAAGGGAGACAATGAAAACGGCTGGGGTATCCAGGGAAAAGACGGCAAGTGGTACAGCTGCGCCGTACTCTGCCCCATGCAGGCACTCAAATATGCTGAAAAACGCATTTCAGAAGAATTGAAGGTCAAAAAGTACAATTCCCGCTTCATCGACACCACGACGGCGACAAGATTCTTTGAATGTTACCATCCCTGGCATTATGCGACAAGAAGCCAAAGCAAAGCATCAAAGATGGAGCTGCTCGATATGGTGAGCAGAAAATTCGGAATGGTCTGCGGAAGTGAGTCCGGACACGAAGCCGGTGTTCCGTACTGCGACTACTTTGAAGGAATGATGAGTATCAGCTGCTACCGGGCTCCCGGTTCCGGCTACCGCCCGCAGGAGATTGTGCAAAATGCTCCTGACCACCTGAAAAAATACCAGACCGGCGAACAGTACCGTATACCGCTCTGGGAGCTGGTATTTCATGAGTGTATCGTCTCCCACTGGTACTGGGGCGATTACAACAACAAGGTTCCGGAACTCTGGACGAGAAGAGATCTGCTCAACGCCCTTTACGGAACAGCTCCGCTCTACGCTGTGGACGAAAAGAATTTCAACTCCTTCAAACACCGCATAGCTGCAAGTTACCGCCGGACAGGAGCCATAGCCCGGATGACGGCTCACGCAGAAATGCTTTCTCACACCTGTCTCACAAGCGACCGCAAAGTACAGAAAACCGTCTTTTCCAATGGCGTGGAAGTAATTGCAAATTTCAGCGAAGTGGTGTATATTGATAAAGATGGAAGTACAGTGCTTCCGCTTGATTTCAGTGTAAAACACAGAAGAAAATGAAATTTACATCAAAAACTGTTCTGGCGGCAGTCCTTCTGATTCAGACTGCCGCTCTTTTTGCCGGTGAATTCAACAGCAAAACAGCCGTGGATATGCTGGTATCCGCCCGCCGTACAGCGGTGGATTTCTGGAGCCACCCCCGGGTAATAGATCCGGAAAGCGGATACCATATCTGGATCAACGCCAAAAATGAAAAAGAGCGTGAACCGGAAAAATGGGGCAATCCCATGGCTGAAGCCCTGCGCGTATTCTATACCCACGCAGCAGCTTACAGCCTTGCCGGTACGCCGCAGGAAAAGGCGCGGATACAGAAGCTGCTCGATTACGGAATGAACTACTTTGCAGAACGCAGAAAAGCCGGTAACGGCGTCTTTCCCAACAAAGAAAAATTTGATACCATCCGCCGCTGCATCCGTCAGGTCAACGCCGTCTACATGATCTCCGACGCCGCTATTTTTACAAACAATCCGGAAATTGCCAGGTTCGCCGCGAGCCTCTTCGATGAGATATGGCAGAAATATCACGATCCGGAACACGGCGGACTTTTTGAACGTCTGCCGGAAGAAAAGCCATCCGTAAGGTACAAGCGGCTCGAAACCCAGCTGCTGGCTCTCTCTGCCCTCAACTCGCTCTGCAAACTCTATCCGCAAAAGAGAGATTACCGCCAAAAGCTGCAGGAGATGTTCGATATATTGACTAACCGGAAACTCTACCACGACTCCGGTTATCCGTACGAATGGTATTACAGCGATTTCAAACCGTTCACCGGCAAACCGATGTACGACGAGCTTCAGTACGGACACGCCGCCGAAAACGGCTGGATGATCTGCGAAGCGGCGGAAACACTCGGTGTTGCAAATGAAAAGGTAACAGCCATTCTCGCTCCGATGGCGGAAGCTCTGCTCCGTGAGGGTGCAGATGAATCAGGAGCGGCAAGAATGGTCGGCTCTTACTCCAAAGGCGTACCTGAAAATGATTTTGATCCGTTCTGGTGGAACAGCCTTGAACTTATGAATTTTTCGATATATTACTACAAAGTATCCGGCGACAAAAGGTTTCTCGACTTCTATTTCAAACTCGGAAACTACGCCTTTGAAAACTTTCCGCTTTCAGACGGCGTCTGGACACAGGTTGCCAAAACCTCAAAACTTCCCCGCTACCGCGGCGGCTACATGTACAAAAGCGGCTGGCACCTCACCCACGCCGTAACCCTGCAGACCAGACTGCTCAAAAAAATATTGTCCCAATTGTTGTGAAGCAACCAAACCGACGGCGGTGCATTGCGGGTCGGTACGACCGACAGCGGGATAATGTACCCTCCTCGTTGGTCGGGTACAATTTTACGCCTCACACCTCGTCCAGCCGTAGCCTCGCGCGAAGGCGGATGCATCCACCGATGCAAACAAGCCGTTTTGTGTGGTTGACAAAACACTGCCTGAATGGTATATATTTAGATATGCAGCAACAAGTACTCTAATAGATTTCTATATGTCGGTTTCACAAAATTCAGGACATTAACCTCAAAAAAATACTTCAGTAAAAAAATTTTCCTTTCCACTCCGTCCCGGATACACTCAAATAATCCGGACATAAAAAAAGTGCTGATACTCCGCAGAAACAGAGTTGTCAGCACTTTTTTCGTACACCGGAAAAATCCGGTGTATCATATCAGCCGCAAGGCTTACTTGGCGTGGTAGTGGGTGTGGAGCAGGTGGTGCGCCTTCTCACTGCCGGGTTTGCCGAGGTACTCATCGTAGAGAGCCTTGATATCGGGGTTCTCGTGTGAGCAGCGTTTGACCTTGCGCTCGTCCTCGGTGTAGAGTCCCTTCATGCGCTTCTCGAGCAGAGCAGCGTCTCCGTGGAGGAAGGGCTGGCCGCCGCCGTTGATGCAGCCGCCGGGGCAGGCCATGATCTCGATAGCCTGGAAGCGGTTTCTGTCGGCTCTGACCATATCGAGAACC
>JAZQTR010000238.1:0-2015 GCA_045630865.1 Victivallaceae bacterium
AGCGGCGCAGCCATAAGGCATGAGATTGCCCACAGTGCGCCACCGCCGGTCTGACTTCTTCACAACGGTTAAATAGTTTGCACCTTACTTTTTCAGCTGTGCCAGAACATACTGGACTACCGGTACTCTTTCAGCTGTCGGCAGTGTGTTCTCTTTGAGATAATCGATTGCCTCAAAAAGTTTGAAGCAGGCATCTTTGTACTCCAGATTTCCGATTTCGCAAACCAGCCTTATGGCGCGGTCGATCAGCTTTTTATTGGAAACATCGACGTAACTCATCCAATTTCCGCTGACCCTGCCGAGGCAGGTCATAGTTCCGGTGGATATGGTGTTGAGAACGAGCTTGATGGCAAGGTGTTCCATAAGTTTGAGTTCACCGTCGGGAAAAGCGCAGGGAATCGACAGATCTCCGGAGTCAGCTCCGATGGAGAATTTGCGCTGTACGGCAAATTTTCCGGCAACATCTCTGAATGCCGTTGCGGTATCATCGCTCTCTTTGCCGAGAGTTACCAGTACTGCGGCATCGTTGTCTGATACGATCCGGTCTTCGACGGCCTCTTTGCCGACTGTGAACTTGCACAGCTCATGCGCACTGATGAGCGGAGGATTGCTCTTTACACTTTCAGGTGCGCCGAGGGCAATGTAGTCGGCTGTCTTCCACTCAAGGCAGCGCAGCGGACGCTTCAGCCGCTGTTTCCACACTTCAGAAGTGTTGAGAAGCGGACTCTTGACAAACGCCCACGGACGCGGTGAGGTCGTGTCATCGCACTTGCGGAAAGGCGGCAGCATAAAGGTCGGTGAACGCTCGGTGGTGTCGGTGAAGATATCCAGCAGATATTCTCCGGCAAAGTAGGTGATGTAACCCTTTCTGCGGTACGTATCGGCTTCAAAATCGATGTATTCCGCCATGGCGGAAACGCTTGGCTCCGACTCCAGCTGTTCGAGCAGACGCTTGAACTCTGCGGTATAATCGAGCTGCTCTTTTCCGGCAAGTTCATGCAGTACATACTCTATTGCCGCTCCGGCGACCAGCTGCTCTGATGTGGTCGCCTGCATGCGGGTCGAGCCTGCTACAGCCATCGGGCCGCAGTGGAGATCGAGGACACAGACACGCGGATCCCTGATCGCTTTGCGTGAACGCTCAAGGTGCTCCGCCAGCACATCTGCCGGATTGTTGAAGAGCAGAAAACAGCTTGCCCCCCGGTCGAGGCACTCGAAGAGGGTTCCCAGCACGGAACTGGTTTCTCCGCCCTCGGTGATGGCGACCAGCATATCTTGTGACGTGACGCCGAGTTCTTCAGCCTGACGGCGTCCGAAGCTCTGGTAGTCCTCGAAGAACTCGACGCTCCTGACCAGTGCGTAATCGCCGCCGGTCATAATGCTGAGCACCTGATCGGCGTATGAAGCAAGCTGGTTGTTGGCGGCGCAGGCATCACGCCACATCGACTCCAGCAGGATACTCAATCTGCCGGTGGCACCGCAGCCGGAAAAAATGATGCGGTTGCCGGATTTTATCGTTTCGAGGGCGGTATTTTTGAGCTTTTCGAACTGATTTGAGGCAAAAATATGCTCTGCCATTTCCAGAACTTTGCGGTCGACTGATTGAAGATTGCGGATACCACGGGCGGTCGAGGCGGCAAACTCCCTGTCAAGGTTGCGGGTCAGAGGACTGGATTGCTCCGTCGGAAGAAATCCCAAGTGAAACTGGGTCTCGTTTTCCAGAAAATTCTGTGCTTTTTCAGCAGATAAGGCAGACATAATTTTTCTCTTGTATCAATAGTTGATGATCCTGATTTTGCAAAAATGGATATACCAAATGCTGTTGTCATATTTGGTATTAAGTGTCAAAATATACCATTAAGGCTGTTTTTTGTCAAATACGTAAAACGGCTTGTTTGCAATCGGCGGATGCATCCGCCTTCGCGCGAGGCTACGGCTGGACGAGGTGTGAGGCGTAAAATTGTACCCGACCAACGAGGAGGGTACATTATCCCGCTGTCGGTCGTACCGACCCG
>JAZQTR010000239.1:0-6495 GCA_045630865.1 Victivallaceae bacterium
AGTTCTTGAGGCGTTTGGACATCTTCTGACCGTTTTCGGCCAGCACAAGTCCGTTGACAATCACGTTTTTGAACGGGGGCTTGTCGAAGATCGCACTTGCCAGCACCACGAGAGTATAGAACCAGCCGCGGGTCTGGTCGAGTCCTTCGGCGATGAAGTCGGCGGGGAAGTTTTCCTCGAAACGCTCTTTGTTTTCGAAGGGATAGTGCATCTGGGCGTAGGGCATAGAGCCGGATTCAAACCAGCAGTCGAGGACTTCAGGAATACGCTTGAGCGGAGATTTTCCGGTCGGTGAGGGGATCTCAAGTTTATCGACAAAGTGCTTGTGCAGATCGTCGATTTTCTTTCCGGTGAGTTTTTCCAGCTCTGCGACGCTGCCGATGCAGATGACTTCGCCCTCATCGTTGCGCCAGATGGGGAGCGGAGTTCCCCAGTAGCGGTTGCGGCTGATCGCCCAGTCGCGGGCGTTCTCGAGCCACTTGCCGAAGCGACCCTCTTTGATGTGACCGGGAGTCCAGTTGATGAACTTGTTGTTGTTGATCATCTTTTCCTTGATCGGCTCGATGTTGACGAACCAGGTGGAAACAGCACGGTAAATCAGAGGAACATCGTCGCGCCAGCAGTGCGGATAGCTGTGTTTGATCTGTCCGCGGTGGACAAGTTTGCCCTCATTTTTCAAACGGGCGATGATATCGGGATCAACGCTCTTGACCGGACGTCCGGCATAATCCGGAACTTCGTTGGTGAATTTGCACTCATCGTCGATGGGGCAGACTTCAGCCATCATGCCTGCGGCTTTGCAGGCGGCGGCGTCATCCTCACCGAATCCGGGGGCGATATGGACGATTCCGGTACCGTCTTCGGTGCTGACGTAATCGGCGCAGATGACGTGGAAGGCTCCTTCGCTCTCAAGTTTGGTGAAGTAGTCGAAGAGCGGAGTATAGCTCTTGCCGGCAAGCTCGCGTCCCTTGCCCTGCCAGACGATTTCCGGCAGCTCTTTGCCGTAGTAAGCGGCAAGGCGGGCCTGGGCGATGTAGTAGAAGGCGTCGCCGTCTTTGACCTTGACATAGTCGATATCCGGACCGGCGGCAAGCGCAAGGTTCGAGGGAAGTGTCCACGGAGTGGTGGTCCAGGCGAGGATGTAGGTGTTCTCTTCATCCTTGAGCGCGAAGCGGATGGTCACAGCCGGATCGGTAACCTCTTTGTAGCCCTGGTTGGCCTCGAAGTTTGACAGCGGAGTGGCGCAGCGCGGGCAGTAGGGCAGGATCTTGTATCCTTCGTAGATCAGACCTTTATCCCAGAGCTGACGGAACACCCACCAGATGGACTCCATGTAGTTTCTGTCCATGGTACGGTATCCGTTTTTGAAGTCAACCCAGCGTCCCATACGGTTGACCACGCGCTCCCACTCTGAAGTGTAGCGCAGCACGATGGAGCGGCAGGACTCGTTGAATTTGTCGATGCCGAAGTTTTCGATTTCACGTTTGCTGTTGAGAGCAAGCTGTTTTTCCATCTCGTTTTCGACCGGCAGACCGTGGCAGTCCCAGCCGAATCCGCGCTGGACATACTTGCCGCACATGGTCTGGTAACGGGGAATCACATCCTTGATGGTTCCGGCGAGCAGGTGTCCGTAGTGGGGAAGTCCGGTGGCAAACGGAGGACCGTCATAGAAGACGTACTCTTTGCCTTCGTTCTTTCTCTGGTTGAGGGAGCGGCTGAAGATGTCATACTGAGTCCAGAAATCGAGGATCTCGCTCTCAAGATCCGGAAAACTCACCTGATTTGATACATTCGGAAACATTTTATCACCTTTGTAAAAATTAAAGAATTTTTATTCTCAAAAAACTGCATTGAGTATTACATACTCAGGAGAAATTTACCGTATTTCAAACCGGCATAATTGTCCATCATATACTTTACCACTTCAAGTACATTTTTTCCAGTAAAAGATGCTTTTTTTCAGCAAAATAACCGCCTCCGGATAGAACTGCTCATTTTATATCCTGATTCTTGCCGGAATTCTGTTCATAATCTGATGGTAAAAACGCAATAACGGTTTGAAAAATTTTTGTGCTGCGCATATATTACAGCAAAGCTTGATATTATACAGGTGGATATGAAATGAAAAAATTTTGTTTGTTTATCTTTGCGATATTGGTTTTCTCCCTTTGCGGCGGCGAGTTGAGTGTCATTCCGGGATTCAGAGTTTGCTCGATTGAAATTCGGGGGAGCGGAAAGACAAGTGTAAGGTATCGCAAAACCGGAACTTCCGGATGGAAAAACGCTCCGGAACTCGTTGATGTTGAAGCTGAAAAGGTGTTGCGCGGTTCTCTGCTTGATCTTGAAGAAAATACCGGTTATGAGCTTGAGGTTCATGTTGAAGGCAGAAGGCATCAGTGTGCATTTAAAACGCGCAACAGTGACTTCCCCGTCGCAAAAACTGTATATCTGACCAAAAAGGATTGTGGAAAGACTTTCAAGCCGCAGTCGGGGTCTCCTGACGGCTATATCCGTTATACTGCTGAACCTGGATTTGTCTTTGATTCCGGCAGACACGCCGGTATCGCCATTCTGATCGATAAGGCGCAGTATATTATTCTTGATGGACTTACGATCAGGGGTGGCAAGTTCAATTCTGTGAGAATCCGCAATTCAAAACATATCAGAGTAGAGAACTGTGACATTGCAGGCTACGGGCAGGGGGGAATATTCCGTCCCGACCTTGATGGAAAGTATTATAACTCAAAGAACAATGCTGTCTGGCACGATGCCGGAATCGGAGTGCGTGACTGCGATGATGTGATCATCGAGCGCAATTATATCCACGACCCGAAAACCCCGGGCAACAGCTGGTTTTACAGCCATCCTGCCGGAAGTGACGGCATTTTTATCGGCAATACCAGACGTGCCGTGATACGGTACAATGATATTGTCGGCAGCGACAAGTTCCGCTGGAACGATGCGATAGCCGGTGACTGCAAAAACTTTTCTGAAATCGGCGGCCCTTCAGAGGATGCCGAGATTTACGGCAATTACTTCGCATTCGGCAACGATGACAGTGTCGAACTTGACGGCGGACAGAAAAACTGCCGCTTCTTCTTCAACCGCATCGAGGGATTTTTCTGCGGTGTCAGCGTAGCCGCCATCAGGCGCGGACCATCTTACGTTTTCTGTAATCAAATTACCCGTCCCGGCGATGAGTTCGGTCTGCGCGGTGTGGCGATCAAGGCACTTTGCAACACAAAGGTTCCGTGGGGAAGGGGGTTCTTTTACCGCAACAGCGCGCAGGGCAGACCGATAGGATATCCTGCTGTGGCAGGGAATTATACCGCTCCCCGCTTTACTTTCCGTGAAAATGTCTATCCTGATTCTCCGTACAGCAGTATGTACAACGTCTTCAAAGAGCAGAACTACACCGTTGATGTGAATGATGAACTCAAAGCTCCGGAGGGAGTCCCGGCGTATCCGTCAATGCTTCCGGCAAGGTCAGGAGTGCTGACGCAGGATAAAGATACACTGTTTTTCGATCACAAGCGCAGTATGCAGCCTCAAAAAGTGACTGTACGCTACAATGGAAGCAAAAAAATCAGTTACAAAGTTATGGTTTGTGAGGCGACACGACATTTCAGAGTCACGCCGTCTGCCGGTACTCTTGATCCCGGTAAGAGCGTCACTCTTACCGTGACTCCGCGCAGAAGTAGAACTGCACGGCTGGATTCCGGAGCGTTTGTGTTTCGCCTTGAGGATGGCAATTCGATTCCGGTTTCTGTCTATGTTGACGCAAGGAAAGATGATGTGCTCGTCCGTGAGGCACTTGCAAAACTTATCCCGGGGACAATCAGCAGAAACGGTTCAGATTTTATAATGGATTTTGAGCTGCCCGAAGATGGAAATTACGTTTTATTTGTCCGCAAGGCAGATGGCTGTGCCAGCCGTATCGAAGTTGTTCTTCCTGATGGAGTGCCGCAGACCCGCCGCCTGAAACTCAACGATGAGCGGCATAAATGGGATGTACCTGCGCTGGAAAAAGACAGCAATCCGCCTTTCGTTCTTCAAAAAGGCAAGTGCCGCATAGTGATACAGAAAAGCAGACGCAGCTCAAAAGTTCCTGCTGTAACTGCCGCATATCTCTGCCGCGATTGGCACAGTATCCTGCCGCTGCTCAAAGATCTTGATGATTTTCTGCAGAAAGTCGGCAAATAGTCCGGCGGTTATTACTTTTTGAAGCAGCGGGCAAGATGGTTTTCCGGCAGCTTTTCTGTAAGAAGGCTTACGATCACCAGTACTGCGATAGATATGGGCAGTGAGTAGATGAACGGATCAACGTGCGGCCAGGGGTGAGCTGATATCAGAACAGGCTTTCCGAAAATCGCCTGACAGATGCCGAGACCGGCGGCTTCTTTTGCGTGCAGGAAGAGCAGTCCGAAGAGGCTTGAAGCGACTCCCGAGATTATGCTTGCCCAGACACCTGCTCTGGTCGCTCTTTTCCAGTAGAGTGCGGCGCAGTACGCCGGAAGGAAAGCTGAAGCACATACCCCGAAGAATATTGCGGTTCCGCGGGCGACGATACCCGGCGGCAGCAGCATGGCGACCACAAGACTGATGATAATTCCGGAAAGTACTCCAAGCCGGGTCACGAGAGTGCTGTCACTGCGCGAATTTTCGATGGTGCGGAAAAAGTCGTGGCCGAGAGAGGTTCCGGTGACGTGGAAAAGTGAACTCATCGTGGACATGGCGGCAGAGAGCATGGTGAGTGCAAAGAGATAAAGCACCACGGGCGGCAGAGCCTCTCTGATAAACATCGGAATTATTTTATCCGGGTTTCCGCCTGCTGCTTCAATGGCAAGCTGGCTGAAATTTGAGGCTATGCCGAGGTCTGAACGGTAGAAGAACACGTTGGAGAGGGCTCCGACGGTGTATGCGCTTCCCACAGTGCAGAGGATGAATACTCCGCCGACAAGGACTGCACGGTTGAGCTCACGCGAACTTTTGACGGTCATAAAACGGACAGCAAGCTGGGGTTGAGCCAATGCTCCGATTCCGACGCCGAGCATCAGACTGGAAACAAGAGTCCACCACCATACGGAGTTGATTTCAGGCATGACAGTCCAGCCGCGGTGTCCGAGTGCGTAGGCTTCGGGGAGACGCTCCTTTACCAGCGGAGCCATGTTGGTGAGTTCCTGAAATGCGGGGGCGACTCCGCCGAGTTTTACAAAGCACATGATCAACAGCAGCAGCATACCGCCGATCATCACGCTGCCCATCAGGGCATCGATGTACATGACACCTTTGAGTCCGCCGAAGATGACGTAAATGGCGACGACACAGGCGAAGATGGCAAGACTCCATGAGTAGGGGATCATCATCACTTCTTCGAGGAATCTCGCTCCGCCGATCAGAACCACGCTGGAGTAGAGCGGAATGAAGATGAAAATGATCATGGCGATCAGCAGCTTCAACTTCACTGATTTGAAACGCTTGCCGATAAATTCAGGAAATGTATTTGCATTGAGAGCTTTGCCGATACGGCGTGTGCGGTAGCCGAAAAACACGAATGCGATGAAGATGCCGATGGCGATGTTCATGAATACGAGCCAGAGCAGTCCGAGGCCGTAAGTTCCGGCGATGCCTCCGAAGCCTACGAGTGCGGAGGTGCTGATAAATGCGGCTCCGTAGCTCATGGCCATAACGAAGGGGTGTACCTGACGACCTGCAAGCAGATAATCCCGCTGATTGGAGGTCTTTTTCCATCCTCTCCATCCGAGGAAACCGATGGCTATGACGTATATTGCGATAAGTGTTCCGAGAACAGGAGTGTGCATTTGTGAAGCGGTACAGAGCAGAGGAATCATTTTTTATCCTCCTTCTGATCGTCACTGCGGTTCCAGTTGATTGCGCCGTAAATGACGCAGACTGCGGTGCTGATGATGCATCCGAGCATAGCAGCAGTTATGGCATTATCGCCCAGTCCGAACATATATAAAAAATCCTTGAGTTATGCTTGACTGTTTTTGGGGGGGATGGAAATTGGAAAACTCAGTTTCCTTAAAAACAAATAAGCGGCCAGGTTTAAACCCGTCCGCTTACTGATTTGCTGTTTGAACAGCACAGACAAATGATATCCGCGACGAATTACGCCTTCTGGAAATCTCCGGTACGAATGCAGGAGGTGCAAAGTTTGACCGTCTTGACAGTACCATTGTCGTTGATTTTAACCGTCTGAAGATTGACTTCAAAGGTACGCTTGGTGTTCTTCACAACGTGCATACCGATACCGCCGCTCTTCTTTGAGAGACCCTTGCGGGTGATGTGTCCGCCATTGGCCTTGACCTTGCCGCACATCGCACAGATTTTGCTCATTTCAGCCTCGCTATTTTTAAATTACTTATTGTCATATCAAAGTAGCACTGCGATGGACCACTTGGAGAAAAAAGTGGTGGGTCGACCGGGACTCGAACCCGGGACACCCGCCTTAAAAGGGCGATGCTCTACCGA
>JAZQTR010000240.1:0-4774 GCA_045630865.1 Victivallaceae bacterium
ATGCAGAACTTTGAACTGCTCAAGCAGCTCGGACACTGCAAACAGCCCATTCTGCTCAAGCGCGGACTTGCCAACACCTATCAGGAACTGCTGATGAGTGCCGAATACATTATGGCTTCAGGAAACGAAAACGTTATGCTCTGCGAACGCGGAATCCGCACCTTCGAGACTTACACCCGCAACACACTGGATATATCCGCGGTTCCCAGCCTCAAGAGCTTGAGCCACCTGCCGGTGGTCATCGACCCGAGTCATGCCGCAGGAATCTCACGTTTTGTTGCTCCGCTCTCAAAGGCGGCCGTTGCCATCGGTGCCGATGCGCTTATCATTGAGGTTCACAACAATCCGGCGTGCGCCCTCTGCGACGGAGCCCAGAGCCTCACCATCGAGTCGTTCGCCGATCTGATGAAAGAACTCAAGGCGTATGCTGATATCAGAAATCTCAATAATTGAACATAAGGAAGAACCAAAATGAGTCTTGAACAATACCGCTCCGAGCTTGACGGCATCGACACCAAAATGCTGGAGCTTTTCCAGGAGCGTATGAAAGTCGTCCGTAATATTGCGGAGTACAAGAAAAAGAACAACTCTTCTGTACTTGACAAGGGCCGTGAGCGCAGTATCCTTATGCGCATTTACAACGAGGCGCAGGAGAATATGGGACGCCCCTCTGTTGCACTCTTCCGTACCATCATCGAACAGAGCAAGGCATATCAGCGCGAACTTATGCCAGGAAAAGGCAAGATCGCCCGGCAGATCGCGGAGACGCTTCAAAATACTCCGCAGATCTTCCCCGAAGCGGCGACTGTCGCCTGTATGGGTGTCGAGGGTGCTTACGCCCAGATCGCCTGTGACCGGATGTTCAAGGTTGCCAACATTATGTATTTCCGCAACTTTTCCGGAGTTTTTCAGGCAGTCGAAGAGGGGCTGTGCGACTACGGACTGCTCCCCATCGACAACACCACCAGCGGCACTGTCGATGCGGTTTATGATGCGATGAAAAAGTTTGATTTCCATATCGTCCGCAGTCTGCGCCAGCAGGTTTCCCACGTTCTGATGGCTCAGGGGGGGGTGAAACTTTCGGATATCAAAGAGATCTTCTCACACGAGCAGGCGTTCAAACAGTGCGGCAGATTCCTTAAAAACCTCAAAGATGTCCAGCTTACCGTCAGCGACAGCACCGCGACCGGAGCGCAGATCGTCGCCAAGTCCGGACGCCGTGACGCCGCCGCTATCGGTGCGCGTGAGGCTGCAAGCCTTTACGGACTTTCCGCCCTGCCGGATGATATCCAGAATACCGACTACAACTACACCCGCTTCATCTGTATTTCACGCAAGCCGGAGATCTATCCCGGAGCGAACAAAATCAGTCTGTTTGTTGTTCTGCCCAACAAACCGGGTGCTTTGCACAACGTTATTTCCAAGTTCGCTGCGCTCGATCTCAATCTGACCAAACTCGAGAGCCGTCCCACTCCCGGACGCGAGTTTGAGTACAGCTTCTATCTCGACTTCGAGGCGCAGGTGATCTCGCCCGGTATCCCGCAGCTCTTCGATGAGTTGGAAAATGAGACTGAGGAGATCGTGTTCCTCGGCAATTACAGCGAACTCTGATAAAATTTTTTCTGCTGACCAACGCTGCCCGCTCCGGATGGTTGACAAAATCCGGAGCGGGTATTATATTAATTTATCGGTATAATAATTATATACTATCGTGCTGTAAGTCCGATATAGTTTGGCAGGAGCTTTTTATGATAAAAACATCGTACGATTGGGTCAAATCCACGCCGGTCGCCATCATTGAAGAGAATGAGCTGCCGTCCTGGAAAACTCCGCAGCAGCTGGTGGAGGCGGTAAAAGCATCCGGAGCGCAGTTTGTCCGTTATCCTGCGATCCGCTGGGCGGTGCATACTTTCGGTTCATCGCAGTATCTGCCCAAATATCCGGAGCTCGGGGAGCGCGATCTTTTCGGCGAAGTGCTGCAGGCTATGCACTTGGCAGGTATCAAAGTTATGGCGTATTGCCATTTCGGCGTCGTCCACTGTACGGCGGCGGAAAAGCATCCGGAGTTTCTGGCAAGAGAGTATGACGGTACGCCGATCCCGTGGGGAGGTCAGCCGACTCATCTGCGAAGCTGTATGTGCAACAGCGATTTCCTTGAAGCGATGTATGGAGCTATCGGGGAGTTGTGCCGTAATTACGACTTTGAAGCACTCTATCTCGATGGTCCGACCTGGTACGGGGATTGCTCCTGCGACCACTGCAAACGCGCTTATCTCGCCAAAAGCGGCAGGACTATGCCGGAAAAACTCAGTATCTCCGACGGGAGCCGTCAGATACTCAATCAGGTGCGTGACGATGCCTGCTGTGAAGTCGTAAGGCGGGTGCGCGAAATAACTCCTGAAAAACTTCCTCTTATGTTCAATATGACCCTTGAACACCTGCCCAACCACAGGACAGGAATACCTGAGTTGACCAACAGAAATGCCTTCGGCGGCAATACTACCGAGATACACCGTCCCGGAAGTTTCTGGGAAACATTGATGACTTTGCGTCTGGGGGATGCTCTCGACGGCGTATCACTCGGTTATCTGCCTCCGGGACCGTATGAAACCCTGCGCAACTTTGCGATGGCTGAAATCGAAGTGGTCAACGGAGCCTATCTGATGCACGGAGCTACTCCGATGATCTGCGCGATGACAACTTTCATCAACGATAAGAGCAATGCGCCTCTGCTCTCAAAAGAGGTGGCAAAGCACAGTGCAGAGCGCGCTGTTTATCACGAAGCGGAAAAGATAAAAAATATCGCACTCATCTATCCGCGTTACAGCTTTGAACGGGCTGATGAAGAAAATCAGCAGCTTATAGAGAGAGCATTCCGCGGAACACACACTGCGCTTCTGCAGGCTCATATCCACTTTGATGCGTTCTTTGACACCCAGATAACTCCGGGACGTCTTGCCGGATACCGCGCCATAGCTCTTCCCGGCGGAACTTATCTCCCTGAAGATAAACTGCAGGCTGTGATGCAGTACGTCGAAAACGGCGGTTCGCTCTATGCCGGCGGAAAATTTGCTGCTCCGGCAGAGTTTCTCGGTGTCGCAAATATTACTGATCGTCCTTTTGAGCCCTGCCGCGGCAGAGAGTACAGGGAAACCGGTCCGCGTTACGGATACTCTCTTGTTCCTGAAGCCTATTTCAAGATGAGAGATAAAGAGTTGTCGGCGGCAAGTCCGCTGCTCCCTGTGAGTGACGCGGTGGTGGGAGTTCCTTATATGAAGAGAACTCTCGAGTACAAGATCGCTGAGGCACTGCCCGGAGCAGAGATCCTTGCCAACCTCTATCTGCCGGCTGGCGGAGCTTTCGGCGAGCCGCTTGAGTTCCCCTATGGAACTCCTCCGGGAATAGTCCTCAACTCTTACGGCAATGGAAAAATCATCTGGTGCGCTGCCGACATCGGGCTGCACTATGAGGCGCGCCGCCTCGCCGAGAGCAGAAACGTTCTGGCAAAGCTCTTCGGAATGCTTGCCGGAGAGTTTTTCATCCGGCTCAATGCGCCTGCCGGAGTCGTTATGAACGTGACCCGTTCCAAAGATGAGTATTATCTTCATCTGCTGAACTACTGCGGAGCCATACAGGAGTGCGGTTGTGCCATCGAGTATATTTCTCCATTGTACGGCATTGAAATAACTCTTCCAAGTGATTTCAGCGTAAAATGTTTGAGCAGCGGCAAAAATCTTGCCAACGACAACGGAAAAGTCATACTGCCGGAGCTTGGGATTTTTGAAACTCTTGTTCTGAGGAAAAGTATATGATCCAGTCTGTCGAAAGAGCAGTCGGCATAATTTCTGCTGTCAAAGCCGCACCGGAAGAGGGTTTGTTCACAATGGAGATCGCCCGCAGGGTCGGCTTGAACAAGGCGGTCTGCTACAATATCCTGAAGACGCTCAAGGCTTGCGGAGTGCTTGAACAGGATGGCAACGGCGGAGCGTATACACTCAGCGGCAAGTTTTTCTCTTCCGTCTCCGACAGATACAGCGACGATCATCTGGTCGGCAGACTTTCCGGCGTCATCAGACAATCGGCTGAAATATTGGGTGAAACGCTGTCGCTTGTCGCCTTGCGCAACGGTTTCGAAATGGAAATACTCATCCGTGAAGTCTGCGAGCAGGAAATTATGCTCTCTCCCAACCGCAACAAACCGCTGTACAGCACCGCTTCAGGCAGATGCCTTCTTGCCCAGATGCACAGCGACATACTCGACGAAGTCATCCGGAGAGATGGTCTGCCCGACAGCTGGATGTGGGAGGGCGTTGACAGCCGCGCCGGACTTGAAAAAGAGCTGGAAAAAATCCGGACAGCACGCCGTTGTGAAATAATTTCCCGCGAGCGTCACGTTGCCGCTTTCGGATATATTCCGGAGTTCAGCGGCAGATTTTCTCCGCTTGCTGTCGGCTCATCTCTGCCGCTCTTCAGATATGAAAAGATGGAGCAGGGCGCATACCGGCAGATGTTCAATGACTGCTGTGAGCGTATTGATTTGGTTTTGAAATCAGAAATTTGAACGATTTGACAAAAAATAATCCGTTTTGTTATTTGCAACAACCGGAGCGGGATGTATATTTACTCCGTGATAATTTCAAAACGGTAAAAGAAAGGTTTATAATATGGCTAAGATACTCAATGTGGCTGCCGTCAATGGAATGGTTATGGAGCGTGGTGAGGAGTCTCCCCGCGAGGCGTTGATCCAGTTCGAAGAGGCGGTGAAGCGTCTGGA
>JAZQTR010000241.1:0-18727 GCA_045630865.1 Victivallaceae bacterium
CCCAACGGAAAAGTAATGAATACGGTCAAGATCATATTTGTAGTTCTGATAAGCTGCGCCGCTGCATACTACGCTTATCTCGGCTGGAAACTGCTCCCATCCAAAGGAGCTGACGCAGCAGAGTTCGCAAAACTCAACAACGCCATTTCGGAGTCTGCCAAAAACGGAAAACCCGTTCTGATAGATTTCTGGGCGACATGGTGTAAAAACTGCTCCGCCATGGAAAAAGAGGTGCTGTCTGATCCGGATGTCAAAAAGGCAATGGAAAAATTCACCCTTGTCAAATTCGATGCAGGAAATATCTCCGCTCCTGAAATATCCGCTCTGCTTGAACAGTGCAATATCCCCGGCCTTCCCGGTTACGCAATAGTATCGCTGCCGGACGCCCGGTAAATTTCAGGTGAAACGCCGAATCTGTGCTTGAAACGGCGGCTGAAATGAAATGGATCGCGGTATCCGAAACGCAAAGCTATCTCGCGCACCGTCACATTGGTAGATAACAGAAGTTCTGAAGCGTGTCGAAGTTTGCTTTCCTCTATATACTCTTTGGGCAGCATTCCGGTATGCCGCATAAAGTTGCGCCTGAACTGGGAAACCGACCAGCGGCACTGACGGGCGAGTTCTTCGACTGTCCACCAGGTTTCCGGATGTTTTTTGATCTCTGCTATAATCTGTTCGACAGCATCAAGCTGGCTCTCATTACGGCGGCGTTGATAAATATCAAACAGAAGGTTCTGCAGCAGCATTGCAGCTCCGACCTGCGCGTCATTGGAGGGGTCACGGGCAAGCTCGATTATCGGAAGCAGTCGGCGTTCAAAACCGAAATTGACAAATCCGTCACTGATAAGTCCGGCTCTTTTCCAACCGTCGGCGACCGGTCCGGCAAAGCAGACGAAGTCTTCGATATAGGGTTCATCTCCCCATCCGCCGTAGCGGTTGATGGTTCCGGGGGTTACGATCGCGGCGGTGCCGGGATCCATATCCTGCTCGGTTCCGTTTTCGCACCAGAATTTTCCTCTGCCGTCAAAAAGATGGCTGATGGAAAAAAACTCATATCTTCTCTGCCGGGTACAGGCAAATCCGTTGCGTTTGGTACGGTAATCAGCAGCACCGGCAATGATCCACAAGCCGACAGAACGCTGAAATTCCGATGCCATTTTGCTCGTTCTGTGGACGATCAGACCATCGCGCAGAGCAAGCTCAATTATTTTGTCATTACTCAAGACGTTTTTATCCATTTTTTAATTGCAACTTTGGAGTATAATATACACGTTGACTGTATTTTTTGTCAAGCCGCAATATTTATATCTTCAATCATAATACAAAAAAGGTGCAAAAAAATGAAAGTTATCGTCAAACAGACCAAAGAGGAAGCCGCAAAATACGCCGCCAGAGTTCTGGCTGATGCCCTCAAAAGCAATCCTGAAACAGTCTTCGGACTCGCCACCGGCAGAACCATGGAGCCGCTCTACGCCGAACTCTGCAGCATTTACAAGTCTGAAGGACTGGACTTCTCCAAAGCCCGCAGCTTCAACCTCGATGAGTACGCCGGACTTCCCGGCAGCGATGTCAACAGCTATCGCGCCTATATGCAGATGAACCTCTTCGACCACGTCAACTTCAGCGATACATGCCTGCCCGACGGCGTTGCTGCCGATGCTGATGCGGAAGCAAAAAAATATGACGATGCGATCAAAGCTGCCGGTCTTGACATCCAGCTCCTCGGAATCGGCAACAACGGTCACATCGGCTTCAATGAGCCGGGAACAGCTTTTGACTCCCGCACCCGCAAGGTGAAACTCACCGACACCACCATTGAGCAGAATCAGGGACTTTTCCCGAAACCGGAAGATATGCCCCGTTACGCTTTCACCATGGGTATCGGAACCATCATGGACGCCAAGAAGATCGTCCTGGTCGCCACCGGCAAAGCCAAGACCGAGATCCTCGCCGCTGCTCTTGCCGGCAAAGTGACGGAAGATGTTCCGGCTTCTGTTCTCCAGAACCACGCTGATGTCCTCGTCGTCGCTGACGCTGAAGCCGCTGCCGGTCTGCCCGCCAGCCTCATTGCCGAGGCGTAATATGCGCTATCTTGTCATCGGTGCCCATCCGGATGATTGCGACCTCATCTTCGGAGGAACTGCCCTGAAACTGATCGCTGCCGGTCACGAAGTAATGTTCGTTTCCGTCACCGACGGAAGAATGGGACATCACACCATGAGTCCGGATGAAACCGTTGCAAGACGCACTCTCGAAGCAAGGGCCGCAGGAAAAGCCTTCGGGCTGACCGACTACAAAGTATTGAGCCATCCGGATGGCGACTTGATCCCGATACTTGAGATCCGCAAGGAGCTTATCGGGATTATCAGAGAGTTTGCTCCGGATATGGTCTTGAGTCACCGCACCTGCGACTATCATCCGGATCACCGGGCGGCAGGTCAGCTTGCCACAGATGCAACTTTCCTTATCGGAGTTCCCCACTATTGTCAGGAGTATCCGATTCCGGAAAACCGTCCGGTCTTTGCTTTCACCTACGATGGTTTCACCCATCCGGAGCCGTTCAGAATCGATGCAGCAGTGGATATTTCCGACGTGATAGACCGCAAGCTTGCCGCAGTCGACAAGCACGTTTCACAATTCTACGAGTGGCTGCCTTTCGATATGAAGATCGCGTGTCCTGACGCAGAAAACTCAACGCTTGATGAGCGCATTGCTTATCTCAAAAAGTATTTCAGTGCCCGCGACCGCAAAGTTGCTGAACTGGCAAATGACTCAGGACTGCAGACAGGAGAGTTCGCAGAAGTATTTGAACTCTCTGAATACGGCAGACAGGTTTCTGTCGGAGAATTCCGCCGGATGCTTGCCGGAAAATAAATCCTGCGCAATCAAAAATCTGCACCCAAAAAAAGCACCGCACTTTCGCTTGTGAAAAGTACGGTGCATTTTTTTACCGTTTTTCCGGTTCAGACAGAACAGAAACCGGAAAACAGTTGTTTTTTATCAGTCGCAGACGACGGCGACTTTGATTCCGGTCATCGCGAGGTTGGTCTGGAAAGCCTCGTCGATGTCCTCAAGTTTGAAGTGATGGGTGACCAGCTCTTCGACCGGAAGTCCGATACCCTTGGCACGCTTCAGGAAGTCGAAGGTAATGGGATAATCCTGCGGGCTGTAAACCCAGGATCCGACAACCGCGATCTCTTTGTTGCAGAGGTCGTAGTGCGGATTGATCGAGCAGTCGCCGCCATCCATAAAGAAGCCGACTTCGCAGAGACCGCCGCCGCGGCGGACCATCTTCCAGGCGTTGTGAGCCGCAACAGCGACACCGGTGCACTGAACGACGAACTCGGCACCGAGTCCATCGGTAACTTCCTTGATTCCGGCAAGCATCTCGTCGAAGGAGGCATACTTGGTGAAGTTGAAAGTGTGAGTCGCACCGAAGCGTTTGGCAAACTCGAGACGGGCATCGTTACCGTCGACGGCGATGATGTTCTCGATACCGAGGGTACGCAGAACAGCCATGACCATAAGACCGATGGGACCGCAGCCCTGAACGAGAACTTTGGTATTGAAGCGCAGAAGTCCGGTAAGTTTGGCGCGCTCGACAGCGTGAACTGCGACGGCGGCGGGTTCAACCAGCATGCGCTGATCGAGAGTCATTCCGTTGACTTTGAAGACGGTGGAACCCTTTTTGACCAGCATATATTCGCCGAAGTAACCGTTGAAGTGGATATCATCATCGGGATTCAATCCGTAGATACCGCTCTTTTCGCACATATTGGTGCGGGCGGGAGTGTTGCGGCAGGCATTGCACTCGCCGCAGGGAATGATGCAGGTGACGATCTGATCGCCGACAGCCAGCGGTTTGCCGGTGAAGTCAGCAGTGATATTTTTGCCCAGCTTGACGATGGTTCCGCTTCCCTCGTGTCCGAGGACGGTCGGGCAGAGTCCGAAAGGATCGCGTTTGTACTCATGGCCGTCGGTTCCGCAGATACCGCAGCCTTCGACTTTGATGAGCATTTCATCATCGCCGACAGCAGGAATGGCGTACTCCTGAAGTTCGATTTTGCCGGGGGCGACCAGCATGGCGACTTTTGCTTTTTCCGGAATGTTCATGATATTCTCCTTTTTGTTGGATTGACCGGTATACAATATACACTATGGCACGGTTTAATATAGCTTGCTGTTTTTTTATTTTCAAACATATTTCCGGCAATCAGGCGTCCAAAACAAAAGATTTTGCTGCAGGAGAGCTATAGACGGATTTTTTCATAAAACTGTTGGCAAAAATCGCTTATCCGGTATATAGTAATACAAACGCATACAATGGTGGAGATTTTTATCTTATGGACTGGAAAAACTATATTGAACGTTATGAAAATGAGTTGACTGAAAAAGTCATTCCGTTCTGGCAGAACAACTGTGTTGACCGTGAGTACGGCGGTTACTTCACCATGCTTGACCGCGACGGAAGCGTTTACGATACTACCAAATATATGTGGATGCAGTGGCGCATCGTCTACATGTTCGCCCTGCTCAGCAAGAGCCGTTTCGGAAAACCGGAGTTCCTTGACATTGCGGTTCAGGGATACGACTTTCTCTATAAAAACGGCAGGTGCTCCGACGGCAGCTATTACTTTGCGCTCAACCGCAAAGGCGAGGCACTGACGGCTCCGTACAACATCTTTTCGGACTGCTTCGCGGCGATGGGAGCCGCCGCCCTCTTTTACGCCACGGGCGTCGAGGAATACCGCACTGAAGCGCGTTCAGCGATGAAGAGTTATATCAGCCGTATTCCCAATCCCAAGCGGCAGTGGAACAAGACGCTTGCCGCCGCTCCGGAACGGCTTTCGCTCGGCTCTTATATGATCCTTGCCAACCTCGGCAGCGTGATGAGCGAGTGTCTGGGAACCACGGAGTTTGACGGAAACACTGCGCAGGCGGTGAAGACGGTTATGGAGTTTTTCCACAGTGAAGAGCACAAAGTGATTTTTGAGAACGTCAATCCTGACGGCACCTTCGACCTTGAGAGTTGTGAGGGACGCTTTGTCAATCCCGGCCACGGACTTGAGTCCATGTGGTTTATTTTGAAGTATGCCGAAAGGGTGGGCGACAAGGAGCTCATTTCCCGTGCCTGCCGGTACATCGACGAGCTGTTCGAGTTCGGAACCGACAAGAAATACGGCGGAATCTTCTACTTTATGGACGCGCTGGGCAAGCCGCACATTGAACTTCAGCACGACATGAAGCTCTGGTGGCCGCACAACGAGGCGGCGATAGCGGCGTTGTACGCGTACAAACTTTCAGGAGATGAAAAGTTTCTGGAACACTTCAAGAGGGTTGACGAATATATGTGGAGCCATTTCCGTGATGAAGAATACGGCGAGTGGTACGCTTATCTCAACCGTCAGGGAGAGCCGACGCACAGCCTGAAGGGAGGCAAGTGGAAGACCTTTTTCCATCTGCCGCGCTGCCTTATGACCTGCGCCGACCTCATGTCGGATTTGAGGTAAAACAAAGGATTTTTTAGCTTGAAGCTCCCCAGTCTACCGGGGGGCTTTTTTTGTGCCGATGCATGGGGAATCCGATGGGGAAAAATCATTTTTTGAGGTGAGAATAAAAACAATGTAAATATTTTGTAAAAAAAGCACTTGACAGCAAAAAAGGGGGGATATTACACCCAAGTATATATAATATCACCCCCCAAAAGAGGCGCAAAAATGGCTTACGAGATCTACAACGGAAAGATTTCTGAAGGTTACATTGTAATTTTTTGATATACACTCAATTGTTGTAAAAAAGTCTAACCGGCGGCGCATTTGACAAAATATTACCTCAATGGTATATTTAGGTGCGTTATAATAATTATGATAATAGTGCTCACATCAGTTTCACAACATTCAGGACATTAATACTGAATTTATATAAGAACAGGTGAATATATGAAAAATGGAGTTTTCGGTTGCGCCGTATGGGGATGCGGCTGGGTTGCAAGCGGACATATTGCCGCATATTTGAAGAATCCCGCTTGCCGTATCGTCGGCCTCGGCAGCCGCAGCGTGGAAAGTGCCAAAGCAAAGATAGCAGAATTTCAGCTTCAAAATGTAAAGTACTACACCAGCTTTGACGAACTGCTCGATGACAGCAGTGTGGATATCGTTTCCATCTGTACACCTAATGACCTGCACGCTGACGAGGCTATACGCGCAGCGAAAGCAGGAAAACAGATATTTCTTGAGAAACCTGCGGCAGTGAGTGCGGAAAAACTTGACGAACTGGTTTCCGTTCTGAAAGAATACAACACAAAAAGTATAATGGGGCTTATCCTGCGCTTCAATCCGTTGAGCATCATGCAGAAACGGCTCATTGCCGAAGGCGAACTCGGAAATATCCTGATGACCAACGTTGATTACTGGTTCGGACGTGAGCGGCGCGGTTGGATGCGTGAGGGCAGCCGTTCCGGCGGGGCATTTGTTCTGGGCGGTTGTCACAGCGTCGATCTTGCCCGCTTTCTGCTTGGTTCAGACATTGCGGCGGTACGCGGAGACGCCCTGAAAACTGGTGACTGGTACGATTACCCCGCCGTGGAAACAGCACAGGTCAGATTTGCAAACGGAGCTATCGGAGTATTTTCCTGTTCCCTTGCCGGGTGTGTGCCCTACACCGCCAATACGCACATTATCGGTGAGAAGGGAACTATTCTGAACGACCGCTTTTTCCTGAAGCGTTTTCAGGAGCAGAAAGAGTTCTTCCAGATAGACACCGGAGTAAAAAAGAGCGGCGACGTTTACGATCATCCGTTTCCGGCACTTGTCAGTCACTTTGTTGAGTGCCTGCAGGAGGGCCGGGATTCAGAGCATAACGTCGCCTCCGCCGTTAATTCGCACAAAGCCTGTTTCGCCATCTGTAAAAGCGCAGCAGAAGACGGTCAGTGGATCGAACTGTAAAGTGTTTATTCTGCGGCGGCAAACGGTATCTCTATATATGATTTGCCGGTTATAATGGTGTTGTCTGCTGATTGAACAGTTTTCTGCAGTGCCTGTATTCCTCTGAAGTTGCTGTGCAGCTGGAAGTACGGCCAGCAGGCACTTGACACATCCAGACGCAGACGATCGCCCTTTGACAACTTGAAGTTGTGCGGCACGATTGTAAAATCAATTACAGCTTCTTTTCCGGGAACGAAGTCCGGATTGGTGCGGCAGATAGAGTCGATCTCGTTGCGCAGACCGAATGCACGATCACCCTTTACTACACTCAAACGCAGATAAAAGCAGGTATCAGGCGCGGAAGAGCTGACATACAGCTTGCCTTTGAAATCGCCTTCCACGATTTTATCTTCTGCAAATGGTTCTGAAACAAAGGATATTATATCCTGACGGGAGTTGGGGGGATCCTGCAGAGCAACGCCTCCGAAATTTCCGTGACACGCCCCTTTGAATCTTGTCGGATCATATGGATTATAAGTATAGGTTATCTTGTTTACAGCAGGAGCTGCAGTAGTCAGGGTGCGATTTTGAGCGAGATAAAACTTGCATCCGATGGAATTGGTTCCGATATCCTCTGATACATTCCACTTATTACCGAAGAGAACGTATTTTGTGATTTTTCCTTTGGTGAAATATTTCAGCGGAGTTCCTTTGCTCAAATGTTCAAACCAGCGTATAGAGAGGTCGCCGCTGCCGGGAGCAAGCTCTTTGAGCAAACCGCCGGGGGAGTAGAGTTCCGGAAGGATATTTTTGCCCCGGTAGGAGTTTGCATGGTCAAACGGAGTAATGACAAAGACGCAGTTTTTCCGGTGTTCCGGATCGAGTTTGCGCCAGATATCAACCATTCCGGTAATATAAATATCGTGCCATGATCCAACGAAGAATGTCGGTAATTTGGCGTTGAAAACAGCGTTGGAGTATTCGCCGCCAGCGAATCCCGGAGTTTTCCAGAAGGGGTCATTTTTATCAGGATGGAGCAGGACTGCTTCAAAATCCTCTGCCGGTTCGCCGAAGATCTTTGAAGTTATTCCGCTCAACGGGAAAGACCAGAATTTTGCCTCACGTTTGTCGCGCTTTATCGCCGTATTTTTCTTGAACATTGAGGTGTACCAGCTGGCATGCAGCTGCATACGCATAAATCCATTGCGGTAGATGATATTGTAGCGTTCAGTATCCTGAACAGACCAGTATACGCCCTTGATATCCGGCTGTTTGGTGTTGAGATATGAACCGTGGACACTCGCCCCATAGCTGCCGCCGGAAAGATAGATTTCACCGTTGTAAAAATCCTGCTTTCTGATCCATTCAATCAAAGCCAGACCGTCGGAGTGTTCGTTGATGTAGGGAATGAAATCTCCGCTGCTCATACCGGTTCCACGACAGTGTTGAATGACCTGCACGAACCCGGGAAGATTCCGTTTTTTAAGAGCGTTTATCTTCTCTGCGACAGCTTCCGGAGTATTTTTGGCGTAAGGTGTCCGCTGGATTATCACAGGGTATTTTTTACCTTTCTGCGGCAAAGATACCAGTGTATAGATCTTCGTTCCGTCAGCTGCCGGCACATAGAGCTCTTCGACAACTCTTGCCGCAGAACAGAAAACCGTCAACGATACACAAATCAAAACAAGTAAATTTTTCATATTTCCTCCACAGCTTTATCAGAACAGGCATCGGCAGACTGCCTGTATATTTTTCCTTCAGCGGATAATATACTACGCCTCTGAATCATTTTCAACAAAAGCCACTTTCCTGCAGTTTGCATTTTTTCCGGAGCAGGATATATTACTTGCGATAACAACCGGAGAACCGAAACAAATGACCGATAACCGACAACTTTTTACCCGTAAATCAGATGATTACGCCAGATTCCGCCCCTCCTACCCGGATGCCGCCGTCAGGTGGCTGAAGGAGCAGACCGCTGCCCAACGGGTACTGGACATCGGAGCCGGAACCGGAATATTCACCCGGGTTCTGCTGAAACACTTTGCAGATGTATCGGCAGTTGAACCGAACAGCGATATGAGAGAAAAATTCCGGATCGCGCTGCCGGAAACACAGTGTTTCAACACCACGGGCGAAGCTACCGGACTCCCGGAAAACTCCTTTGATCTTATAACTGTTGCTCAAGCATTCCATTGGCTTGACGCGGAAAAGTTCAAAAGAGAAGCTGCACGAATCCTGACTCCGGAGGGAAAAGTTGCCATAGTCTGGAACACCGGTCTGCCTGACGACTTTTCTTCTGCACGCAATAAAGTCTGCCGCAAGTATTGTCCGCGCTTTGCGTCGGGGCATGCTGGGAAACACTCTCCGGCAGAGGGTGATATCTTTCTGCGGGAACGTTTTTTCCGGAAAGTAGAAGTCGTTGCTTTCGATAATCCGTTTGAGATGGATCTGATCGCATTTGAGGGAAATATGCGTTCCCGCTCCTATGCCTTGACTCCGGAAGACGAGAGATACAACGACTTCATGTCCGAACTGCGTTCCGTTTTCGAGCGTTACGCCGTAAACGGTAAAGTAACTGAACTTCAGGAAACGCAGATATACCTCGGATCATTCTGATTTTCCTTCACATCGGATAACAGATCATGCCGTAATGCTTGAAAAAACGCGGCATAAATGGTATATTACTCGACACCATCAAAACAACCCTACATGAAAGGAATTTTACTTTGTTCTCCAAATCTGTTCTTATTTCCGGCGCGGCATTTATGCTTTGCGCATTGTTTCACGGATGTGCCGTGCCGTCGGCGTCCGAACCTGTGAAAGCTGCAGCTGTTACAGAAAACGTCAGACTGTTGATTCCGGAAAAGATTTACGCAGTTCCCGGAGTGGAAACCAACGTCTACTTCAATAACGTTGTAACTGTGATAAATCCGGCAAACTATGTGTTTGACGTCGAGTGCACCAAAGGAAGAAACGACTTGAAACGCTGGCGTTATACTCCCGAAAAAGGTGACACAGGAACCTACAAGTGGAGTATCGATGTCATCGGTATGAACGGCGTTGTCGCCCACGCGGAATCCGAACTGATCGTGCTTCCTCCCGACGCCTGCGCAGACAAGAAGATAAATATGTTTTTCGTCGGTGCCAGCCAGACCAGTGCCGGACACTATCCCGACCGCATCGTTGAACTCATGAAGCGTCCCGGCAATCCGGAATTCAAGACTATCGGAACCAGAGGCAGAAACGGCAAGCATGAGGGATACGGCGGCTGGCACTGGAAGAGTTTCCTTACCCGCTGGGGATACACCAACAGCAAAAAGATGGATGGTATGCATCCCGACCGTCCGGTCGGATTCAACAGTCCGTTCCTGTTTGAGGGAAAAGATGGCAAAGTCGTGTTCGATCTTCAGAAATACCTGGATAAGCACAACAACGGTCAGGTTCCTGATGCAGTGAGTTTCCAGCTGGGACTCAATGATCTCTTCAGAGCAAGAGATAACACTATTGCCCAGCTTACCGAAAAGTCACTCCAGAATATGGAACTGCTTATTGCCGAATTCCGCAAACTGAAACCTGCTCCGGAAATCCTGATTTTCCAGCATATTCCCGGAGCCAATCAGGATGCTTTCGGTGCAAACTACGCCAGCAGACTGACAAGCTGGCAGTACCGTAAAAATATTGACTACTACAACCGTGCTTTGCTGAAAAAAGCCCAAGAGCTGAAAATCCACGCCGTGCCGATCTATATGAACATCGACACTGAAAACAATATGAAGTACCTGAAGCAGCCGGTAAATGCAGACAATCCCGAGATGATTATGCGCGCCAATAACGGCGTACATCCGGCAAAAGCCGGATACTACCAGATGGGTGATACGCTCTACTGCTGGATCAAGGGTGTGATGTACAACAAGAAATAATCACAAAATCCCGTACACCGACGCCTGCTGTTATTTGAGATGCACTTCAAATTGCGGCAGGCGTTTTATTTTTGGCTGCTTTTGTGCAGAAAGTGGCCACCGGTTTCCGGAATAAAACACGCAACGGCAAACGCCGCAACTGCCGGAATGAGGGCAAAAGTGTAGAGCCAAAGATAAGCTTCAGTTGGATAAACAGATGATCCGGGAACCTTGAAATGGTCGAGAAGCATACCGGCAAGCGGAGAAAAGATTGCAATACCGAGATAATTGCAGTTGTTGTTGAAACCTGCCGCAAGAGTTATGCAGTCGCGGGAGTTGAACTCCTGTATCGCCATGGGGTAGACGATCGCCAATCCGGATGCAAGAGCGTACAAAATCACTCCGACAGCACAGAGATATCCCGGCAGCTGGAACTTTATCGTACAGAACATCATAATCGTTGTACAGAGAGTCAGGGCAGCTGTCATGATCATCAGCGGTCTGCGGCGGTTGCCGGTCAGGCGGCTCAGGATTCCCCCGCTCAAAAGAGCAAGCATGCCGGTAACAGTCTGGAGACAAATGGTCATCTCTGCAGTACCTTCACTCAATCCGGCGGTATCCAGCAGGAACTTTTTGCCGAACACCATATTGCTGATGGCATTGAATGAAAAAATGGTGGAGGCTGAAAATACCACCATCCAGGAATAGGGCATCTTCATAATTTTAACCAGCGGCTTCAGAGAGAGTTTTGCCGGAGAGACCGGAGCCGCCGGAACATTTTTCTTTACCGCAAGAAAGAAGAGATAGACGAAAACTGTGATCGCGCCAACCCAGTGAAGCAGAGTTATCCAGTTGAAATGGCGGCAGAGAACACCGAAAGGCAGGGTTCCGAACAGGCCGCCGCCGTAACCGACAAAGTAGATTACACCGACGATAACGGAGTAGTTTTTACGTCCGAATAGCCGGTCAGCCTCTTTGAGCAGGCTCAAGTAGAGAGAGCTTGCTCCGAGTCCCATAAGAAAACGGCAGGCATACAGCAGCGGAGCATTGTTGCCGCAGAACGGAAAAGCTACCACTCCGGTACAAAAAATCGCACCGGCAACGGTAACAATGCGGATTCCGCTGTATTTGTCTGCAAGCATTCCGACGACCAGTTGGAAAACTGCGTAGACGTAGACAAAAGAAGCGGTAAGATTGGCGATCTGCGCCGCGGAAAATCCGAACTCCTCCTGAAAGAGCGAGAAGGTGGTTCCGGGGATAGCTGTCCGCTGAAAATAGCTTGTTGCGTAAAAAAGCATCAGAGGTATAAACACCAGCCATACGCGTTTCATTGATATTTTATCTTCTGACGGAGTCATATTGAATATAGTCCTTAAAAAAAGTGTTTTGTATGAACTGGAAATATACACCCGCAACAGCCTTTTTACAATCATATTAAGTTTTTATTGTTTATTTTTCCACTTGACAAAAAGTGCCGGAGATGGTACATTTTAAGCAAAAATTTTTTAAAATGGAATACAGAATATATGCAAAAAATATCTGAGGCGGTTATCGCCGATTTAAAAACTCCGGAAATGTATTGTCCGCCGCCGGCTGAACCCGGCGATATCACTCCGGATAAGCTGATAAAGATGGCTTTTGAGTTTCCTGATCAGGATAAACTGCTTGTTTCCGCAGTAAACTCTCTTGAGAAGTGCCTGCGTGCCAAAGGTTTTGAATTTGCTGCAGAGGGATATCCCATCCGGGTTTTCCGCGGTGACGGATTCTCAACTGAAGAGTTTGAACTTGAAATAAACGCTTCTGGAATCAATCTGCAGGCTTCAGACA
Source organism: Victivallaceae bacterium (assembly GCA_045630865.1). Taxonomy (GTDB): domain Bacteria; phylum Verrucomicrobiota; class Lentisphaeria; order Victivallales; family Victivallaceae; genus UBA1784. The sequence goes on from JAZQTR010000241.1 coordinate 12,653, forward strand.
CCGAAGGTATCCGGCGGGGAATCTACCTTCTTGAAGAAAAGTTGCGTTCTGCGTCTGAGAGGAGCGTGAAGAGCGGAGTCTGGAAACGCCGTCCGTATGTGCGTCACCGTATAAGCCGCTGCTTTTTCGGTCCCACCAACCGCCCTCCTTTTTTTATTGATGAGCTGACCAACGATATTGACTATTATCCGGAGCATTACCTTGACAAGCTCGCCCACGAGGGCATAAACGGCTTGTGGCTGACAATGTATTTCAGGGATTTTCCCTCATCATTTTTCCCGGGACGCGGCAAAGATGTGGAAAAAAGATTCCGGAAACTCCGGAAAACAGTCAAAAAATGTGCCGCCTACGGAATAAAAATATATGTCTTTTTCTGCGAACCCAAAATGTTCGGCGGAACCGCCCTGTCATATACGCTTGCCGAATCAGATATGCAGCCGGAAATGACCGGCTTCACCCTCTCCAACGCCGGTGAAAAACTCAGCACCAAAGAGGAGTTCCGTCACTTCTGCACGTCATCTTCACAAAGCCTCGAATATCTGCGGGAATCAACTGAAACCCTGTTCAGAAATGTTCCGGAACTCGGCGGCATGATCAACATTATGTACGGCGAAGATCAGGGCGGATGTATCGATGATTATATTGATACCGGAATGGCGGTACCGTGTCCGCGATGCTCGCAAAAAAATCCGGGAGAGATATACCGTGACTGCGCCAGCGTTATGAGCATTGCCATGCATAAATATGCTCCCGACGCTGAACTTATCGGCTGGTTTTATGCTCCGCGTCAACGTGACGGCTCTCCGCAATCTGAAAGACTGGCTGCATTGGCGGACAACTGGTGCGATGATGCTGTTATGATGCTCAATATGGAGTCCGGTGTCGCCGTCGACCAGCTGGGCAAAACACGCAACGTTTTCGACTACTCTCTTGCCTGCTGTACCCCATCTGAACTCTTTCTTGAATGTGCGGAAAAAGTCCGGAAAGCCGGAGCTAAAATCCAGGTTGGCTGTTCACACGAGAACGCCTCTGTTCCGTTTGTTCCCGTACCTCTCAACCTCTACCGCAAGTACAAAACGCTCCACGATCTTGGCGTAAGTACAGTCATGCAGTGCTGGTATTTCGGAAACTATCCGGGGGTGATGAACCGGGCGGCAGGCAGACTGTCGATGGAGCCGTTTCCGGAAAACGGCGAGAGCTTTCTTCTTGAACTTGCCGAACCTGATTGGGGAACCGCAGCCAAAGAAGTGGTGAAAGCATGGCAATATTTTTCCGACGGCTACAGCAATTTTCCGGCAAACATCGGTTTTGAGTGGTATGGACCGCTCCACAACTCGATTGTCTGGGATTGGCATCTGTTTCCGGTCGACAAGCCGATTGCTCCGAGCTGGCAGCTGAACAGCTTTCCGGAAAAAAGCGGCGACCGCATCGGTGAATGCCTGAACTATCAGCACACTCTGCCGGAAGCGATAAGTCTCTGTGACAAAATGTCCGGCTTGTGGAACAAAGGTGTTGAACTGCTCCTGCCGCTTGCCGGCACATTCAAAAACAACCCTTACCGCCTGCGCGATATCGGACTGGCGGAGGCGGTCGGTCTGCAGATGAAAAGCACCTGCAACCTGCTGCATTTTTACTATCTGCGCGAAGAGATGTTTTATGACGGCAAAAATCATCTTGAGGAAATGGAAACTCTCGTAAAAGAGGAAATAGAAAACACCCGCCGGATGAGAGACCTGTGTCTTGCCGATCCACGTCTCGGCTACCATTCGGAAGCAGAGGGATATCTCTTTGACACGGAAAAACTTGACTGCAGAATAAAGAATCTGCAAAAGCTCTTGTCAGAAGAGTTTCCGGCATTTGCTCCTGATGCGCAGTGGATAGGCCGCTGGACCGGTGCAGCACCGGAAGGCAAAGTCGTCTGCGCCACTCAAACAGGAACTCCGGAAAAATTTGAATCACTGGAAGGCAGCCAAATAAAGTTTGCGTGGAAATACGATAATGACAATCTCACACTGCTGTTATCCGGAGTTTCCGGACACAATCTCACCGTAGAGATCGAGCCCTGCCGGTTGTGGCCGCCGGTGAGAGCGGATTTTTATGCAGACGGAACATTCCGTTTCTACGGTTGGATATTCCGCGAAGAGCCGCAGATACGGCCAGAGAAAGAGGGCAAGTTCGACAAAATCTGTTTTCCGTGGAGCATCTTCGACGGTTACCGCCGCGAGGGCAGTCCGATGCGTTTTAACATAAGAACAGAAAATAACTCATACGCCCCCGGAGTTCCGTGGAAGGAACGCCTGCTCCAGCGTGATTGGAATCCCGAATGTACAGTCTGGCTGATCCGCGACCAGCACAAAAAATAATCTTGCACACCGTCGAGAGCGTTTGGCAGCCGGAAAGGATTGCAATAGAGTTTCTTAAATCATTGCGGAAAGAACAAGCAGGCAAATAATTACAAAAAATCCCCCTCGATTTTGAGGGGGATTTTTCATTGGTTACTCTTCTGCAGTTTCGTATTCGCTGTAGTGGACGTAATATTCCTTTTCCAGTTTGTATACTGCACCCGCTGCGTGCCATGAAGCTAACCTAGTAATGGTTCATTTCCACCATAAAAAATAAACGGAGATTTACTGCGCTTTTTTGTCGGTTGACTTGCTTTACTGCAAAGTTACTTCTACGACTCCTGATTTGATTTTTTTACCTGTTGAAATATCGCTTCTGGTAATCTTTTCTCCCCAGGAGTTTATCATTTTGGGATCTGTGAACTTGACCTCACTCCGTTTCACCGGATAGTTTGCTGTGATGTCAGGATTTTCGACCTCACTGAAGATGGTCATTTCTGCTACGGCTGGTTCTGCTGTGGTAAACTCATCCCGTATCTTCAAACGCTTTCCGTCAAACGTGATCTTGCGGGTGTATGACTGGAGTTTTGCCGCCTCATCGTAGCAATCCGTGAGATCCATTGTTATCACGAGATTGTTGGCGTCACCATCACAGCGGAAATTCTTTGCCGCATATTTGTATCCGTACTTCTGACCGACACCGTTAAATCTCAAGGGATTGTGTCCATTTGAGTTCACGATGTCGTTTTTGAAACGGTTTTCGTTGAAAGTATCCTTGTTGTAGGTATTGGTTCCCAGATCAAGCGCATGCAGTTTGCCATCTATGGCGAAGACGAACTGACCGACGTCGAAGTGGTTGTGGCGGTCGCCCTCCTGATTGTGTCCGGCTTTGGCGGCAACGAAATATTTGCCGTTCCGGATAAAGACCTGCTGAAGATCGGGATAGACCTGCATATAATTGCGTTTTTCACCTGCGGGAGCGGTTTTGTCTCCGATAAGTCCGAGAATGGTTTCCAAGCCTCCGTAATTTGAGGTGGGTTTCTCGTTGGATGCGGTATTGAGTATCTCGCTTAAAATAGTTCCAGGGAAACGCTCCACCATCAGGGCAAGCGCACCGTATCTCACCGTTGATTTCGGACTGCCGTCTGAAAAAATCACATTGTGATTGGGAGCGTACGAGGGGTAGACAATAAACTCGCACATCCGGCGCAGCTTTTCATCATTAAACTTGTTGTATTTGCCATTGGATGCCCGATACAATGCTTCCTGAAAGAGGAAGTAGCAGACGGGGGAAACCATCCAGTAGTTTGCACCCTCGATACATCCTCCGTCGTTGGAGTAGTGATTATAGTATAAATCGGTAACTTTGATGAGCTTTCCGGCGTACGCAGTGAAGCGGGCGGGATCATCTTTGAGCATCGTGTTGGCTGTCCAGAGCAAATTTGAACATATCCATACGTTCCAGTTGCTGGTGAGTTTTGTCCACCAGTAACGCTTGAGGACTTGCTCGACGGGCAGTATGGCACGCTCGGTGATAAGGTGCTTCATCCGCTTTACAAGATCGGGAGAGACTTTGACCAGACGCTCTTCCATTAACATCAAAGTCTGCGCAAGCAGATTTGACGTCTCTGCTGAAAAGAGATCGATTTCCTCCCGGTCGAGGAACGGCAGCGGATCTTTATGGGCGCAGTGTCCGGGCAGACACCAGGTGTGTTCGCAGAGGATGGCGTGAATGTAATCCACACAGGTGTCGAGGTATTTTCCCTTGTCTTCGAGGACTTCAGCCATAACCAGTGCAACCAGTCTGCTGCGCCGCTGGAAATACTGCTCTTCGTAGTTCTTGCGGTTGCCGTTGCGGTTGAACTGCATAAAGAGCGATGCTCTGCACTCCGGAATGGGGGAGGTCATTGCCTCATCGGCATCGGCAAAAATCTTTTTGATCAGCTCGCTTTTTCCGGGAAGTTTTGAAACTTTGCCCCAGAAAGCACGATCTGAAATGGAGGGATAGAGCCGGAACGATTGAAACATATTGTCAGCTTTCAAGATAAATACTCCAAGTAGTACCAAACATAAAATAAAGCGTAATTTCATATTTTCAACACCCTTTTGATTTTATTTTATTACCAGTTCCGGCTCCATCACATCACTTTGCCCTGGCACGGAAAGGACAGAGCGGAAATCCCTCTTTGTTGAAGACGTTGGCGTTTTCAGGGCACGCCATCCAGGCGTAACGCACCTCTGATACCTTGGCGACTTCCGGGGATGAAACTGTGATTTTGCCGTCTTCGATGACCGCATTTGCCGGATAGAAGAGCTTGTTTTCTCCTGCGACGGCAAAGCCATCGACTTTTTTGCCGCGGGAAACCAAACCGGAACCGATGTTGGTGAATTCAAGAATGGCTTTGTTTCCTTTGAGCGTCATACTCTTGAAATAGGGTCCGGCAGAGACCTCTTTGGAGCCGTGGACAATGCGCTGTGCCTCTTTGGCGAGACGGAAACCCACCACCTGCTTCTGTTGCGGATGGATGTCGAAGGGATCGCTGACGTCGATTGTCACCGCCATTCCGGTATTTTTTAGTTTGAGAGCCTCTGCCTGAGACTCGCGCAGCTCGGTAAATCCGGTTCCTTTAGCGGGATAATCAGCCATCCAGGCATTCGCCGGCTGGCGGTTGGAAGGGCTGTGGCGGTGGAAACCTGCAAGCTGGCAGAAGAGGAAAGGCATATTTTCATTGCCCCACTGACGCCGCCAGTCTTCAATCAGCATCGGAAAAAGCTCGCTGTAACGCTTGGCATTGGCACTGTTGGCGCATCCCTGATACCAGATGACGCCGCGGAGCTGATATTTTGTCCAGGCGTTTGTCATTGCATTGAAGAGAGCGCAGGGAAAATACTGCTGAAGCTTCGGCAGAGCGTATGGACGGATTCCGATTTCGGCAATATCAGCGGCAAACTCAAGTTTGCACTTCCACTTGCCGGTGATTTTGATTGACTTGGATTTATCCGCAGTCATAAGACGAATGGTGTTGTTGTCGCCCCAGATGCCGCCGCCTGAGAAGAAGTCTGACAACCTGACAGAGATAACGGCACGTCCGGCTTTGACCAGATTGGCGGGAACTTTGTAGACACGTCTGGTTTCCCAGTAATATGGGGCTTTGCTTGTCACTTCACCGACCTTGACGCCGTTGAAAAATGTCTCATCGCAGTCGTCGATGACGCCGAGAGAAAGGATGAGGTCACGACCAGCCATATCTGCCGGGATCTCAATCTCACGGCGGTAGCGGATGACTCCGTCAATACGCTCCTCCCAGCCGGATGTGCCGGGAATATTGGTCTCCTGCCACTTGGAGTCATCAAAACCGACCTTGTTCCAGTCGGGATCTTTGCGGCTCTCGGCGGCATAATTGCCGTAGAAGCGGGTTTCCCACTTGCGCATTGCCTCGTCGAATTTCTTTTTGGAGTTGCTGGTCTCTCCCTTCATCGCAAGGCGGATCTGCTCAAGTTGAGTGATGATAAATTCATCATTGGCTCGCTCATAGGCAGAACAGCTGATCCACGGTTCGATGTTGGTTCCGCCCCAGGCGCAGTTGATTATGCCGACTGGAACCTGCAAATCTTTGTGCATCTGGCGTGCGAAGTAGAAAGCGACCGCACTGCAGGGAGCAATGGTCTTGGGGGAACAGACCTGCCAATTGATCGGCTTTTCAAGATCATCTTTGATTTCGACGACAGAGGT
>JAZQTR010000242.1:0-9833 GCA_045630865.1 Victivallaceae bacterium
ACTTGATTTCTTTCTTCATATAGAGTATCTCCGATTTAAAGAGTGTTTTTTCTGTTGACAAGAGATTGACCACAGTCGGCGAAGAGCAAGGCTCCGGTGAGACTGCGGCACTCGAGCAGGAAAGCCGCGCAGCAGGCGGCATCCTGAAGACTTACACTTCTGCCCAGCGGCAGAGTTGGAAGCGTTTTGACCATTCCCGTATCACCGAGCTCCGGCGGAGGAAGCATTGGGCCGGGGGCGATGGCGTTGAAGCGCAGATCATCTTTGCCGTACTGTACGGCAAACTCTTTCATACTCTGCCACAATCTGCGGCGGGAGTCGAGGTAGGGATTGCTTTCAGTTGAGGCGATCTCCTGATCGAGAAATGCGACGACCGCTCCCTCTGACCCCTTTCTGCCGGAAATGAAAGCCTTTATCAGCTCCATCTGTGCCAGAAAGTTGACCTGTTCCAGAACGGCGTCAAAGAGCAGATTGCCGCCTTTGTAGTTATGGCGGTAGCAGGAGGCGTTGAGAATAAGTCCGGAGCATTGTGCCGCCGATTCTGCCAGAGTCTTCACCTCATCGGGGACTCCGAGATCTGCTCTGACGGCGGTGTGTCCGGAGCCGGGAAGTTCCTCTGCAAGTCTGACGGCTTCGTCTATATGCCGGTTGGCGTGAAGAACAAGCGTGTAACCGCGCGCGGCAAGTTCAGTTGCGATGGCTCTGCCTGTACGCAACGCGGCTCCGGTGACAAGAACTCTTTTTTCCGGCAGATGGCTCAATCAAGACACCCCTTGGTGGAGAGGACTCCGTCGATGCGCTCATCGTAACTTGTGGCGGTATCGAGAGCCTTGGCGAAACCCTTGAAGATAGCCTCGTAAAGGTGGTGGGTCTCTTCGGAAACTATCTGACGGATGTGCATATTGATTCCGCCCTTGACGCAGAGAGCCTGGAAAAACTCGTGGAAGAGCCGCGGATCGACACCGCCGACGGTCTGCGCCGGAGGATTGACACTGTAATAGAGTCCAGGGCGTCCGGAGAGATCGAGAGCGATCATCACCAGAGTTTCATCCATCGGGAGCAGAAAGCTGCCGTAGCGTTTGATGCCTGCCTTGTCGCCGAGGGCCTTGGCGAGAGCATCGCCGAGGACAATGCCCAGATCTTCAAACAGGTGGTGGGCATCGACATCGAGGTCTCCCTTGGCCTGAACGTTGAGGTCAAAGAGTCCGTGACGGGCAAAGAGGGTGAGCATGTGATCCATAAAAGCCACACCAGTAGAGATGGAGCTTTTGCCTTTCCCGTCAATATCGATCGCCGCTTTTATCTGTGTTTCGCGGGTGTTGCGTTCGATTTCAGCATATCTTTTCATAGTGTATTCTCCCAGATTGTTTCTTAACACTTTATACTGTAACTCAAGACCGGATCTTTTTCAAATCATAAGCAGTAAAAACTGCCGGCTTTTTCCGGATTCAGATGAGAAATCCCCAGTCTGCGGAGCGTTTGCGGTCACCGATGCCGTTCCGCCATGCGAGATAACCGCGTCTGCCGTCTCCGTCGTTGATGTTGTATATCATATTGAAGCCGAAGACGTTGCCCGGAGTGAGAATATCTGAAGGTATTTCCACTTCGTAGATCTGACTGTCGGCTTCGCGTCTTCCGGAAAACTTCCAGCAGCTTATATCTTCACGATTCCGGTTTTCCGGCAGATTGTATATGACAAGCTCACAGCCGGAGGAGGTCATCGCTATACCCAGCTCCCAGATGCGGTGTTCCACCAGATCATTTTCACAGGCGGCGCAGCCGGGGTCTATTCCAAACTGGATAGAGTCGCCCATATACATTCCGAATCCGCTGTACGGCTGGCAGAAAAAGTGGTCAGTGACCTGCATTTCAAGGATCATGCACTCATCTTTTCTGACAAAACGGAATTTTGCACTGACTTCCCTGCCGTCCGGAGCTTCTGATTGCACATTGAGCAGTTCAAGCTCCTGCCACGATTCAGAAGCTGCGACTGGATAATCCCACACCCGGCTGCCGAGCGGAATACCGTCAGAAGTGGCAGACGAGATTTCAATCAGGTTGCTGCCTGTTGCAAGCGGCAGGCAGGCTGTGGTGAAAGAGCCGGAGTTATTGATGATATGAAACGGTCTGCCGTTCACTTTTCCCTCAAAAATTATCTCTTCGTCGGCGAGGAACTCCGGCAGATCGAAGCTGAACCGTGGAACGGCTGTACGATCCTGCGTTAATTCCGGAACGCATTTCAGATCGACGCCGCAGTTTCTTTCAATGCAGAACGCTGAACGGCGGTCTTTGCTTCTGCCCAGCAGAAGATCATATCCGGAAGTGTGTCCGTAAGAGAAGAGTTTTCCATTCTCTTTTTTTTCCAGATTTCCGCAGCAGGATAGACCATCTTCAAAACCTTTTTCCAGAGTGTAGATCATTCCGCTGCGCTCTGTTTTGCCGGATACTGAAACATCGGGATTTTCTGCCGGATAAGCCTTTTCTGCAAGCTCCTCAAAGAGTCTCAACGCTTCGGGAGTGCCGATGACGCAGTTGTTCCATACTGCGACCGAGAGGCGTTTGTTGAAGATGGCATCGAGGATACCGGCTTCATCCGGAGTTTCGGCAAATACTCCGACAAAGCGGGCGGCAGTTATTTCGTCGGCTCTGTGGGCGTCGCTGCCGGCAGTTACGGAGAAAAATTTGCCGCGCCGGAAATTTTCCAGCGTGTAGTTGTTTGTCCACTCTTTTTCGGGGGCGTTGTCGTCCGGAAACGGAAAATTCATCAGCTCAACGCCATCCAGAAGATCGTTTTCAACCAGATATTCAAACAATCCGTTGGTACGGAAACTGCTTCTGGTGAACTCCCAGTCGGGATGGGCGGCAACGGCATAACCGCCGGCGTTGCGGATATTGCGGCAGACGTCGGGAAGAGTTCCGGTCTTGCTGAAATTATTGAGAGTACCGTAAGCCAGAATATGACAGCCGGAACAGGTGGCTTCCTGACCTCTTAAAATGATGGGGAAATCTCCGCCGGATTTTTTTGCAAGTTCAAGTGCGGCGATCGAACCGTTGTAAGTATCGTGGTCGGTGATGGCGCAGAAGTCAAGTCCGCAGTTGACCACCCGGGCGATGACTTTTTCCAGAGGCTCTCCGTCGGAGTGGCTGGTGTGGATATGCATATCGCCGGTGAGATACCACAAGTTTCCTGCCTTGAACATGTAAAACCTACTTTCTGAAGCCGGAAATGAACGCCTGTGTGCGCGGATTTTCCGGATTTTCGATCACTTTCGCCGCTTCTCCCTGTTCGACTATGTAGCCGTCAGCCATGAAGATTATCCGGTCGGAAACCTCTCTTGCGAAATCCAGCTCGTGAGTTACGATGACCATAGTCATCTTCTCTGCGGCAAGGCCGCGGATGACTTTGAGGATCTCAAGAGTGAGTTCCGGATCAAGTGCGCTTGTCGGCTCATCGAAAAAGAGTATTTCCGGCTTGCACATCAATGCCCGGGCGATGGCGACACGCTGCTGCTGACCTCCTGAGAGTTCACAGGGATAGGCGTGTTCTTTTCCGGCAAGTCCCATTTTTTCCAGCAGGGCGAGAGCCTCTTTTTCCAGCTCTGCCCTGTTGCGTTTCAAAACGCAGGCCGGAGCATCTGTCAGGTTGCGGAGAACCGAAAAGTGGGGAAAGAGATTGAAATTCTGGAAGACCATTCCGAATTTGTTTTTCGCTTCAGCCACATCGCTTTTGGCAAGACGCTTTGAGTTGTCGAAACCGCAGATGCCGTCATAGGTGAGTTTTCCGGCATCGGGAGTTTCCAGCATGGCGGCGCAGCGCAGAAAAGTGGTCTTTCCGCTTCCAGACGGCCCGATGATCGAGATGACTTCTCCGCGGTTGATGTCGATTGATATGTCGTGCAGAACAGTATTGCCGCCGAAACTCTTTTTTATATTGGATGCTTCAAATAAAGGCATGTTTCTCACTCCTTGTTTCAGCGGTAGTAGGCGAGGCGTTTTTCGATGAAAGCCATGACGCCTGCGACCAGAAAGTTGAAGATGTAGTAGAAGACTCCGGCGATGATGAAGGGCATCATCGTAGTCTGCGCGCTGGCGATCTGCTTTGCCAGAGTGAACATCTCTAATACCGAGAGCGAAAAAGCCAGACTGGTATCTTTGACCAGAGTTATCACCTCGTTGGTCACGGGCGGTATCACCCGCTTGATGACCTGCGGCAGAATGATCCGGAAGAAGGTCTGGTTGCGTGAGTATCCCAGCACCGCCGCCGCTTCATACTGTCCGCGGGGGATGGATTCGATACCTGAACGGTATATTTCTGAAAAATAGGCGGCGTAGTTGAGCGAAAAGCCGATGATTACCGCAGTGAAACGGTACTCTATGGCTCCGATGGAAAGGTCGGAGAGCGGAATATTGAAGATGTAATACGGCGAGAAATACCATATGAAGAGCTGCAGCATGAGCGGCGTACCGCGCATTACGGAAATAAAGAGCTGGAATCCGCCTCGTAAAAGCGGATTCTTCGCCATTCTTCCTGCGGCGATAACAAAACCCAGCGGCAATGAAAAGAGCAGAGTGAGGAAGAATATTGCAGCACTCACTCCCAGTCCCTCTGCCAGCTGTTTTACCATCGGCAGGAGTTCTGAAGTGTTGATCGTTCCAAGCATATCTGATTACTTGCCGATGATAAGGCAGTCCCTTCCGTCGAAATATTTTTCGGAGATCTTTTTGGCTGTACCGTCGGCGACCATCTCTTTCAGCGTCTTTTCTACCTGATCGCGGAGAGCGGTGTTGCCTTTGCGGAAACCGATTCCGTATTTTTCAGTGATGACAACTTCGTCGAGGATACGGAAATTACCCGTCTTGACTTTTTCCTGTGCCACGCCGATATCGAGTGCGACAGCGTCGACGGAGCTTGCTTCAAGCTCCATGACGGCGTTGTTGTAGTTGGGGGAAATGACCAGCTTTTTGAAAGTTTTTCCGAGTTCAGCACGCTTTCCGCCCTCCTGAAGGGCTTTCATGACCGGAGTGTCGGTCTGGACAGCCACGACTTTTCCCTTGAGGTCAGCGAGCGTCTTGATCGCAGTCGTGCTGCGGACCATCACCACCTGACTGTTGTCGACATATGGACTGCTCCAGGTGTAGGCGTTTTCTCTGCCGTTGATGGTGAAGCCATTCCAGATACAGTCAATGGAGCCGGTGTTGAGTTCCATATCTTTGGCATCCCAGTTGATCGCTTTGAGTACGAGGTTCCAGTTGTTGCGTTTGGCTACTTCCCGTGCAAGGTCGATGTCAAAGCCGGTGTACTGGTTGTTTTCGACGTAGCCGTAGGGCTTGAAATCGGCGTCAAAACCGACTGTGAAGCGTTTGCCGCTGTTGTTTTTTCCGCAACCGGAAAACGCTGCCGCAATCATAACTGCAGCGAAAAGAACGAGAGATTTTTTCAACATTTTTGCTATCCTTATATTTGATCTGCCTGTTCGACATTCTTTGTTTCAAGTTCGGGAAGTGTTCCGCGTTTGTGGGCGAAGCGCACGATTTTGCTGTGGATGCACTCAAATTTGCCCAGCTCGCAGGTTCCGTCGGGTTTGACACCTCCGCATGGACCGTCGGCAAGACGCTTCGGGCACTGTTCCGGACAGACGTACTCCCGCAGGGGAAGACGGCAGCTGCTGCATTTGCGGCATCCGGCAAGCAGGGTTTTGGCTACTGCAAGGTGTCCGCTTCTCTGGGTGTCGGCATTGCTGAACATCGCCTCTTTGAGTTTGAGCCTGATGTTTTCGACACTGCCGCATACAGGAGAACCGATATCGTTGCTGACGGCTCCGGTATCCATCGGATAATCTCTTGACAGTATCGGATCGTAGAGCTGAAAGTTGTTGGAAAACGGAGCCATCTCCGCACTTGCCATATAGGCGTTGTACTCTTCGAGCCAGGTGTTGAAGTCGGTGTACTCTTTCAACGCCTGATTTATTCTGGATATGACCAGCTGCGCCTTCACCGGATTTTCTGCTCCGCTGATCTGGATTCCGGAAAATCCCATCAGACGGCATCCGGCGGCCTGCAGCTCAACACGGCGGTATTGGGCGGCTTCAAACTGGTTTTTGGAGTAGTGAAGCTCCCTTTCAAGTATACGCCTGAAGTCATTGGATATGCGGATGCCGGGATGTTTTCCGGCAACGATCTCCTCGACTCTTTCAGGAGTGAGAAGAATAAGGCGTGCCATCATCGGGAAAAACAGCTTTCTGTTCATCATGAACCAGGCAAGGCTCTGGATACGCAGCATATCCCAACCGGCCTGGGTGATGAGAAAACCTGCGCCGCAGTTGAGCTTTTTGACCATTTTGAAATACTGCCCGAGCAGTGGATAAGCCATGTACTGGAAAGGGTTGACGGTACAGCCGCAGAAAGTGTCAGGTGTATTGGCAAATTTTCTCAACATACCGGTACTTTCTGTAAACTGTATTTTGCGGCAGTCACGCACGCCGGATACGTATTCAGGAACGGCTCCTGAAACCGGAACGATATTGGGTATTCCTGCATTTGCCGCCATCGCCGCCAGCAGTGATGCCTGCTGCATTGAGGTGTTGCTTCCTGAAATATAGACGATATGGCGGTCGCGATTGCCTTCGGGCAGTCTGGTGGCAAATTCCGCCCCGCGCCAGCGGCTGTTGGCGGAAACGTGATCGGTTATGGCAAGTCCGGTATTGAGCGTATCGCATTTCAGAACCGCGCTCTCAAGAGTGGCGAGCCTTTCAGCTGAGCTTGCCGGATCTATTTCACGGGACGGAGTGGAGCATTCGATCAATACCGTGAATCTGCCGCTTTCCAGAGCGGAACGGAACGCGTTGCCGGGTTTCCGGCCGAGATTTATATCAAGCTGCAGGCTGTCCATCGGAACTTGAAACTCCATTTTGTTCAGTGTTTTTTCTGCCGGTATCGAAGATAAAAAACAATCCGCCGAGCAGATTGAAAATGATGATTATCGCCGTATAGAGCAGTTGCGCGCTCTTGGCGTCAAATTCAGGAACGCCTCCGGAAACCAGTATGGTTACAGTCACCAGATCTCTTATTCCGACTCCGGAGGGGAAGAACGGCAGAAGTCCGGCGACGTTCCCGAGTATAACTGCTGCGATGACGGTCGGGATCGGGTATTTGACTCCGAGGCCTGAAAGCAGAAACAGCAGCGGACAGGCGGTCATAAGATGGACTCCGAAAATGCTGACAACGGTAAGAAAAGTCAGTTTGCCGGGTTTTCCTGCGTAGATATCAACCGCTTTTTCCATCCGGCTTACGGCGGAACCGGATATCCGGTCTGCGAAGCGGAGCAGCCGGTCGAAAAGTGCCGCCTTGTGGATAATTTTGTGGAAGAATATCACACAGCTTGCCGCAAGTCCTGAAAGTGCTGTCAGCACGATGGCACAGATGCCGAACTTTTTCACTCCGTCTGTGAGCGGAACGTGCGGAATCGAGCAGTTCATCAGCACTTCCGCCGAGTACGACACTACCGCCGGAACCAGCAGAAAGAGGGCGATCATACCGATTATTCTATCCATCAGGACGGTGAATGCGCCTTCGGTCTTTTGACCGTGCCGGGTGCGTTTGGAGATCACAGCCATTTTGACCACATCTCCGCCGATGGCTCCGCCGGGGATGACCAGAGAGAAAAACATTCCCTGCATTGTGAGGGAAAAGGACTCAAAACTTCCCAATGGAATATTCAGCATCCCGGCAAGGCTCCGCCACCGCCACGCGCATACCGCGGAGTGAGCAGCATAGCATACCGCCGCTCCGGCAAGGAATCGCATATCGAAGTTCTCAAGCGAACCGGCGATGCTTGCCGTATCGCGCAGGAGCAGATACCAGACGATCGCTCCTGCAATTGCGAGCTTCAGGATGAAGAATATGGGCTTTTTGAGTCGGGAAAATCTCATTTAGTTTTCGTCCTTGGGAAGATAGAGATCCCGGTAACGCCAGAAATAACCGAGTCCGGAAAGCACTGTGACCAGCACGATACCGAAGAGAAATACCAGCCAGACGTACCAGATGCGGATGCCGAAAGAGATATCTCCTGCGGTTATGCTCAAAACAGCTTCGCGCAGATAGTTGATGCCGTCAGTGCCGTTGAACCACGGAATACCTGCGATGGCAAGCATTATCATCTGAAGTGTGGTCTTGAGTTTGCCCCAGCGGTCGGCGGCGATCACCACCTGCTTTTTGGCGGCGAGGGTACGCAGTCCGGTCACCATGAACTCTCTTGCCAGTACGGCGAAGACGACGATGGCGGGCATCAGGCGGTGTTCGAGGGCGACCAGCATGACGCCGGTGACAAATATCTTGTCGGCAAGCGGATCCATAAGGGCTCCGAAGTCACTGGTCTGGTGGTACTTGCGGGCAAGGTAGCCGTCGAAAAAGTCCGTCAGAGCGGCAAGCACTGCGAGGATGTAAGCTCCGAGGCGGATTCCGAAAATACAGCTCTTATCCTGAAAGAACGGATAGTCGGCGAGGGTGGCGAGGATCATAAAGATTATCATTGCCACGATCCGGCTGACGGTGAGAATGTTCGGAACATTTTTCATACTGGTCATTTTTTTCTTTTCCCCCTGCAAATTTTTGAAATGAGGTCACTGCCCTCGATATCACATATTTCAACTTCGATCTTCTGACCGGTTTTGACTCTTTTTCCTGCAATGTCGACGTAAATCAGGTTGTCGATATCCGGAGCATCCGCATTTCCGCGGGCGACGGCGTAACCCTCTTCGACACTGTCGATGGTGACGGACTGTATGGTGCCGATAAGCTTTCTGTTGGCATTGCGCATACGTTTTTTCTGGTTTGCCATCAGTTTCGCTGCCCGCTTTTCGGCGGTTTCAAACGGAATCTGATCCGGCATAGCGGCGGCGGGAGTTCCCGGTTCAGGTGAGAACGGAAACACGCCGACGCGGTCGAATTTCATCTCTTTCAGGAAGTTTTCGAGTTCGGCAAACTCCTCTTCGCTCTCTCCCGGCAGTCCGGTGATGAACGTGGTGCGGATGGTTATGCCGGGAACGGTTTCCCGCAGGCGTCCGATGATCTCTCTTATCCGCGCCTGATCGACGTGGCGGTTCATGCTCTTCAATATCCTGTCGGATATGTGCTGAAGCGGAATGTCGATGTACGGTATCAGGTGCTTCATTTTGCCCAGCACATCGAAAAACTCATCAGTGTAGTGTGCGGGGTGGGTGTAGAGCAGCCGGATGCCGAAATCACCCGCAAGCTCATCGAGAGAGGTGAGCAGAGTGGCGATATTTTCATTTCTTTCCGGATGGTCGCAGCCGAAAACAGTGATGTCCTGGGCGACGATGATCAACTCGGTTGCGCCGTTGGCAATCAGCATTTTTGCCTCTTCCACAATATCCGCCTGCAGACGGGAACGCACTCTGCCGCGCAGATTGGGAATGGCGCAGTAACTGCAGAAGTTGTTGCAGCCGTCGGAAATCTTGATGTACGCAGTGTGCGGCATGGTGAGCTGAAGAGCCGGAGTTCCGCTGGTATAGAGATAGCCGGTCGTTCTGGAAACCTCTGCTTTGTTTTCGAGAATGTCGGCGATCCTTTCGAGGTCGTCGACACCTGCCCAGACATCGACTTCCGGATAGCGCGAGGCGAATACAGAATCTTTGTCATACTGGCTCAAGCAGCCGCAGACGATGATTTTGCGTTCAGCAGGAAGAACTTTTTTCCAGTTGACGGCTTCCTCTATTTCCTGACACGCCTCTTCTCTTGCCTCCGGCAGAAAGGCGCAGGTGTTGATGATGTAGAGCGTTGCCTCATCAAGTCGGAGGCCAAGCGGTCTTAGGAAG
>JAZQTR010000243.1:0-23719 GCA_045630865.1 Victivallaceae bacterium
CAGGTGGAAAACAGATACCCGAGATACGGTATCTCCTTGAGAAAGGGGATACCGGTTTTTGATGTGGTGTACTCCTCCTTGCTCAAGCCGCCGATGATGAAACTGCCCTCTCCGTGCGGCAGGCTGACGCTCTGCGACACCACGTTTTTGCTGGATATGCGCGGAGTGCCGTCAGACTGGAAGCCGAGCAAACTGGTGTTGGATACAGATATATCAAACCGGGTCTCCTGCAGATTGACCGAGGCATTGTCGACCTGAAGCTCAAATCCGAAAGAGGCAGAGGATATTTTTGTTTCCTGAAGCGTATCTTGGGCAACGGCGGCATCTCCTGAAAAGAGCTTGCCGACGATATCTGCCAGCAGTCTGTAACCGTTGAGTCCGAGGTCGGGAGTGGTCTGCGTATTCGCCGCCTGACTGCTCTTGTCGGCGTAAAATATTTTCGTGGTGCGTGAAAGAGTCGAGGGATAGTTGTTGCGGATGACCAGTGTGCCGGAGTGGATGACTTTCGCTTTGCCCCGGGCGGCGAGAAAATCCAGATAGCGGGTGTTCCAGCGCGGATTGAAGTTGAAGAATCCGGTACGCTCACTGCCGTAGGTCTGAAAAGGCATGGTGGCTCCGGAGTAAGCCGCCTCCCAGTTGTTGCGGTAGCGTCCGCCGGCTGAAAAGAAGTTCATTCCCTCGTTGTTTTTCCAATTCTGGAAGTCGATACCTATCTTGTCATCGTTTTCGCTGGATATCTCATAGACGCTGATCTCGAGTTTCACCTGCGGTATCGGCACATCATATTTCGCCAGCATTTTGGCTATATTGTCGCAGGAGTAATTCGCCACATCAAACGCCAGCAGATTGAGGTCGGGATCAACTGCCACCAGATCCTGTCCCTGCCAGAGTTCAGTCACATCCTGCACGTTCATACCTACATTCTGGAGCAGCACCATAAGGTTGCGTGCCGGAACAAATTTCGGCAGATAGAGAAACATCTGATAGCCGTAATTCAAGGCTCCGAGCGAAGGATTATCCAGAGTCGCCACCAGAGTATCTATGCCGATACCGTTGGGGGAATCCTTGAAGCGGTACTCTTCGGCACTGACGATCAGCAGTCCGGTGCCGTCGACATATTTAAGACACTCGACGGCAGTGTTGCTGCCCAGCTGGGCGGCAGGGTTGTATCCGGTCTGCGCGGTAGCCGGATTGAGTACCGGAGCGGACTGGGTGGCGATCCAGGGGCGTCCGGAAGTATTTCCCGGATACTGCTGCTGAACCGAGGCGTTGCCGACACGTTTGGACTGCACCATCTGACGCAGGTAATCCCGGAACTCGTAGGCATCCACGTTTTTCAATATATAGGTCTTGGTCACCACCCGGGGATCATTGTTGTCACGGATAAAATGCAGTTCATCGGTTTTGCTGTCGATGTTGATGTTCATCCAAGCACTGACTCTGGTCGCGTCGTAGCCGGAGGTGTTGCCGAAATTTGAGTCGCGCGGCACTCCCGGTATATCCGCTCCGGAAACGATTGCCGCCGCTGCCGCCAGCAGGAGTAACGTAAGTATCTTTTTCATAAGTTCACTGCACCTTTCTTGAGCTGGTTCTGATCTGTTTTACTTTTCCGGTGGAAATATCGACCGGCTTTGCGGTGTCGAGTACCTCCGCCTGCAGCGTCAGGTAGACTCTGGTCTTTTCACGGGTGGTGGTGACGGTGGAAAAGAGATAGCCGATGACGGGGATATCCATTAAAAACGGCATACCGATCCTTTCTTCGACCTCCTGATACTTATCCCAGCGCGACACGACCGTTTCCCTGCCGAGGGAGAGCTGGACATTGCCGGAGATGGTTCCGGTTTCCACAAGTTCGCTGCCCAGATTGTTGCGCTCAACAACACTTGCCGTCTGCACCTCATAGCCGCAGGTGAGAGTTCCGGGGATAGCCGAGTAAGCTCCCGGAGTATAGGCATTGAGACTGAACGCCTCGCTGACCGGATAGGGACTCTGCGGAATGCCGTAATGCAGATTGACCACCGGCTGTTTCACGGCAAGATACGCCTGATAGTATCCGGATTCGACCCCTGAAGAGACCACTCCGGTCTGATCGTTGTTGCTTTTGATTATGTTCTGGAACTGGGGATCGAAAAATATCTCGTAACTTTTGGTTTCTGAATTTGAGGCAGTAATGGTGGCAGTTGAAGTGATCTGCGCCTTGCCGGATTGTCCGAGTATGCGGATGAAACTTGCGTCAAACTGCGGAGCAAAAAGGAATCCGCCCACGGGACCTGACGCCGCCTGAATCGCCGCCGTTCCGGCACTGGAAACACTGAACACATCAAATCCGACATCGAAAAGATTGAGTCCGGGACCGTTTTTCCAGGCAAGATAATCTATGCCGATGTCGCGCAGGGTGCTTTCACGCACCTCGTAGAGCCGCGCGGTGATGGTTATCTGCGGCGCAGGACGGTCGAGATAGGTGAGAAACTGATAGACATACTGGGTGTTGCTGGTGTTGTCTTTCCAGTAGATCTGGTTGCTGTTGGCGTCCCATGCGTAGACCGAGCTGTAAGGACCTTCGCCGATGACGGTATTGACCAGAACGTTGAGCAGATTCTGCCCGGAACGGAATTTCGGCTGATAGACGGCGCGGGTGATTCCGGTCCCCTGAATGACATCTTCCGGAGTTTTTCCGTCCAGCAGGACATTGCGGTCAACTTTTGAAATAAAGTCATCGACATACGGCATGAGTTTCACCGGACAGGTGACCGTCACCAGCTGGCTGTTGTCAGCTCCGTACTCGATACAGCCGACACTCGAATTCATATTGTAGCGCATGACGATCCCCATCAGAAACGGCGTTATGTCGTTGGACTGCACATACTTCAAACGGTAGATCTTCGACACCATGTAATCCTGTGCATCATCCTGAACAAAACGGATGGTGCGGCGCGCAGGATCATTCGGGCTTCTGTCCGGCTCCGCCGCCTGACAGCAGAGAGCCGCTGCCAGAAGCGGCAGCAGCAGTTTCACTTTACGGTACATTTTTTCTCCTCCTCTTAAAAAAAAATGGGGGAGGATGCGGTAACCGGGCATCCTTCCCCCGGCAGATACCATCCGGAATCCGTCACCCGGATCGGTTCTGCTCATAAACTCAAAATATGTTTTTTACCTGAAAAATCAAGCTGCTGCTTGTAATTTATCTTTTCAGGTGTACAGTAACTTACTGTGCTTTTTATATATACTACAGTAAAAAGGTCAAGAAAATGAAAAAACTTCTTCTGCTGCTGCTCCTCTTTATCACTCTTGCTCCCATACTCTCTGCGACCGGAATACCGCTTGAATGGAACGTTTCTTATCCGACAGCCGTTCCTTATGAGATCAGTATAGATACCGTCAAAATGGGTAAAATCACCGGATTCGGAGACGATATAAGCTATCACGTCACAGCTGAAATGTCCGGAGATAACCGCAAACTTGAAGTCACCCAATTTGAAGGCAACCGCAAAAATCTCGTTCTGCTCCGCTTCACTGTACCCGCCGGAACGGAAAAACTCTTTCTGGTGCCGGAAAAGGGCGGCAAAAAGGTTTCCGATCCGGACAAATGCAGCAATCTCTTTGCCGGAGCATTGGATGCAGCAAATCTTTCCGGCTGGGTGTGCCGCAAGCAGAAGACAATTTCATCAAGTGTAACTGTGGAAAAAATTGCCGACGGCGCACTGTTCGACGTCCGCGATTTCGGTGAGTTCACCGCTTCGTACACCGTCGATGTTCCGGAAAACCTTGCCGGACAGCCGGTGAAACTTGATTACATCGTGCAGAGCCTCTCAAAAATGGCGTGGCGCAACAAGTGCCGCATCACCCAGCTGGACGCCAAAGGCAGAGATCTCGGCGTTGCTGTAACCGACCCGCGCTTCATCAGCCATCTGCGTCCGGCAGGAACTGAAACCCGTTACTCCGAATCAGGCAGAATCCATCCGAAAGCGAAAAAACTGGTTTTTCAGATTACGTTTGACTCCAAACTTATGAGCAACGACAACCACGGTATGCCGCTCAAAAACACCACTTTGCTGCTTCCGCGTCTCGCGGTAAAGCGCATCGCTCTGCGTCCGGCGGCGGAGCTGCCTTTCCCCGGCTACCGGAATTCGCTTTTCGGCAAGGGCGTTTCCGGAAAACCCGGCGACACTTCTCTCAAACTCACCGATAAAAACTGCTTCTTTTTCGCCACCGCCGGACAGGATGTCTGGGCAGAAGGCAATCAACTCCGCAACATCTTCGACTTCTTCTACACCTTCGGCGGCGGAACTGTCGAGTGCTTCATCAAACCGGAAAAGTGGAACAGCTCCCACAATATCCTGCTTCAGGCCGGCAACACCATCAACAACGTCAAGGGTATGTATCTTGAGCGCAGACAGGCCCTCTTCGAGTTGAGCTATCTGCCGGGGAAAAAGAGCCTGACGCTCTACCTCAAGGATAATAAAGATAACATCTTCAAAAAGTCCGTTAACGTCGATCTTGTCTGCAGCAGGTGGTATCACATCGCCGCCCAGTGGAATTCCAAAACCGGAGTCCAGCTCTATATTGACGGCAAAAGAGTGCTGAATGATCCCGAATACAAATTTGCCACCGTGAAGACCGCGAAAAATGTGGAAAAATATCCCAATGTCCGCAATGCCCACCAGTTCACTGTCGGCAACGGCATCACCGGAGCCCGAGGCTCCAACGAGCAGATTGAAAAATATCCCGACTTCAACGGAGAGATCGATCTTCTGCGCATATCTTCACGCGTCCGCTACAACCGGGAGTTCTCTCCGGCAAAGGATTTCACCGTCGATAAATCCACCCGCGCCCTCTTCAAATTCGACCGCAGTTTCAACGGAGAAACCGGCAGCCGTCAGGGATTCATCTCCGGAACCCTGCGCGATATGCTCGGCAAACGCTCACGCCAAATCACTTACAACGGCGGAACTTTCCAGTACATTCCGGAAAAAGTTGACAGCAAAGCCGACCAGAATAAAATGCTGTGCCGCCTCAACTATCCTGATATCCCCACGGCAAAAGATTTCAAAAGCTCCTACCGCGCGTTCAGCAGAAGTTTCAGCGCAGCTCCCGGGGCGGAATTTGCCATCACCCTTGACAGCGATGTGAGAATGGACAGCATCGAGATCACCAACACCGGCAAAGATACTCTCACCCATCCGGCAGTCATCCGCCGCGGCGAAGTCGATCCCCGCAGTTTCGGAGACATCGCCGACACCCTCGATCTCGACAATACTCCGCACCGTGAACGCGCCTATAAAATCTTCAACTTTCTGCTCGGCGCAAGCGACTACTACATCAACTACCCTGTGGACTTCTCTCCCGACCGGGAGTCTCCCCGTCAGGCGATCAACCTCGCGCTCGTCATGCTCAACAGCTACTGCGGATTTGAGTGCGGCCCCCTCAACAATCTTGCCGCCATCATGTTCTGCTGCTCCGGACTCATGCCGTCCAGCCAGACCGCCGGCTACGCCCACAGCTTCGAGCAGGTCTTCTATGACGGCAAAAACCGTGTCTTCGACCTTTCCGCCCAGAAGTTTTTCCCCGGATTCGACAACGAAAGCGCGGCAAGCCTCAAGGATATCGAGGAGGAGTCCGCCATCATCAACCGCACCGGAGGCAGTCCCAACCATTTTATCCGTCTGACTACCAGAAATTACTTCGTCAACCACCTCGACTTTATGAGCAAAGTGGGCGTTGCAGTCAAAAGCGGTGAAACCCTGCGGATATTCTTTTCCAATAACGGAGAATTCAATGACCTCAACATGTCCCACGTATTCAAACGCAAAGTCACGCAGGATGTTCAGGATTACAGCAGCAAAATCGGCGTAAAGAGCCAGTTCCCCATCCGCCGGGTGCAGCGTCCATTCCCTCACATGGGCAGCAGTTTTCTCATTTTTGACGGCAGACCCTCCGCCCGTGCCGCTGCTTTCACCAGAATCACTGCAGAGAGCTTCTGCTACACCGTAGACTCAAGCTACGTCATCACCGGCGGAAAATATCAGGCGGATCTCACAGGCGGAGGAACTGCAGAAATAGAACTCTCGGTCAACGGCGGAAAGAGCTTCAGAAAACTTCAAGCCGCCAATGGCAAATACGACCTCAAGTACGAGATCATGGGACACCACAAAGTCGTATTCAAAATCAACTCCCCCATTTCCAAAGTGAAAAACTTCACCGCCTCGACCCAAATGATGACCAACCCCAGAGTCCTCACGGGCAAACTCAAAAAAGGCGGAAATATTTTGAATTTCAAAGCCACAGGAGGCACTTCAGCCGACATCAGAATAAATTACAGTGTTCAATCTGAACCCATCGTTATCGGCGGCGGCGTGTACAACGGAGGTATTCCGGGATATGAGCGTCAACTCATTGCCATCGCTCCGGGAGAGAACCGGGAGTACCCTGTTTCCGGAGTCAGCGGCGCAGCAGAAGTATCCGTCACGACCGGATTTGCCGCAGAACTCAAAAACGGCAGACTCAACGTCAGCGCAGAGAGCGGAAACAAACTCAACATCGGTCAGGTTATCATCCGTGACTCCGGCAGGGAAAAACGGCTCACCGTCATTTCCGCTCCCGGCGTCAGACTGCTGCTTCCCTCCGACGCAGAGCTTTACGGCAACGCCGCTCTGGTCAAAGCACATGGCAATACCATTCAGGACTGCATCCGTTTCAACGGGGTCAATGATAAAGCCAGCTTCAATACCAGACTTCCCGCCGGAAAATATCAGATCTGGAACCTCAACCGCTTTCAGAGCCATGTCACACCACACCACGGAGCACGCCGTCCCCTCTACCTCAACGCCGGAAAAGAGAGCTTCGCCTGCGGCTCGACCGGCAACACGGTGTGCGATTTCTACAAAGCGCAGTTCGGCAAACCCGGTGAGCGCAGCCGCTTCAAATGGGATTTTCCGCTCACCAGTAAAACGACCTACCCCTACCACCGTCCGGCAACTGTTACACTGGAAGCAGACGGCAGAGTGGATATCGTAATGAAAAACGCTATAACCGGCGGTGCTGAAGTTGCGGCTCTGCTCATCTATCCCGATCTTGATGTGGAGTTCACCAACCGCCTGATGCGCACGCTCTGCGGTCTCAACAATGAAGAGTGGAAGATCTCCGGAAACACCCGCTGAAGCACTTGACGGCATATAAAAGCGGCAGGAGAATGAGCATCTTCCTGCCGCTGTTTTATAGTATCATGAGGCGGCTGTAAATGTTCCGCCTTACATGATCACCTGTATCTTAAAATCATTTCTTGCTGTCGATTGCCTCGAGCTGTTCTTTGTCGGCAAGTGACATATGTCCTTCGACCATACCGTTGTCGAGGTGGTTGGACTCTCTTGCATCGAGGTCACGGAACATCTGGCGCAGGTCAATGACTCCGCAGATACTGAACCAGACTGCTGTGATCGCCGCCATGACTGCCGGAACAGCAAGGGATACCACAACAAAGTATACACCCCAATACTCTATCGGCCACGGCGATATTGCATTCCAGATGACAACCATCAGAAATGTCAGACCGAAGCGGTAGATGAATGAATAGGTGAAGTAGCTCCAGGCAATGATTTTGTCGCCGGTGGTATATTCGGGAGTGATTCCAATGAGTTTGTTATAGAGGTTCTTCCAGGTCCAGGGACTCTTGATCTCTTTTGCGCCGTCGAGGCTGTATTTTCCACGGTGGAGCATGCGCTCCAGATTGAACGGCTCCTTGCAGGTTGCGAAAGAGACCACCAGGTAAATGAGGAGCGTGAAAACCATCGTGAAGAAGTAAAGCTCGTAGCTGTTGACCGGACACTTGACCTCATTCATCTCCCAGACGATATAGGGGTTGAACGGCTTCGAAAGCATCCGCAGGATTTTGTCTGTCTGCTCAAGCATACCGTGGTCGCGCAGGAACGGGTAGACTATATTTGCCCAGTTGCGCTGGGTAAAAATTCCGAAAGTGCCGATGACGACGCTGGAAAGCAGACTGCTCCATGCTGCGGCGGTCGTTCCGAATTTGCTGTAGAGACCGAAGATCAGAACCGGACCGCAGCCGCCGCACCACAAAGTACACATAAGGGTTCCGAAGAGGGAAATATAATCCAGCTGTGACATAAAGCTCGAGCCGATAAAGAAGAACACCGCAACGAAAATAGAAACTCCACGGAGCAGCCACATGTGCTGTTTCGGAGTGAGCGGCTTCTTGATGAACGGCAATATGACGTCCTGACTGATAGTCACCGCAGAGCTGAACATACGGCTGTCGTCAGTGGATATCATGAGCATCACCAGCAGAACACTGAACAAACCCATGAGTCCGACCGGCAGGATATTACGCATAGCCACCGGAAGCATAAGCTGATAGTACAGCGTACGGAACTTCTGGAACATCGCATTGCCCTGATCGGGATTTTCAGCCGTCATGATCTTGCGTCCGACGGCAAGATATTTGGTGTCGGTGTTGTTTTTATCTGAACGCTTGGGATCGACTCCGACAGTGTGGCGCACCGGGGTCATCGTATTGTAAGTGTTGATGACAGTCTCACGCATTTTGGAGTCTTCCACGACCTCTCCGGCGATCTTGGTCGTCAGATCGACGCGGATCTTGTGCGCGTCATCAGCAAAATTGTGGTGATTGAGCATGGTAAGTACGGCAAGGGCGATAAGAATGTAGAACATCGAACCCAGAGCAGATCGCCATGTGCCGATGAGTCCCGCCATTTTCTGCTCGTGGGCGGAACGGGCGGCAGTCGATGAGGAGCCGCCTCCGAACCAGCTCATGCGCTGGAGAAATCTCGTCAAAATCGGCAGAAAGAGAAGACTGAACAAGTTGAAGTCGCGCAATTTTGAAATATCCGACGGATTTATCAGACTCTCCCCCGGAACCTTGTCAGCCATAACCGGGAATATCTCACTGCTCCATGAGAACTTGCAGAGGACAAAAATAACCATTGCTACAAGCATCGGATAGCAGAAAAATCCCTGAATGGTGTCGGTGATATTAATGGAAATACTTCCCCCGGCCAGAATAATGAAGAGTGCGAGCGAAAGAACAATCGCCATAAGGACGTGGAAGGTTGAAATATTCACTCCCCAGATATTATAACAGCGCGGCAGATCCCAGAAGTAGATGAAGAATCGTGCCGCGATCGCCGGCATGATCATATTTGTCAGCATTTCAGATGTACAACGCAGGGCGGCGGCAAATACGCGGAGCCTGCGGCTGTAACGCATCTCGATGAATTGTCCGATGCTCTGGGCCTTGGTTTCACGCATACGGTAATTGCAGTATCCGAAGAGAGAAAGCACAACGCTCAAGGGCATCAGCAGAGAAGTCCAGAATCCGGTGGCAAAGCCGTTGCGGTAGTGGCTTTCGATGTAGGCGACAAGGGCGAGAACCGAGAGGCTCTCTGCAACGTCTCCGACGGCGATAACGTATCTTCCGCAGGTGCGTCCGGATGAAATAAAGTTGGTCACATCTTTGGCGTACTTGCGCGTGCGCCATGCAATAAGTATAATGAAAAGCAGCGGAAAAAGCAGAATCAACCAGTCATAAATCGTCATTGTGAAAATATCCCCTTATCACACAAAAGTTAAGTAATTTTAATATTCAAAATAAATATACATTGCATTTTGAGATAATGCAAGCCGCAACAGAAGATATTTTCTGATATTGTCGTGCCTGAAAAAGATTTGCATTTTATCATCCGGGAAATTATATTATCAGGAAACTGATATAATTGTACTGGTTGCAACATAAGCTATTCAATCATACCGGAGAAAAAAATGTCAAATTCCACTGCCGCCGGACAGCCGGCAAAAACCTGGAAATGCGGAACTCTTGTCTACACTTCCGGCGGTCTGATAATGCTCTTTATCTGGCTGCTCTGGGGCGATTTCACCTGGTCGATGCGCGGACGTGCCATCGGACCCTCGACAGCTCTCATGTTCAAAAGTTTCGGTTTTTCCGACTTTGTCTACACGCTGGTCTGCGTGGGATTTCCGCGTTTCACGGATATTTTCCTCTGCCCGATGGTCAGCTACATCTCCGACCGCTACCGCAGCCGCCTCGGACGGCGAATACCTTTCCTGATTTTCACCATTCCCTTCATCTTTTTCGGACTCACCGGCCTCGGATTCACCCACGATATCGGAGCGTATTTAAGCTCTCTTCTCGGCGTTTCCCTGCCCGTCGGAAAGCTGATCTCCTTCAGCTTCTTCTGGATCATGCTCGACTTCGGAACCGACATCACCGGAGCCTTGAGTACCGCCCTCATCAACGACGTCGTTCCGGCAGAAATGCTCGGACGCTTCTTCGCTCTCTTCCGCGCCGTCAGCCTGCTGGCAGGATTCATCTTCAACTTCTTCTGCATGGGAAAAGTCGAAACACACGCCAAATACATTTTCATCGGCGTGGCTATCCTC
The DNA here is from genome assembly GCA_045630865.1 of Victivallaceae bacterium. Taxonomy (GTDB): domain Bacteria; phylum Verrucomicrobiota; class Lentisphaeria; order Victivallales; family Victivallaceae; genus UBA1784. The sequence continues at coordinate 10,435 of JAZQTR010000243.1, forward strand.
TACGCCATCGGACTTATCACCATGTGCTGGCGCGTCAAAGAGGGCGAATATCCCCCAGTCGATGCGGCAGAAAAAGAGAAGAGCGCAAGTCAGCAGGTCTTCGGTGCTATCGCCACCTATTTCCGGCAGAGCTTTTCGATGAGCTACTACCGCTGGGTGATCGTAACGCTGGTGGTGCTGGGATTTGTGGCAACTCCGTTCAATATGTTCTCAATCTTCTACGCCAAAAGCCTCAATATGGATATGGGTTTTTACGGCAAACTCATTGCCTGCTCCTATATCGTATCCTTTATTTTGAGCTACCTGCTCGGTCAGATCGCGGATCGTTTCCATCCGCTTCGCGCCACGATCGTCTCTCTTGCGGTCTACTTCGGAGCGATGGCTTTCGGATACGCCACCGTCAAAGATGCCAACTCTTTCGGTGTTGCACTGGTCGTCCATACAGTGCTTTCCGGATCCTATATGACGATTTCGGCTTCACTTGCGCCGCGCATTTTCCCGCGGTCGCTCTTCGCGCAGTTCAACTCCGCATTTTCGATGATTTCCGGAATAACTCACATGGTGGTCGGTCCCTGTCTCGGACTCACCCTTGACCTGCTGGGCAGAAATTACCACTACACCTTCATTTTCGGAATGGCAGTCACCACGCTTGCGATTCTGCTGCTGCTCAAAGTCTACGCCAACTTCCGGAAAGAGGGCGGCATCGCCAATTACATTCCGCCGGATCCGGAAAAAAGATAACTCCACCCTGTCATCAGGGAGCAGGGCAAAGCAAAAACACTCTGCTGCCGGCAAATAAAGTACACTCTAAAAATCAGACACGACCATTGGGGTGTACTTGTTTTTTACATTTTCTCAGGAAATGCTCAAAAACTTCTCTTTTGTGCCGCTTTCGCATATTTACTTTTCGCATATGCAGTGATATAATATATACGGATACTTTTGCAGAAAAACATAACAGGAGATAATCATGGCAAGAGAAAAATGGTCTGTTGAAAAAGCGTGGCAATGGCACAACAATACTCCGTGGCTGAGAGGATGCAACTTTCTGCCCTCCGACTGCTGCAACCGGATAGATTTCTGGCAGAGCCTCAACTGGGATAAACATATTGCAACTGCCGACCGCGAGCTTGAACTCGCCGCTTCCGCCGGATTGAACAGCGTGCGTATGATCCTCGAATTTACCGTGCTCGATGAGGAACACGACAGTTTTATGGAGCGTTTCGAGGAGTTTCTGACTGTCTGTGACAAACACGGCATTTCAGTAATGATCTGCTTCGGAAACGACTGTACCGTTCCCAAAAACGCCAACTACCGCGCCCCCCACCTCGGCGTTCAGGAGTATGACTGGGGCTATCACGGCGGACGCAAAAACTCCCCTCACGGCAGCAATCCCGGCAAGATCGGCTACAGCCTGCTCGATGAGCCGGAGATCGCAGAGAGATATTTCCAGTACGAAAAGGAGATAATCACCAAGTATGCCAACGACAGGCGTATCTGTGTCTGGGATCTCTTCAACGAACCTGGCAACTCCGGACGCGGCGAGATTTCTGCTCCCCACGTCAAAAAGATGTTTGAAGTCGCCCGTTCCTGCAACCCCTCACAGCCGCTTACTACCGGTGTTTGGCACCATCCGTGGGGAGCTACTCCCGCCGAGCTTACCGCGCTCGAATTGAGCGACGTTATCAGCTTCCACAGCTACGGACCTTACAACTCATATATCCGGGTGATAAGCTACCTCAAGGAAAAATTCGGACGTCCCATCCTCAACACTGAGTGGCTCCACCGCATCCTGCACGACACTGTTCAGGAGGTGTTCCCGCTCTTTTATCTCGAGAAGATCCACTGCTGGCACTGGGGACTTGTCGCCGGACTCTCACAGACCTACGAACCCTGGCAGAGCGTATGGAACCGTTACGAAGCCGGTATGACCAATCTTGATTTCACCAAGTGGCAGCACGATATTTTCCGTGCCAATGGCAAGCCCTATGATCCTGAAGAGATAAAGATCTTCAAGTATTACAGCGAACTCGCCGATGGAAAAATCTCCCAGGATTGCGATTTCAACAAATACAAAGGATATCAGAATTGAAGATAACCCGCATTGAACCAATTCTCGTCGGAGCACCGACTCCGGGAGTCGGTCTGCTCTCGAACCGCAATTATCTCTTCATCAAAGTCCACACCGACGAGGGAATAACCGGACTCGGTGAAGCTACTCTTGAAAGTCACGACAACAGTGTCCTCGGCGCACTCAAGGATATAGAGTGTCTGGTGCTGGGCGAGGACCCCACCAGAATAGAGTACCTCACCCAGAAGATGGTCAAACAGCTCTTCTGGAAGGGCGGAGTCATCAAAGGCAGTGCCATTTCAGGTGTCGAACTCGCGCTCTGGGATATCCTCGGCAAGAGTTTGAATATGCCGGTATATAAACTTATCGGCGGAGCGTGCCGCACCAAGATCCGGGCATACGTCAACGGCTGGAGCGGCGGCTCTCTCGATCCTGCAGTGGTGAAAGAGAAGGCGCAGATCGCCATGGCGGCGGGATATGACGCTTTCAAATTCAGTCTTGCCCTTCCTGTCTGGCAGGTCAATGATCCGGCAAACCTCAAAAAGATCCGTCTGGTATCTGAAACCATCCGTGAGACGGTGGGTCCTGACGCTCTGATCATGTATGACGGCCACGGTAGATACGATGCAGATATGGCAATAAAGATCGGCAGAATCTTCGAGGAGCTGGATTTCTTCTTCTTCGAGGAACCCTGTCAGCCGGAGGATGAAGAGGGTCTTGCCAAAGTCGCCTCACGTCTGGATATTCCGGTAGCCACCGGTGAGCGGCTCTCTTTCCTGCCGGAGTTCAAACGTCTGCTGACCGGCAAATGCGCCAGCATCATCCAGCCGGATATCGGTCACAGCTGCGGCTTCGGAACCGCCCTCAAGGCAGCCCATCTCGCCGAGGCGTTCAACGCATTTGTTGCGCCTCACGGACCGATGAGCCCGGTGGTGACTACGGTGTCGATGCACCTTGACGCGGTGATACCGAACTTCCTCATTCAGGAGCGGCTTTTCCTCAACGACTGGCGCAACAATGTTATTACAGAACCCATCGTGGTCAAAGACGGCTATATCGAACTCAATGACAAACCGGGCTGGGGAATCGAGCTTGATGATGAATTGTGCAAGGCACATCCGGCGATAACGCCCTATACTCCGCAGCTCTTCCGTCCCGACGGTGCAGTCTGCGACTGGTAAAACATCGGAAACGGAGTTGAGATGAAAGAGTTTGTTTTTGGCAGATGGCAGGTGACTGCCGCTCCGGAGTGCGGAGGCAATCTCGCGCAGGTCAAGTTTGAAAACACTGACATCATGCGCGGATTTACCGATATATCCGAGTGGCAGCAGACCCCGACCAACTACGGTTTTGCAGTGCTTTTTCCGCCCAACCGTATCGATGGAGGAAAGTTCACTTTCAACGGTAAACAGTATCATCTGCCCGTGAACGAAGCCGAGCGCGGCAACCATCTGCACGGCATCGCCCTGCGCGAAGAGTGGCTCCTTGATGAAGTCACAGACAACTCACTTTCGATGAGCTGGGTATTTGATAAAAATTCTCCGATGTACAGCGGATACCCCTTCGACTGCAAGCTCAGCGTGACCTACACTTTCACAGAAAATCTGCTGCTCCAGAAGTTCACGGCAGAAAACCTCTCAAAAGAGATCATTCCCTGTGCCCTCGGATTCCATACAGCTTTCGCTGTTCCGGAAAGTTTGTGCGTACAAGGCAGAGGCGGACGCATTGAACTTCTGCCGCCGCGCTACCTTGTATCCGGCAGGGAAATCGATTGGCTGGATGGCTTCGAGCCGAACAAGTGGTGTTCTCCCAAAAAGATCTGGCCCTTCGGACACTTCAGAATGGATCCTTCTGCACGTCAGGCTGATTTGGATTACGGCAGCTTCAAGCTCCGTTACACCGTGGATGAAAAGTTTGACCACTGGATGGTCTGGCGTCCGGAGTTTGACACCTCTTTTGTCTGCATTGAGCCGATGAATATAAAAATAGGAACTTTTGAAAACCATCCTGAACTGCTGCCGGTGCTGTCACCCGGAGAATCGATGACTTTTTCAAGTTCAGTAGAAATAATCAATAAATCTGCAAACGAATAAGGAATAAAAAATGAGTAAAAAGGTGATTGCCGCTTTCGGTGAAGTAATGCTCCGGCTCTGTCCTCCGGGCAAACAGCGTTTCAGCCAGAGTTTTCCCGGAGAACTCGTCGCAACTTTCGGCGGTGGTGAAGCCAACGTCTGCGCCAGTCTTTCCATTCTGGGAGGAAACGAAGTGCGTTATCTCACCAGCCTGCCGGATAATCCGGTATCCCGCGCCTTTGAAACCGAACTGCGCGGTCTGGGCGCAGATACCTCCCGTATCCTCTGGAGCGACAGAGGACGCATGGGCGTCTACTACGCCGAACACGGCTCCGGACAGCGCGGCTCGAGCGTGGTTTACGACCGTGATTACTCCACCATCTCCATGCTCGGAGCCGATGACTACGACTTCGACGCCATGCTCGACGGTGCAGACCATCTGCATATTACAGGAATCACTCCGAGTTTGAGCGAAAATGCCTATCTTGTCACCCTGCGTCTGGTCGAAAAAGCCTCTGAAAAGGGTTGTGTAATTTCCTGCGATCTCAACTACCGCAAGAAGCTCTGGAACTGGGGCAAAGAGTTGAAAAAAGGTGAACTCGCCGCCAAGTGTATGGGCGAGATCGTAAAATACGTCGACTGGATCATCTGCAACGAAGAGGATGCTTCAGATGTCTTCGGTATCAATGCCGAGGCGACTGACATCTACTCCGGAAAACTCAATATCGAGGGTTACAAGAGCGTTGCCGAACAGCTTCTTGCCAAGTTCCCCAAGGCTTCAAAAGTTGCCATCACTCTGCGCGAAAGCATCTCCGCCGACCACAACAACTGGGGAGCTATGCTTTATGAGCGCGGCAAGGGGGCGTTTTTCGCTCCGCTGGATGCCGACGGCAATTATTCTCCTTATGAGATCCGCAATATCGTCGACCGTTTCGGCGGCGGAGACTCCTTCGGTGCCGGACTCATCCACGCCCTTTACAGCGATGAGTTCAATTCCGGAAGCGATGCCATCCGCTTTGCGGTGGCGGCAAGCTGTCTGAAACACTCCGTTTACGGTGATTACAACTACAACAGCCGCAAAGAGGTGATCTCTCTGATGAAGGGATCCGGAAGCGGCAGAGTTGCGAGGTAAAAAATGAGTTTTGAAAAATTCAGCAAAGAGTGTCCCGTTGTAGCCATTCTGCGCGGAATAACTCCGTCAGAAATGCTCTCTGTCTGTGAGGTGCTGTACGAGTCAGGTATCCGTCTGCTGGAAGTTCCGCTCAACAGCCCGGATGCCTGCGCCAGTATAAAACTTGCCGCAGATAAATACCACACTGACGGAACCATGCTCATCGGTGCCGGAACTGTCCTCACGGCGGAAGATGTCCGCAACGTAGCGGCGGCTGGCGGCAAATTCATCATTTCTCCTGACACCAACAGCGAAGTGATTTGCGAAACCAAACGGCTCGGACTTGTTTCCATTCCGGGTTTCTTCACTCCGACCGAAGCGTTTGCCGCTCTCCGTGCCGGAGCTGACTACCTCAAGCTCTTCCCCGCCGGAGTGAACGGCACGGGATATATCAAAGATATCAAAGCCGTGATCAAAGCTCCGATTCTCGCAGTGGGCGGAGTAAACGCCGGAAATATTCCGGAATTTCTCACCCTCTGCGCCGGAGTCGGAATCGGCTCCGCCCTCTACAAACCGGGCAAAACCCTCGAAGATATAAGAGCCACCGCCATCGAAATGGTCAAGGCCGCCGGAAAACAGGAGTGTTGAAAAGCTGTCGCCGCCGCATTATATTGTTTTGGAGAGATGATATCTCCAGAAAGGAGTAATGCGAAATGACAGCTGTAAGACATATCGGTAAAAACGAGTTTGAGCAATCGCTTTCCAGCGGTCTCTGTCTGGTGGATTTTTTCGCCGCCTGGTGCGCCCCCTGCCGCCGCCAGAGCGGTATTATAGACCAGTGGTGCGCTTCCGGACGCGCCCCGGGAGAGCTTCAGATCTTCAAGATAGATATCGAGCGCGAACCGGAACTGGCCCGCCTCTGCCGGGTCGAAGTAGTTCCGACGCTTATGGTCTACCGCGACGGGGAGCCGGTTGGATGCGCCATCGGTGTCCAGAGTGAAGAACAGCTTCTGGAACTGCTGGGCTGTGATATCTGAACACAGCAGGGAGTGTGTCTGCTCCATTTATTCTTCCGGAACGGATTTATCCATATAAAGCTGCGTCTGAACGGGCTGCTGCACCTTGAATTTTCTTTTTGACGGTGTATTTTAGTAGCGGAAAATCTTCACCGCTTTTTCAGGAGAAAATCACCGTGGATACCCCGGATTTCCACAAGACGTGGAAACGACAGCTTCTTATCATCTGGACATCGCAGTTCATAGCCGCCAACGGCTTCTCTTTCGCTCTGCCCTTTGTCCCGTTTTATATGCAGCAGAACCTCGGAGTATCTCCGGAAAACCTGCCGTTCTACACAGCACTCTTCGGTGCCGCCGCCCCCTTTATGATGATGATCTTTGCTCCGGTATGGGGTACGCTCTCCGACCGCTACGGCAGACGCAAAATGCTCCTGCGCTCCTACATCGGCGGACTCGTGTCGCTCGGATTGATGGGAACAGTGCAGGGCCCAGTAATGCTGCTGATGCTGCGTCTGCTTCAGGGAATGTTCTGCGGAACCGTATCGGCGGCACAGACGCTCGTTTCCACCCAGACGCCGGATGAACACAACGGCTTCGCCCTCGGAAGTTTGCACAGTGCGATGTTTTCCGGACACATGACCGGCTCCTTTTTCGGCGGCATTTTCGCCGAATATTTCGGCTACCGCAGCGCGTTTATAATGACAGGAGTGCTGATGAGCATCTCTTTCTTTCTGGTGCAGAGAGGAGTCAAAGAGTATTTCGTACCTCAAAGTGTTCCGATAACCCAGGTTTTCAGCAGAATGATTCCGCGCGGAAAGCTCTTCTGGTCTGTTCTGCCCCTTCTGCTTCTGATGGGTTTTGTAATGTTCTGCCGCCAGTTCGACACCTCGTTTGTTCCGCTTGTGGTGCAGGCCATCCTCGGCACGATTGAGGGAGCATCCGGCTGGACAGGTGCACTTTCAGCCCTCTGCGGCGGAGCCGGCGTCGTTTCAGGATTTGCGCTCGGAATTCTTTCAGACCGCTATCCTCCGGGCAGAATAGCCATCTGTTCCGCTGTTATTGCAGCGGCAATGATGCTGGGCATAAGTTTCTGCTCGACACTTACCGGACTCTTTATCTTCCGCTTTCTGATGGTTTTTGCCGGAAGCGGACTTGATCCGGCTCTCCAGATCTGGCTGAGCCGCCGTACTCCATCAGAAAAACGGGGCGTGATCTTCGGCTACGCCGCCAGCATGCGCTGCTTCGGACACTTCCTCTCTCCGCTGGTCGCCGGAGCTTTTGTCAGCACCTGCGGATTGATGAGCATATACGTTGCAGGTCCGGTATTCATGCTGACGATCGCCCTGTGCCTGTACCTTGCCGTACGCAAGGGGTATTGACTGTGGAAAATACTTGAAATAAGCACTTTTTGAGGTTATTTTATAGCAATTGGCAAATTCACAGAAAATTTCAGATCTATGAAGAAAATAAGAGAGATCGTTTTATATATTTTGGCGATGTGCGGATACCGTCTCATCCGTATTCTTCCCGCCGGAGCCGTTCCGCGGCTCGCCCGCCTTTTTGCGCATTTGGCCTGGATCGCCCCCGGCGTAAAAAAACTGGTATGCGCCAATATCCGGTGTGCGTTTCCCGAATGGGATGAAAAACGTGTAAAAAAGACCGGTTTTGAATCCGTGTTCAATATGCTCTGGAACATGATCGAATTCTTCTGGACCGACGGCAGAAGTGAACGCATAGAACGCTGTTACGTCATGCCGGAAAGCCTTAAAAACAAGCTCGACTACTACTCTCAACGGGGAATAAGGATGATCTATGTCTGCCCCCATCTCGGCAGCTGGGAGGGTTCCGGAGTCATGGCGACATATTTCGGAAAAGTCAGAATGGCTGCCATCGCCAAACCGGTGAAAAACCAGTACCTCAACAAGTTTTTCAACGACAGGATGCGCGGTCTTGCCGCCGGTTTTGAAGTCATATTTTCCAAAGGAGCGATGCGCAGCTGTCTGGGCGCGCTCAAAGAGGGCAAAAGTCTGGCGATACTGGTCGATCAGAATACACGCGTCCGCGACGGCGGAGTGTTCGTCAACTTTTTCGGTATGCCGGTTCCCGGCAGTGCCGGACCTGCGGTACTCAAAAGCTATTGCGATGCCAGAAATATTCCATGTACCATAATGTACGGCGCAAGTTTGCGCAGAGAGGATGGAAAAGTCTACTCTCTGGCAGAGGATCTTTCCAAACCGTTTGAAGAATACGCTGATGAAAAAGAGGTGCTTCAGGAGCTGCTTGATATATCAGAAAAATATATCCGCCGCTATCCGGAACAGTATCTCTGGCTCTATCACCGTTTCCAATATATCCCTCCGGATGCTCCGGAAGAAATACGCAAGCGTTTTCCGTACTATGCAAAAGTACCGAATGCTCACTTTTTCAGTAAATTAGCCAGAGGTAAACAAAATGTCTGAAAAAATTTTTGCAGCTCTTGAAAACTTTCCCTCCGTTCTGTTCAACAGCAGCGTCAGCTTTGACGGCTCGGATTTCGCTGAACTTGTGTGGCAGAAGAACGGCGATATATACACCGCTTCAGCAAACGGCATCTGGAACCTGAAACTTACCGCCTCCTGCGGAAGAACCGATGTTCAGATAACAGCAAAACTGGATAAACTCTACAAGCGTGTCGCTTTCAGATATTTTACCATCGACCGCATCGACGCCGACCACATTCTGCTTCAGACCTGCTTCAAAAGCAGTGAAGCAAGAGATCTGCGCAACGTTTCCGAGCCTGAAGCAATCTGGGGAGAGTCAGCTGTTTCCATCACCCGCAACGGCGTCACCATGCAGCTTTCGACCCCCTACCACTCCGGTTTCAATGCAAAATTCACCTGCGTCACCGGAAAACTCAAAGTCGAAAATTGCACCATCACTTCCAACATAGACTTTTACGGCTCGACCGATCTGACTCTGCCTGTTTTGAGCGTCCGCGAAGGCGACGGATATCAGATGCTCGAAAGCTACGGCAGCGAAAATGCCCCTGCCGGAAAAGAGTTCAAAGATCCCGTATGCGGCTGGAACAGCTGGGACTACTACCGCTGGACCATCACTGAAGAAGAGGTGCTGAAAAACGCCGAATTCATCAAAAAAGACCCGGTTCTTTCCAAATACGTCAAACGTATCATCATCGACGACGGCTGGCAGTACTGCTACGGTGAGTGGGACGCCAACAAGTATTTCCCCTCCGGAATGGAGTACCTCGCCAAAGAGATCCGCAAGATGGGCTTCATCCCCGGACTCTGGATCGCTCCCGGCATCGTGGAACCCCACGCCCGCATCGCCCAGATGGATTCCGATATGCTCAGCATGTCGGTCGGCGGACAGCCCTGTATGGTCTACCAGTGTATGAAACGTTACGGTTTTGTGCTTGACCCCACCAATCCGAAGTGCCAGAAGTTCTGGGAAGATCTTTTCCGCCGCTACGCCGACTACGGCTACGGCTACTTCAAACTCGACTTTTTGCGCGCGATTACTGACGCACCCCGCCGTCAGGACAGCCTTGTCCGGCGCGATGATATTCTCCGTCTGGTGATCGACAGCATCCGCCGCGGCGTCGGCAACCGCGCCGAGCTCATGGGCTGCGGATATGTCTACTCGTCAGGCGGCGAGGAGCTTGAAGCTGTGCGCGTCGGCGGAGATATCCACGCAAAATGGGACTGCCTCAAGCGGAACACCCCGGTCGTTGCCGCCCGCTACTGGCAGCACCGCAAACTCTGGCTCAACGATCCGGACTTCGCCGTCTGCCGTGCCGCACACACCTCGAATGATCCGGATTTGACCCGGCTTCAGGCACTCTATGTTTATGTCAAACCCGAAGACGAGTTCCTTGAGGATAAAATACACGATCTGGCGACCTTCAAAGAGAATGAGCCGGAAGTCCTGCTCTCTGTCGTCATCATTTCCGGCGGCGTCACCAATCTCTCTGACAATATGCCCCTGCTCAACGAAAAAGGTCTTGAGCTTGCCCGCAAAACGATTGCCGCTGAGCCGGGAGAAGCCGGAGTCGCCCTCGATCTCTTTTCAAGCGAACTGCCGGCAAAATATGTCCAGAAGTTCAAATCCGGAATCCGTCTGCTGGCAATCAATTGGAGTGACGACAAGAACGACACTTTCGGCTTTGATCTCGAAAAATGCGGCATATCTTCCGGTATGGACGCCGTCGATTTCTGGAGCGGAGAAAAGGTCGCCCACGATGGCAAACAGCTCCAATTTGAGCTTGCGCCCCACAGATGCAAACTGATCGAATTCCGGTGAAAAAATGCGGCAGAGCGCGTATCTCAAATTTATTCTGACTCTTCTCACGTTGAGCGTCATCTACTTCGGCATCGTAGGTATCAACGCCGTTGACCGCCTGCACAAAAGCAATGTCGAACTGCTGAAAAAACTTGAAGATATGCCGCTTGCAGTGAAAACTGCGGAACATAAATCCCCGACAGACCGTTCCGCAGCTGCCGCCGGAAACATCGCCAACGCCAAATATTTCGATCCTGCTGCCCGAAGCGGCGGCAGGATAAATCTGGCGATAAATGCCGAACCTCCCAACCTCAATCCGTTGATCTGCAACGAGGCGACAGCCTCAAATTTCAACGCACTCTGCTCGGCTTCGCTCGGAGCGCGCAACTGGGAAAATCCGGATGTTTTTGAACCCATGCTCGCAGAGAGCTGGGAGATATCTCCGGATAAAAAAGTCTTCCGGATAAAACTCCGGCGCGGAGTGACTTTCAGCGATGTCACCGACCCTGTCTCCGGCAAAGAGTACAAAGATGTCGAAGTCACAAGTCATGATTTCAAATTCATGGTCGATGTGATAAAAAATAAAGATGTCAACTGCGCCCATTTGAGAGCATACTATCAGGATCTGGAAAAAGTGGAGATCGTCAATGACTACGAGTTTCTCGTCTACTGGAGCAAACCCTTTTACGGCTCGGTAGCCTGCACACTCGACCTCTCTCCGCTCGCCCGTCACTTCTATGCTCCGGATGGCAAATTTGATCCGGAGGAGTTCAACTCCGGACATCTCCGGAACAAAATGATCGTCAACTGCGGTCCGTATCTGCTCGAAAAGTGGGAAAAAGCCAAGCGTCTGGTCTTCAAGCGCAACCCCAAATACTTCGGAACCAAATACGGCATAGCTCCGCCGCTCGATGAGCGCATCTACGAGGTGATAAGCCATCCCAACACCTGTTTTCAGGCTCTGCTTTCAGGCAGAATAAATATGCTCGGGCTGACTCCGGAACAGTGGATAAAGCGCACCGGAACAGAGGAGTTCACTTCAGGAAAGCTCCGCAAAGAGCGTTATCTGCTGCCGCAGTACACCTACATCGGCTACAATCAGAAAAATCCGCTCTTTCAGGATAGACGCGTCCGCAACGCCCTCACCCATCTGGTCGACCGTGAACGCATCTGCCGCGACATCTACCACGGACTTGCCGAAGTGGCGGTAACTCCGTTTTTCCCGCGCAGCCGCTACTCAAACCCCAAACTCAAAGCTCTGGAATTCGATCCGGCAAAAGCGAAAAAACTGCTCGCTGAAGCAGGATGGCGCGATACCGACGGCGACGGAATACTGGATAAAAACGGCAAAAAATTCCGGTTCACCATGCTGCAGATCGCCACGAGCTCCATTCAGCAGAAACTCATGCCGCTCCTGAAAGAGGAGTTCGCCGCCGCCGGAATAGATATGGTCATTCAGGTCATCGAGTGGTCGAACTATCTTCAGCGGCTCGACCGCCGCACCTACGATGCCTGCTGTCTGGGCTGGTCGAGCAACTTCGATCCTGATATGTATCAGGTGTGGCACTCGAGCCAGATGTTCCAGGGCGGAAGCAACCACATATCCTACTCCAACAAAAAGCTGGATAAATTGATCGAAGATATGCGCGCCGAATTCGATCCGGATAAGCGCATTGAACTTGCTCATAAAGCCGGAGAGATATTCCACGCCGACCAGCCGTACACATTCCTGGTCTGGCCTTACAGCCTGTCGGCGGTATCATCGGAATATAAAAACCTCAAACTCTATCCGGCGGGACTCGAAGTAACTCCCGCCTGGCTCTGAAAAACTGCAGCCGGAAATTTCCGGGAAAGGAGGGGCAATATGATGACCGTGATCGAACATTTCTATCCTGAAGACAACCAACTGCGCCGGTGTCTGATTTCACACAGTGAAAATGTCCGCCGCAAAGCTCTCGAGATCGCGGAAAAGTGCAGTATTCCTCTCGATCTCGAGCTGGTTTCCGGAGCCGCCATGCTCCACGATATAGGTATCTTCAAGTGCCACGCTCCGGATATCTTCTGCACCGGCAGCTCCCCCTACATCACCCACGGCATAATCGGCGGCCAACTGTTGAGAGAATACGCCATTGAACACGGCGTCGATATGGAAAAATACGCCCGCATCTGTGAACGGCACACCGGCAGCGGTTTGAGCGTCGAAGATATACGTATTCAGCGGCTGCCGCTGCCGGAAAAAGATTTCCTGCCGGAAACAGCCGAAGAGAAACTCATCTGCCTTGCCGATAAATTCTTTTCCAAATCAGGCTCCGGAGAAGAAAAAAGCCTGCAGGATGTCCGCCGCTCATTTTCCCGCTTCTCCCCCGCAGCCCGGGAACGCTTCGAGCAACTCTGCCGCCTGTTCAGTATCTTGAAATAAAGATGATGGCAGATGTGGGGGAAGGGAAAAACTTCTTTTCACGGGAAAAGAATTTTTTCCCTTCCCCCCCGCCCCCATCCTTTTTGAAGAAAAGCGGGATACTTTTTTGTCCTCCGTACCTTTGTGCCGAAGAGGGATATTCTGCCCAAACAAAAGTTAATGTCCCAAATTTTGTGAAACCAACATACAGAAGTCTATTTAAGTACTTGTTACTGCACGTCTGAATATACCATTCAGGAAGTGTTTTGTCAACCACGCAGACCGGCTTGTTTGCATCGGTGGATGCAGTGTGGAGCAAGGTCGTGTTTTTTTGGTGAG
>JAZQTR010000244.1:0-4296 GCA_045630865.1 Victivallaceae bacterium
ATCCGCGCCAACATCTGGCATCTCCCCGGACTGGAAAAATACGCGACTACCGACTACTATACCTACGCGATCGAGTCCACCCGCGAGTATGTCGTCCGCCGCGGACTCAATGACGCGCTTGCCGCCAACAAGAAAGTCACCGTACCGGATATCCTCAAAATAGCCCGCGAAACAGAGACTCACAATACGATGATCCGCCGCTCGGTCTGCTGCAGCTGGACGAATTCAAGTTCGACCTTTGTCGTCGACCGCGACTATCCGGATACCCTGACGACCGCCTATCTTTGCGTCGGTGCGCCGCGCCACACGGTGCTGCTGCCGGTTCCCATCTGTATCAAAGAGATCCCGTCAGAGATGGCTTCCGGAAAACTCTCTAAGGCAAGCTACACAAGAATGAACAAAATGGGGGCGAAAAGCGCAGTTCCGGAAGAGTGGCTGGCATTCGAAAAAGCCGCTCTTACTGATTACGCAAAAGAGCTGGCAAAAGCCAAAGAGCTGTTGAAAGCCAACCGCAAGACTGAAGCTGTTGCTCTGATCAACGCTGCGTTTGACAACATCTGGCAGAAAGCCAAAAAGCTTCCCGGACTGCTGTAAGTTTCCAACCGGAAGAGGTCAGCCGACTTTCAGCGGCAGGCTTTAGCCATCCAGTTCTGAACGTATCCTGCGAGATCTTCTGACGTCGCAGTCTGCATAAGAAAATGGAAGTTGCCGTTTTGATCAGGAGTAAAGAGGTGTTCTCCACTTGCCGCGTCAAAGCGTATTGATCCTGCTCCGGATATTTCTGCATATTCATCCAGCATGCCTGCTGCCGCCAGAACGGTTATCTGATCCCAGCTGGGGCGGAAATAGTTCTCATTTCCGCCGCCCATTGAGGTGTAAGCGCACTTGAGCATGTCATGTCTTACGCCATTACCGGTTCCGGCGGAGGTCAGAATGTCACTTCCGGCAGATGACACGACGATACGGTTTTTGAAATTGTTAAGTACCGTGGCGGCTGCGGAGCAGTTCATCACCCAGTTGAAACAATCCCTGCCTGTCGGACAATCTGCATTTGCCATAGTGTAGAGTGCCTTGACCTTGCGGTGAAGCAGATCAAGGTGTCCGTCTTCGATAAGCTCTGCTATGGAAGTAAGCAAACCGATGGCGCAGATGATCAGACTGTTGTCCTGAGAGTTGTTGAGGATATTGAGATACAGCTCTTTTGAGCTGATAATGCTGTTTTCAGATGCCGGAAACAGTTGAGGCAGTTTGTAGTGGTAGAGCATTTGGGGCATCTTGTCTCTGTGCGCATTGTATTCCCGGGTGTCTGAACTTGAGGTATTGCAGCCTACAGGAAGATTTCTTCTGCCGAAAGCGGCATTGAACGCCGCTACACCGAGTGCAGGCAGCGGAGAGTTGACGCTGGCGTTGACAGCAATCAGATTTATTATTCCGGCATCGGCAAGAGCGTGGGCGACTGCCAGAGCTCCGGCATCATCGCAATCGGTTTCAAAGTCGGTGTCGATGATAAGGTTGGGAAGGGTGGTGATATTGTTCATTTGCTCTGACGTACTCCTGTCTTATCTACGATCATCAGGGCAGTTTTTCTGCCGCGTTTACCTTTGAATTCGACCAGCCACAAATTTCCACGATGGTCTGTCAGCAGCAGACGGGATTCCTTTTTTCCGTAAATGAAATGGAGAGCAAAAATCTCGTTGCGGCTTGCCGGACGCATTTTCCCCGGAGAATATTTTGCCGTCGGCACCAGATCGGGAAACTGGAATATTTCCAGCTCACGGATGCGGTTCTCTATTACCACTCTGCCCGACTGCAGGTCAGCGACTGCCGTGCCGCCGGGAGTGATGTCAAGTTTTATCAGATTGCGGTTTATCAGCACGCAGGCATCTCCTTCAGGAGAGTAGAATACTGTGTTTTCAAAACCTTTTCTGCCGGGAACGACACAGCGGGTGAAATCCACTCCGTCAAGTTTGTGTTCCGCCCGGCGGTAGAGGGTTTCTGCGGTATAGATGAGAACTTTTCCGCTGCCGTAAACCGCAAGAAGTTTTCCGTCGTTGGAAAAGGCTGTTCCTTTGAATCCGGCTCCGACTTCGCGCGAGGCCAGCAGAGAAAAGTCCGAAGTGCTGTACACAGCAAGCTTTCCGTCATTTCCGAGAACAGCTGCTGATTTTTCTGATATTGCAGCGGCGAGTGGAGCTGCCGGAAGCTCTTTCTTCAGTTCAAGTTTTCCTTCGGCAATATCGATGACCGCAAAGCGGCAGGAGCTGTCATCGGGTGATGCCGGATTGACCAGCGCAAGAAAAGTATTGTCATCCATCACTCTGGAACACACCGGACGCACCGGAAAAACATTTGTCGCCCGCACAACTTTTCCGGAAGCTGTTTCGCAGACGATCAGCCGCAGTCCGTTGGCTTCGCCGGTTCCTCCGATTCTCTCTGCCAGTACCACAGCCGTGTTATCGGCGGAAAGTCCGGCAGAATAAAGATCAGCTCCACCGGTGGCGCGAGAAGTGAGAACAGAGGGCGTCCACCGGTAGATTTTTCCGGGGACAGCCAGCTGCTGCGCTGCACTGCCGCCTGCAAGTTTCAGGTTTCCGGCTCTCATCTCGAGGACTTTGCCGGTATCCCTGATCTCCGGACGTTTTTCACTGATATTGTATTTGATTTTCGGCAGTTCCGGACTGCCCGCAAGTCGGAATACCGCCGGAAACAGAAACATCAAAAGAAGAATACCTTTTTTGCTCACTTTTTTCTGCCCTTCTTGATTTTTTTATCCAGATGAACTATTTTATGACTGACACAATAATAAATATACACTCATATCGGAGTTTTGGCAAAAAATGGCGGCAAGAAAAAATTTTCTCGACCGTTTCAACGAGCGTATTGAGGATCTTGACTCCTCCAGCCGTCAGGCGTATATCCTGCGTCTGGCAAAGGAGCGGGGATTTTTTGAAACGGTCTTCAATGCCGTGGATGAAGGAATCCTTGTCGTTGATAAAAACCTCAAGATCCGTTATCACAACCGTGCCGCTTCCGAAATGCTTGCCCTGCCGCGCGACTTGAGCAAGATCCGTCTCTCACAGCTTCTGCAGGACGTGGATTGGAAACAGCTGCTCGAAGATGACAAAGAGTCCTGGAGCCGCCTTGCCAGACAGGAGATCGAAATTTTTTATCCGGCACGCAAATTCATCCAGTTCTACCTCGTTCCGCTTCCGGAAGATCCCGACCTTGCCGCCGTCATGCTGCGCGACGTCACCGAGACCCGCCGCCGCACCTCAAGTGAACTTGAACGCGAAACCAATCAGGCGGTATCGCTTCTCGCCTCCGGAGTCGCTCACGAAATCGGCAATCCGCTGAACAGCCTCTATCTCAACTTGCAGATACTCGAGAGAAGTATGGCGTCAAACGATCCGGCGGATGCCCTCGACAAAGATGAGGCGCAGGAAATGATAAGTGCCTGCCGCAGTGAAGTCGAGCGTCTGGACAGCATCATCAACGGCTTTCTCACCGACCTGCGTCCGACGCCTCCGGAGTTTCTGCCGGTGGATATCAGAGAGGTCATCATCGAAGTATTGAAGTTTATGCGTCCGGAAATCGAAAGCCGCAAAATTTCGGTCAACTGCCAGTGGACAGATGTTACCATCCCTATTCAGGCTGACAGCAAACAGCTCAAACAGGCTTTCTACAACATCATCCGCAATGCGGCGCAGGCGATGGGCAACGGCGGAACTCTCAATATTTCCGGCTACGCCGCCAACGATTTCTTCGTGCTGGAGTTTTCCGACTCCGGCTGCGGTATAACTCCGGAGCAGCTTTCCGGAATATTCAAAGCTTTCCAGAGCTACAAAGCCGGCGGCAACGGTATCGGCATGCTGGTCGTAGAGCGGGTCTTCCGCTCACACGGAGCTGAATTCGGAATATTCAGCGAACCGGGACGCGGTACTGTTTTCCAGGTCAAGTTCCCAACCGGTGTCCGGCGCACAAGATTGATTGGAAATCCGGATGAAAAACACTAACCAACAGGAATAACTGCTATGAACAAAACAAAATGGTTTACCGACGCCAGATTCGGTATGTTTATCCACTGGGGAATCTACTCCATCCCGGCACAGGGCGAGTGGGCCTTCGCCAACAACGACTTCGGCCCCAACGTATATCAGGATTTTGCAAAGCAATTCAATCCCCGCAACTTCGATCCCGCCCGCTGGGCAAAGCTCGCCCACGCCGCCGGTATGCAGTATGTCGTCTTCACCACCCGTCACCATGACGGTTTCTGCATGTTTGACAGCCACTACACCG
>JAZQTR010000245.1:0-9336 GCA_045630865.1 Victivallaceae bacterium
TGTGCGGAGCGTGATCGGTCGCAATGACGGTGATGGTGTCGTCGGCAATACCTTCGATGAGGGCGATGCGATCCTCTTCGCTGCGGAGCGGAGGATTCATCTTGTAGTTGGTATCAAAGGTTTTGATCTTCTCATCGGTAAGGGTGATATGGTGCGGAGTGGCTTCGCCGGTGACTTTGATTCCGCGCTTGCGTGCCTGACGGATCAGCTCAACGCTCTCTTTGACAGAAATGTGCTGCATATGGATCTTCCAGTCCACGAGGCGTGACAGAATGATGTTGCGGGCGACGATAAGCTCTTCAGATGCCGCAGATATTCCGTTGAAGCCAAGCAGTACAGACCATTTGCCTTCGTGCATGACTCCGCCTGCCGCAAGGGATGTATCCTCGCAGTGGTCGAGGATCGGCAGGTTGAAGCTCTTGGCGTATTCGACCACGTGGCGCATGAGGGCGTGATCCTGAATGCACTTGCCGTCATCGCTCAATGCGGCGATACCTGCACTCTTGAGGGAACCGATGGGAGCCATCTCTTTGCCTTCGCTGTTGACTGTCATACAGCCGCAGGGCAGAACATTGACCACAGCTTTCTGGCTGGAAAGGCTGCGCAGAAGCTCAATCGCACCGACAGTGTCGGCGGCAGGTTTTGTGTTGGGCATTGCCACGATGGTGGTGAATCCGCCTGCTGCGGCGGCACGGGAGCCGGACTCAATGGTTTCGGCGTTGGTGTTTCCCGGCTGGCGCAGATGAACGTGGACATCGAGGAAGCCGTGAGTCAGGACTTTGCCTGTGAGGTCAACGACTTCAGGATTTTTAAGTTTTCCGCCATCGGTAATGACTCCGTCGGCAACGCCGATGTCACCTTTGGTATCTATATTGCGGCCGGGATCGATGATCCGGGCATTTTTGAAAAGTATCTCACTCATTTCTGCACACATCCTGATACTAAATAAAGGACAGCCATACGCACGGCAAGTCCGTTGGTCACCTGTTCGAGAATAACGGAGTTCTCTCCGTCAGCCACCTCGCCGGAAAGCTCAACATCACGGTTGATCGGGCCGGGGTGCATGATCAGCACATCGGGTTTCATGTATTTGAGAGAATCGGCGTTGATACCGAAAAATCTGGAATACTCTCCGGTGCTCGGGAAGAAGCTGGCGTTCTGGCGTTCATGCTGGATACGCAGCAGATTCACCACGTCTGCATCGGCGACCGCCTCTTTGAGGTCGTGGCAGACACGGACACCGATTTCCTCAAACTCCCTGGGAACGAGGGTGGAGGGACCGGCAACCGTGACGTTGGCACCGAGTTTGAGCAGACCCCAGATGTTGCTGCGGGCGACGCGGCTGTGGAGAATGTCGCCGATGATCGCAACGTTGAGGCCGGCAATGCGTCCCTTTTTCTCACGGATGGTGAAGATGTCGAGCAGAGCCTGGGTCGGATGGGCATGAGCTCCGTCTCCGGCGTTGACGACACCGCACTTGAGGTTTTTTGCGATGAAGCTCTGCGCTCCGGGGGCAGCGTGGCGCATGACGACGAGGTCGACCTGCAGGGCTTCGATGTTGCGGACGGTATCGAGCAGGGTTTCGCCTTTGAGCAGACTGCTGCTCTGTGCCTGCATATTGACGATATCCGCGCTGAGACGCTGTTCGGCAAGTTCAAAAGAGACCCGGGTTCTGGTGCTGGGTTCAACAAAAAAGTTGACGACAGTCTTGCCGCGCAGGGCGGGGACCTTCTTTACGCTACGCTCGGAAACCTTTTTGAATTCAGCGGCAGTATCGAGAATGTACTCAATCTCTTCGCCGCTCAAATCGTAGAGGGTGAGCAGATCTTTGCGGTTCCATTGCATATATATCTTTTTCCTTGTGTTAAAAAGGCGTTTATATTACTTTTTCCACTCTCTTGCGTAGATGCCGGGAGTCTCTTCAAATTCAATTACGATCTTGTTTTCTTCAGGTTCGGAAATATCGAAACCGGTGACATCGGCGTGGATGGGAAATTCGGGATTTCCGCGATCGACCAGAACCGCAAGACGGATGACTTTGGGGCGTCCGTAATCGGTGATGGCGTCGAGGGCGGCGCGGATGGTGCGTCCTGACGAGAGAACGTCATCGATCAGGATCATGACTTTGCCGTTGACATCGAAGGGGATATCGGTTTCCCGGATAAGCGGCAGACGCTTGCGGTTGCTGATGTCATCGCGATACATGGATATATCAAGTTTGGCAAGATCCGGAGTGTAACCGGTCTCTCTGCTGATAATATCGCGGATTTTTTCCGCCAGCGGCACGCCCATCTGCTGGATTCCGACCAGCGCATAGCTGCCGTCTTTGACAGACGAGAAGCGGCTGTGGATATCCAGTGCCATTCTCTTGATCTCCGGCTCCATTTTTTCCGCCGGAACGAGCAGTTTTTTATCTGACATATCATCTACTCCAGAAGTTGTGTGTTTCCGGAGCAATAATATAACATACTTCACGCGCCTGTGTCAAGTCATTATGTCAATTTTTTGAAAAAAAAGCCCGGCTTCAATCAGCGGCTCTTGCAATACAGCCGTTACCGGGTTACATTAAGCGTATATACAATATTTTACAGCATAGGGAAACAGTGTGATGAAAAAACATCTTTTTCTGCCGGTTTTGCTTTCTGGATTTGCCCTGACTGCAGATGTCAGTGTTCCGGCAATATTTTCCGACCGGGCGGTGATACAGAAGTCCGGGGCAACTGCAGTGTTCGGCAAGGCATCTTGCGGCGAGAAAGTTACAGTAACCTACGGAGCAGCCAAAGCGGAAACTTCCGCCTCAAAAGATGGCAAATGGCTGGTCAGGCTTGATCTTGCCAACGATGACGGCAAATCAAAAGAACTGGTCATTGCCGGAAAAAACACTATCACCATCAAAGATGTCATCACCGGAGATGTCTGGCTTACTGCCGGTCAGAGCAATATGGAGTTCCAACTGAAAAAGAGTTTGAATTCAGCGAAAGACATAGCCGGATCTGCCAATGACCGCCTGCGTACCTTCAAAGCTGCCCGTACCGGTTCTCTTGATCCTGCAGATGGAAAACTCCGCGGATACTGGACCAGTGCCTCTCCGCGCTCTGCCGGAAGTTTTTCCGCCGTCGGCTACTACTTCGGACGCAAGATCAATGCGGAAACCGGCAATGCCGTCGGCTTGATCGATCCCGCGTGGGGAAGCAGCTCCATTCAGACCTGGATGAGCCGCGAGACCCTCTTTGAAAAGGCTGGCAGTGAGATTGCCCGAGACAGTAAACTCCTTATTGATGAATACACCTCATACGATGCGCGCTGCGATGAGTATATCAGCCGCTACAATCAATGGGCGGCAGCTTGCGGAAGAGTTGATGACCCTGTGAAATCCACCGCTCCTCCGGCAGATACTGTGTGGAAAGAACGCAAAAACATCTTCGGGGGTATCCGTGCCAGCGGAGTCATCTGGTTCCGCAAGAGTATCGTGATCAGCAAGCGCGATGTCGAAAGGGGAAGGGTGCATTTTACCATCGGATGTCCCAGCACCGCAGTTGATTTCTTCCTTGACGGCAAACTGATAAGCAGCTTCTCTTTCAAGCAGGCAAAAGCAGGACGGTTCTTCTTTGTCGGTGTTCCGGCAAAAGAGATCCCTGCCGGAAAACACGAGATGACTTTGCGTGTCCACAATGCAAGTCCGGTGTTCGCCTTCGGCAGAAACTTCTTTGCCGGACGCGACCGCAACAACCACACTGGTTGGGAGATGTGTATTGAAAAGAAGTATCCGGCTCTCACCAAACAGCAGATAGCATCTTATCCCAAAGTCATAGCCAAAAAAGCATTGACCCAGAAGGTCCCGACGATGATGTGGAACGCGATGATGATCCCGATGGTACCCTACACGATGAAGGGGGCGATCTGGTATCAGGGGGAATCCAACAGCGGCGAAGGACGTTTCCTCTACACCGGACTTCAGAGAGCTTTTATCGATCAGCTCCGCAGGGAGTTCCGGAATCCTGATTTTGCCTTCTACTCTGTTCAGCTTACTGCTTACAAGAAGAAGTCCGCAGACCCCAATGACGCCGGAACCTGGTCGGATATCCGCGTTCAGCAGAACAAAGTCATGCGCGAACTCAAACATACCGGAGTTGCCGTCATTCTCGATCTCGGCGAGGAGCGCGATATACATCCGATCGAAAAACAGCCGGTCGGTGAAAGACTTGCCGATATCGCTCTCTATGATACTTACGGCAAAAACAGTATCAACTGCAAGAGTCCTGAGGCGGTCAGGGCTGAGAAGAAAAACGGTGTTGTCAAAATTACCTTCACTGATACTGCGGGCGGACTTGCGGCTCATAAACTTCCTGAGTTCTACTGGGTGCACCGAACCCGCAATATCAAGGCAAAGCTGATTCCCAACTCTCCCGGAAGCGAAGTTGAGGGATTTGCGCTCAAGGATAAACAGGGCAAATGGCACTGGGCTGATGCCGTGATTTCCGGCGATACGGTGTCGGTCAGCTGTGCAAAAGTTGCCGATCCTGTCGAAGTGAGGTACGCGTGGCAGGATAATCCGACCTGCAACCTCTTCAATAAAGCCGGACTCCCTGCGTCAACTTTCAGCTTCAAACTTGACAAATAAACTTGAAAACTCCGGCTTGCCGGGGTATCTTTAGAGATAAACCGTTTTACGGAAAGCAAATTAAAGGATAACAAAATGAAAAAAAATCTGCTCTGGGCGTCATTGGTGCTGAGTTGCGCCGGTTACGCAAATGTGACAGTGCCGGCGGTCTTCTCTGACCACGGTGTACTTCAGACCTCTCCGGCAACAGCCGTTTTCGGCAAAGCCGATCCCGGCGAAAAGGTCTCCGTTACCTATGGAAAAGCCAAAGCCGAGACCGTGGCCGGAAAAGACGGAAAATGGATCGTCAGGCTCGACCTTTCCAACGATGACGGCAAGGGCAAGGATCTGGTGATTGCCGGTAAGAACAAAATCACCGCCAAAGATGTCATCACCGGCGAAGTCTGGTTCTGTATCGGTCAGAGCAATATGGCGATGACTGTCGGACGCAGTCTGCATGCCAAGGCGAATATTGCAAACTCCACTAACGACCGTATCCGCCACTTCCGCACCAACAGCAACTCCCCCGAGAAGCCGGTAGATACCATCAAAGGCAGATGGGTCACTGCTTCTCCGGCCACTACCGGAAACTTTACTGCCGCCGGTTATTTCTTTGCCCGCAAGATCAACAAAGAGTGCGGCAAAGCTTTCGGACTTATCAACCCCTCATGGGGCGGCAGCAGCATCGAGTCCTGGATCAGCCACGAAAAAATTATGAAGGGCAGCACCCCCGCTGTTGCCAAAAACGCACAGAAAGAGCTTGATGCCTACTTCTCCTACGACAAAAAGGCTGCTGCGTACGTCAAAAAACTTCTTGCCTGGGCAAAGGAAAACAAGCAGATCTCTGACGGAACTTCAACTGTTCCCGCCGCAGATGCCAAGTGGAGCAAGGCAAAGAAACTTGACCGCACCCAGGATGGAAGCGGCGTTATCTGGTACAAAAAAGTTGTCCAGCTGGGTAAAAAAGATGTCAAGTGGGGAAAAGTTCGTTTTGAGTTCGGCAGACCGACTGTTCCTGTGAAGGTCTTCCTTGACGGAAATCTCATCGGTGAGCTGCCGATGGATAACGCAGTCAACGGCAGACAGTTCTGTATCTGGGTCCCCAAAAAGAAAGTTGCTGACGGACAGCACGAAGTCACTCTCCGTGTCGAGGCGATCACCCCCAAATTTGCTTTCCCCCGCGATCACTATATCGGCGACAAACGTACTGTTGACGGCTGGATGACCTGCCGTGAAGTTGATTTCCCAAAACTCAACAAAAAGCAGGCTTCTGCGATGCCCAAATATGTCGGTGCAAAGCCCTGGGGCAGCAAGTCTCCGACTATGATCTGGAATGGACTTGTCCATCCCATTCTTCCTTACACCATGAAGGGCGCGCTCTGGTATCAGGGTGAGCAGAACGCCGGACCCCAGCGTGTTCTTTACGGCGATCAGATCAAGGCTCTGGTCAGCGATCTGCGTGAGAGATTTGAGAATCCCGGAATGCGTTTCTACGCCGCCCAGCTGCCTAACTTTATGGCCAAGAGTCCCGATCCCAACACCACCGGAAGCTGGGTTGATATCCGCAAAGGACAGAGCAAGCAGATGAACCACGCTGACGGCATCGCCCAGGCGGTCATCATCGATCTCGGTGAGTCACGCGACATCCATCCCGTCGACAAAGAGCCGGTCGGAGAGCGTCTTGCCGCTATCGCTATGCGCAATGATTACGGAAAAACTGATCTTCCCGCCTACTCCCCCGAGGCTGTGAGCGCAAAGCGTGACGGATCTGCTGTCTGCGTCGAGTTCAAATACACTGACGGTGGTCTGGTTACCCGTCCGCTTCCCGACTACTATTGGGTTGTCCGCAGCCAGAACCAGAAAGCGAAACTTGTCCGCAACTCTCCCGACAGCGAAGTCGAGGGATTTGCCATCTGCGGCAAGGACGGCAAGTGGGTTTGGGCAAATGCCAAAATTTCCGGAAACAAAATCATCGTTTCCGCCCCTGCTGTCAAGGAGCCGACTGCTGTCCGCTACGCCTGGCAGAACAACCCGACCTGCAACCTCTACAACGGAGCCGGTTTCCCCGCCGCCCCGTTTGAGCTGTCTGTCAAATAAGTTGATTTGAACGCAAAGGTGATGGTATTTGTGCCGTCACCTTTTTTTAATTAAAGAAAAGAGGAGTTCGATTATGAAAATATACATTTTTGCCGATATGGAAGGCATCAGCGGCATCTGTGGAACCCCGATGGTCAGTACTGCCGAGGGTGGAGCGCAGTACCAGCTCGGACGCAAAAATCTTACTGCCGATATCAATGTCTGCGCCAAAGCCTGTTTTGATGCCGGTGCTGACGAAGTGATTGTCCGTGACGGACACGGCAACGGATACAGCGTAATCTGGAGCGAGCTTACCGAGGATGTCGAACTGGTTCAGGGCTATACCCATCAGGTGCGTTTTGAGGCTATTGAGGGATGTGACGGAATCATCCTGCTCGGTTATCACGCTATGGCCGGAACTCCGCGCGCCCATCTTGAGCATACCTTCACCTCAAAAGATATCCAGAATATGTGGCTCAACGGCAAGCGAGTTGGTGAGTTCGCCATCGACGCCGCCATTGCCGGTGAGTACGATGTTCCGGTCATTATGACCAGCGGATGCGACAAGCTCTGTGCCGAGGCTAAAGAGTTCTGTCCGGATGTCGTCACCTGTCAGGTGAAAAAATCTGCCGGAGTGCAGGCTGCAGTTCTGCTTCCTTCTGCCCGGGCGCACAAACTCATCTACGACAAGACTGTTGAAGCGATCAATCTGCTCAAAGAGGGCAAATTCAAGCCCACCACTGTCGATAAGCCTGTGACCATCCGCAAGGAGTACGTCGAGCGCAAAGACCGCGGATATGATCTCGTTGCCCCGAGAACGACCGAGGCGACCGGTGACAGCGTGGAAAAAGCTTTCTTTCAGGCGTAAAACAACTTTCGGATATTTATCCGGATACAAAAATGGCTCCGTTTCTTTTTCAGATCCGGAGCCTTTTTCTTTTGGCGCAGATTCAGTTTATATCTGCATTGATGAGTTTTCTGCCTCTGGCTTCATGCGCGCCCTGACCGGCGTAGAAGATGAGGTATGCCGGAGTTGCCGGAGTCATGGACTCCTGCGGTTTTACCATGGATTGCAAACCTCTCTCGCAGTCCGCCTTGTCGCCATCTTTGGGGTGGCGGAAGAAGAGAATACTGAATTTTCCGAGGCTGTTGGCGACAGCAATAAAGTTGGCATCTTTAGTAACCCATGCGCCGATATCGAAGCTTGAGTTTTTGGCACGTCCGAGGCTTAACGGATCGGGCGGCAGATTGTCGAAGGCCGGTTTGACTACAAAATATATTGCACCCACGAAGAGGTTGCTTGAACCGGTATTTTTGACCGATACAAGATCGGCAAGGAAGTGTTCGCCATTTGCCGGAACAAAGAGCCGCACGGTGACCGCCTGACTTCCGTTGACAGATTTGCTGTCGCCGGTAAACTGGATTTCTGCTCCATTCTGCAGGTGGCTGACCTTGATGTCGCGGCAGTTGCCGGATATGCTCCATGTTCTGACTTTGTTCTGGGTGTTGAGAACATAAGTGAGGTATCCCATCAGCCTGTTGCGGTGATAGACCGCAGTTCTGCCGTTTTTCTCCATGACCAGACGGAGTTTGCCGTTGGATACATCAAATCCGGAATCGGAGAGCTTGACTTTAACGCTGTTTTTGCCCGGAGTGCGCTTGTTGAATTCAGCATAGAGATTTCCGATTTTTCCATCCGGCAGAGGAGTGTTGACAAAGGTTCTGGATTTGTCGATATCTTTGTTGATTTCAGTAAAAGTATTTACCAGTGCTTCGTACGGCTCGTCGTATTTGTTGACCAGTCCGTAGTTGCAGTTTTCAGGATGTCTGGTACGGACTCCGAGAGCCGGATCGTCGCTGAATTCGTACCAGCTGCATCCGACCAGAGCTTTGTGACCGAGCATGGTCTTGTAGAAGAATCCTGCCGCCTGTGCACGCTCTTTCTGGGTGAGGAAACGCTGGCCTGCACCGATGGAGCAGGGCAGACCGACATCGAGTCCCAGATACGCCCACTCCGTGACCATGATCGGACGGTTGCACATCTTGTAAATGCGGTCGAATACCTGATTCATTGTCGATGAAGATGAAGATGAAGCGTACAGCTCGTTGCGGTTTCTATCCCAGCTGGGATAGATATTGAAAGAGACGATGTCGCTGTATTTTGCATTGGCTTTCCAGATGATTTCATGAGCTCCCGCTCCGGCGTAGCGGCAGCCGAGGAAGAGGTGGTTGGGATCTATCTCCTTGATGTTGTCGTGTATGGTCTTGAAATAGGTTTCGGCGGTGAGACGGAGGAAATCTTTTTTGATTTCCAGCTGCTTTTCAGTGGAATGGGGAAGTTTTTTTCTGTTGAGCAGTTCATCAATTGCGCTCAAATTGGTGTCCCAATCTTTGTTGAACGCCTTGACGTCGCCGTTGTATCTCTCTTTGAGCTGTTTGACCAGAGCGAGTTTTGCGGTGTGCTCCGGATTCTTGGCCATAACGGTATCGAAAAGACCGGAGCCGTCCGAAGCTCCGCCGTGCGCCTTGCCTCCCCAGCGCAGCTCGTTATCGCAGTAGTAACCGAGGAGGTAGGGGTTCTGGATGTGCCGTCCGGCATAAACCATATAACGCTTCTTGACGAACTCGCCGAAGCGGGGATGGAAGGGGTTGGGGAGGGC
>JAZQTR010000246.1:0-9247 GCA_045630865.1 Victivallaceae bacterium
CCAGGTGGGGTGTTTGAGGGCGTCAGCCAGCGTGGCGCGGGAGATTGCCTCTTTGCTCCATTGGCGGAAAGGTCCGCCGGAGGCGGTCAGCCAGATCTTTTCTATCTCGTCAGGAGTTCTTCCGGCAAGACACTGGAAGACTCCGGAGTGTTCGCTGTCTACCGGCACGATCTTTCCGCCCGGACTCTTTGCCGCCTCTTTCATCACCAGCTCTCCGGCAAGGCACAGTACCTCTTTGCTCGCCAGCGCAACGGTTTTGCCGCAGCGCAGAGCCTCTATCACCGGACGTATTCCGGCAACACCGATGATGGCGCAGAGTACGATATCCACGTCGCTCCGGGTGGAAATCGAAACCAGTGCCTCTTCGCCTGACTCCACAGTGATACCGCTTCCGTCAAGGGCGCAGGCAAGCTCACCGTGCTTCGAAGCATCGCTGGTTACCGCGGTATCGGCACCGAGCAGTTTTGCCGTCGCGGCGAGTTTTTCAATATTCGATCTTGCGGCTACTGCAACGGTTCTGAATCTGTCGCGGTGTTCGGCAAGCTCGATCGCGGCACTGGAACCGATGGAACCTGTGGCTCCCAGCACTACTACATTTTTACAGCAGGACATTTTCAGAGCGTGATAAGCGGGTGTTTCTTGACCTGCGGAGGCTCGATTTCAGATTGTGCCGGAGCAGGGATTTCCTCTTCGATGACTTCGAAATCACCTGTCATTTCCGCCTGCTTGAGCTGGAGAAGCTCCTGTACAGCACGCATCTGGCGACGCTGTTCGCCGAGCTGCTCATTCATTGTGGAGTGCATCTTCTGGAGCGCATTGAAGAGGGCAAGAGTGTGCTCCTCGCTCTCGCGCTGGGCGGCGCGCATGAAGATAAAAGATCTCACCAGCAGAAGCAGAAGCAGAACCATAAGTATCAGCATGACGACTTCCACTACGGCCAGAAAATTTGAGTCGATGATCATAAATTTTTCCTTTCTCTCGTTATTTACTGTTTTTCACTTGTTTTTCAATTTTTCCACTTCCGCCAGCCAGAATGATGCGGAGACATCTGAGGGCATATTCCACGCCACCGGAGCAAGGGTGACGCCGGTGACATCAGGGGAGTCCGGAACGGCGGTACGCTTGAACTGGGAGGTGAAGAATCGGCGGAAAAACACCTCGAGCACCTCAAGGCAGAACTCCGGGGTATAGACATTCTCAAACGCTTTGCACGCCAGAGAGAAGAGTTTTTCCGCAGAGGCTCCGTATTTGATAAAGTGCCAGATGTAGAAATCGTGCAGATCGTAGCTGCCGATTATTTTTTCAGTGTGCTGTTTGCCGGGAACCAGCTCCGGAGACACCGGAGTATCGCAGACATCCAGAAGCACCTGCGCCAGTTTTTCCGGACATCCGGAAGCGTGGACAGCTATTATGCGCCGCATCAGAGTCTTGGGAATACCGGCATTGACGGCGTACATCGACATCTGATCTCCGTTGTAGGTACACCAGCCGAGGGCGATCTCACTCAAGTCGCCGGTTCCGATGACCAGACCGCCGCAGCCGTTGGCGATATCCATGAGTATCTGGGTGCGCTCTCTCGCCTGACTGTTCTCGTAGACGACGTCGGTGTTGGCAGGATCGTGTCCGATATCGGAAAAGTGTTGGGTGACGGCAGCGGAAATGGGAATACAGCGTACTTCCGCTCCGGAAAGCTCAGCCAGAGCCAGTGAGTTGTCTCTGGTGCGGTCACTTGTGCCGAATCCCGGCATTGAAACTGCGACTATCGAGCTTGCCGGAATACCCAGAAGCTCACAGCAGCGGATACAGGTGATGAGTGCCATCGTTGAGTCAAGTCCGCCGGATACTCCCAGCACCATCTTTTTGGAGTGCGAAAGCTCCATTCTGTTGGCAAGGGCGGCGGCGGATATTTCGATTATGCTCCGGGCATATTCAGCGCAGACGGTCTCATCCTGCGGGATGAAGGGGTGGGCGGATACCGGATAATATTTCAGATCAGGAGAAGCCGTCAATTCGATATCGACACACTCAAATTCTCCGTCAAACTCCGTCATATTCCGGTTGGCAAGATAATCTACATCATCGGTATCTATGTCGCAGTAAACGATTTGCGGTTTTCTCTCAAAGGGTTTATTTTCGGTCGTCACTTTTCCGTCAAATGCGAAAAGCACCTGTCCGGCCCCCACGCCGGAGGCAGTGGAACCTGTCGCCCCGCTGCCGCAGAAGATACAGTGGCAGTTGAGAGTTCTGCTCAATGCTGCGGCGTCGATCCTGCGCTCTGCTGTGGTGTGGAAAGTATCAGTTCCGGCGTAGGGATAAAGCATGACCTGTGCCGGAGGCGATACGGGAGATGCCGGAGAGAACGGCTCCCGGTTGACTGATACTCCGAAGCCGGCTTTGCCGTTGGTGAAGACGACATCATCACCTGTGACAACTTCGATAAGCTCTCCGTCGGCTATGACTGCTGCGGCTTCGACGCACTTGCCTGCATCTCTCCAGACGGTTCCGGCGACCATGATGGCGGATTTTCCGGCAGTGGCGTCGGCGAGATCGGCGACAGCCTGCTCGACTCCGGAAAGAAACTGCGGAACGTCAAAGAGATCGCCGCAGCCGTCGCCGGTGACAGCAAGTGCCGGAAACAGCACGACAGACGCTCCGTTGTCAGCGGCTTCGTTGTAAAGCTCAAGTATTCTTGCGCAGTTGTATTCCGGATCGGCAGTCCGGCACAGCGGAACAGCACAGGCGAAACGGTAACACTCAAACATGGTTGTATTCTCCTCAAATTTTCAAATGCAGCTGCATCGGATCATCTGCTTTGGGAATTTTCTTCTTGCGCGGACGCGCCGGATGATATGTGAGTTCACCCAGTACATCCCGCGATGCCGCCGGAAGCTCCTCGAGCCGGTCGAGGATCGACTGGGCTCTCTCGATGACCTCCGCCGGAACTCCGGCGAGCCGGGCGACGTGAAGTCCGTAACTGCGGTCGCTGGGACCGGGAAGTATCTGGCGCAGAAAGATTATCTTATCTCCGCTCTCTTTGACTGCCACGTTGAAGTTTCCGGCGTGGGCGCAGAGCGAAACCAATCCGGACAGTTCGTGATAGTGGGTGGCGAAAAGGGTTTTGCACTGGACATCATCGTGCAGATACTCGGCGACGCTCCAGGCAATCGAAAGTCCGTCATAGGTGCTGGTTCCGCGCCCTATCTCATCGAGGATGACCAGACTTCTGCCGGTGGCGTTGATCAGAATATTGGCGGTTTCCACCATCTCGACCATGAAGGTACTCTGGTTGCGGGCGAGGTCATCACCTGCTCCGATACGGGTGAATATTCTGTCCACGAGACCGATTTCGGCGTAGTCAGCCGGAATGAAGCTGCCGATCTGGGCGAGGATGACCAGAAGCGCGTTCTGGCGGATATAGGTGCTTTTTCCGGCCATATTGGGACCGGTGATAATCATCATCCGGAACTGTCTGCCAAGATCAACGTCGTTGGGGACGAAGGTTCCTGGATCCATCGCCGCATCCAGCACCGGATGGCGGCCGCCGGAAATCACCAGACGGTTGTCATCGAAGATGTGGGGACGGGTATAATTGTTGACCCGGGCGCACTCCGCAAGGCTGGCGAGGGCGTCTATATCGGCGAGAGCGTCTGCGCTCCGGCGGATGGCGTCGGTGAAGCCGAGAGCGTATTCGCGCAGGTCTGAAAAGATCTTTATTTCCAGAGCGCGCGCCTTTTCTTCAGCTCCGAGGATACGGTTTTCAAGGTCTTTGAGTTCCGGAGTTACAAAACGCTCGGCGTTGACCAGCGTCTGCTTGCGGATGTAATCTTCAGGAATGAGTGAGAGATTGGATTTGCTCACTTCGATGTAGTAGCCGAAGACGTTGTTGAACTTCACCTTCAAACTCTTGATGCCGGTGCGCTCCGCTTCGCGCTGCTGGATGTCGGCAAGCATGCTTTTTCCGTTGCCGGAAAGTTTGCGCAGCTCGTCAAGTTCAGCTGAAAATCCCTCGCGGACAACTCCTCCGTCGCTTATCTGCACGGGAGGCTCATCGACGATGGTATCTCTGATTCTTCCGACAAGTTCTGTGAAGTCTGAGAGAGCTGCGGCACTGCGTGTGAGCAGTGAGGCGTCGAAAGACTCCAGCAGGCTTCTGATACCCGGCATGGCACCGAGGCTGACTGCCAGAGCGACAAAATCACGGGCGTTGGCACTGCCGATGCATATGCGGGTCAGGATACGCTCAAGGTCGCGGATGACTCCGATGGTTTCACGCAGCTCGGTGAGAGTCAGCGGGTCGCAGGTGAACTGCTCGACGGCGTCGTGTCTGGATACGATCTCCTGAAAGTCGCGCAGCGGACGCAGCAGCCACGAGCGCAGACGGCGTGAACCGAGTGATGTAGAGGTCTTGTCGATGACGTTGAGCAGTGTTCCGTTGCGGCTGCCGTCACAGCGGTTGGTCACAAGCTCAAGGTTCCGCATCGAAATGGGATCAAGCTCGAGATAACGGTCGAAAACGTGCCGGGTGATGCAGGTGATGTAGTCGGCGTTGTGGCGCAGATTATCCTGAACGTAGCGCAGGAGCGCGCCTGCGGCACGGATGGCTTCCGGCTGTCCGCGCATGCCGAAACCGTCGAGCGTCGAGAGCTCAAAACGCTGTTTGAGGAACTCTTCGCAGTCGGTGAGATCGAATTCGCTCTCATCGAGTTCTGTCCACAGCACTTTGTGTCCGGGATCGGGCATTTTGTCGAGTCTGCGCCAGTTTTCCGCAGTCTTTGAGGAGATGATTATCTCTTTGACTGCGGAGCGTGCCAGTTCGCCGGTAATGGTTTCAAGTTTTTCCGGAATCGTGTAGAAGAATTCTCCGGTGCTGGCATCCAGAACGCTCAAAGCGGCGGAGTCATCGCCGCAGGCGACGATTCCTGCGATGTAGTTGTTGTACTTCGAGTTGAGCAGGTTGTTGTCGACCAGTGTGCCCGGTGTGATTATCCGGGTGATCTCACGCTTGACGATGCCTTTGGCTTCGCGGGGATCTTCCATCTGTTCAGCGATGGCGACCTTGATGCCCTGCGAAACCAGCTTCGCCAGATAGTTGTCGAGAGCGTGGTGGGGAAATCCGCACATCGGAACCCCCTGCCGTCTGGTAAGCACAAGATCAAGTGCGGCACTGACCTTTTCGGCATCCTCGAAGAACTCCTCGTAGAAGTCGCCCAGACGGAAGAGCAGAACGGCATCCGGCGGAATCTTCATTTTCGCCGAACGGTACTGCTGCATCATCGGAGTAAGTTTAGTCTGTTCAGCCATCGTCACATCTCCGTACCGGCGTACCGGATGATCTCGATTTCCGCAGGGCCGCTGTAACGCAGGGCGGCGGGTTTGGAAAGCCGGATGCGGCACTCCTTTATCCGTGAGTCTGAAAGTATGCTGTCTGCCATCTCCTGCGCCAGTTTTTCCAGCAGAAAAAAGCGGGAACCGGTCATCAGCTGATACATCCGGGTCTCCAGTTCAAAATAATCCACTGTATCAGCGAGGGAATCGCTTGCGCCTGCAGCTGCCAGATCGCAGAAAATATCTATGTCGGCGATGATGGTTTGAGGTGTGTTGCGCTCTTCGGGAAAAGTCCCGATTATCATCTCTGCCGTAAGTTTTCTGATCGAAATTCTATCCAAGATAAATATCCTTTTGTTTTCACGACACTTTGCATACTTATATTATATCACATTTGCGGCGTTTTCGCAACTTGAACTTTGCCTCTAAAAGAGTTATTTTATATCTGAAACAGCAAAAATGTCATAAAATAACCGAAAGTACAGAAAAATGGCAAAAAAAGTTGCAAAAACTTCTGCCCGTACGACAGCGGCGGCGGCAATGCTGCTGACAGCTCTGTTTGCTCTCTGCGGATGTCAGTCCGACCGCTACTATCAGGCGCGCGCGGCGGAGCGGGCAAGAGAGTATCTGCTCGAGAACGCTCCGGAACTCTCTCCGGATCAGGAGGCTTATGTCAAATACAATGATCCCGTGCTGCTGGTCGGCGAGGGCCTGAAGGGCAGAGAACGCGGCATTATGCAGATATGCGTCACCTGGGATATCCCGGGTGCAAAGAACCTCTACATGGTGTTCGGTGCCGGACGCAGCAGAATGGATGACTGGTATCCCAACCGGTTGATCCGCAAAAATTTTGTCTCTCCGGATAAAAATATCGGATCGGCGATTTCAACTTGCCGCGGCTATGCCATAACCAATTTTTACGAAGTGCTTTCCAAAGCAGATCTCAACATCGTGAGATTGAGCGATCCGGAAATTGCGGAAACCGGTTTTGAGCCGCGTCCCGACAGTGCGGGCAAGGTTCCGGATACCACCCAGATCAGTCTGCAGTGGAAAATATCCGGAAACAGATATGTCGTTTTCTGCGGTTACTCCCCCAAAGCGGATCTCGCCGGCTGGAAGCTGAATTTTGCGGCGATCATGCCGGATTACGAAGCCAATTTTGTCCGCGGAAAGATCATCAGGCGGCCCAACGACTTCAATACTCCGATCATTGTTCCGGAAAAAGAGGATGCTTCCGGCAATACCGGTGCGGCAGTTGAAAAGAAAAACAGCCCTGCAGCTCTTCAGCAGAACACAGCAGCAAAACAGCAGGAGAAGTGATCCATTATGTTCAGTATGACAGGTTTCGGACGCTCCGAAAACAGCGGTTCAGGCAGTCACTCTATTTGTGCCGAAGTTTCAAGCATAAACCGCAAACAGCTCGAACTGCGGATAACTCTGCCCAATGAATTTGCCCAGTTTGAGCCGGAAGTGCGCAGTATCGCTGCCGGATTTTTCTCCCGCGGCGCAGTTTCCATCCGCGTCAACATCAGGAAGGCCGCCGCCGCTGCAGGAGAGCTCTCTCTGCCGGATCCGGATAAATTCGACGCTCTCATCAGTTACGTTGCTGCAGCAAGAAGCCGCAACAATATTCCGGGCGAAGTCAACGTCGAATCACTGCTGGCTCTTCCCGGAGTGATGAGTTCAGAGCAGATCTCTGCCGATGATCCTGAAATCAAAACTGCCCTGCTCGATGCCGTCAGAAACGCCTGTGCAAACTGCAGAGAGATGCGCTCAAATGAAGGAAATGCACTCAAACAGGATTTCCTTGCCCGCATAGACATGCTGGAAAATCTGCTCGGCAATATCACAGAGAAACTTCCGGAGATCGTCGAAAACGCCAAAGCAAGACTTCTGGAAAAGATTGCCGCACTCAAAATAGACTGCGATCCCAATGACAGCGCGTTCCTGCGTGAAGTGGTCTACCTCACCGACAAGAGCGATGTCACTGAAGAGGTGGTGCGGCTCAAAAGCCACTTCGTCCAGTTCAGAAACTACCTTGAAAAAAGCGAACCCTGCGGCAGAAATCTCGATTTTCTTGCGCAGGAAATGTTCCGCGAGATCAACACTCTGGGCAACAAGAGCGGAAACAGCTCGATAAGTCCGTGCGTGGTCACCTTCAAGACCGAACTGGAAAAAATCCGTGAACAGATCCAAAATGTGGAGTGATTATGAAACGTCAGGCAGACCTTGAGAGAATAGCAGCTATCGTCGGAAAACTCGAAGAGTCATACGCCGACCGGATCGGCGTCAACCTTTCCGGCGAGGAGATGATTCCCCGCCGCGATGAGATAATTTCTGTAACTGAAAAACTGCTGGAAATAATTTTCCCCGGCTATCAGAGAAAGTTTGAAACCGCAGGTCCCGCGGCTCTGCTGCTCGAAATCCAGAGCGAACTTGCCAACCAGATCTGCCGCGCCATGCGCCGCAAACACAAAAACAGCGATTGCGACTGCAACGCCTGCGCGCTCGATTCGTGCGGCCACGCCGTGTATACTCTGCTCGAAAAACTTCCGGAAATCCGGGAAACCATCAAACTCGATGTTGCGGCGGCTTACGCCGGAGATCCTGCGGCATACGATTATGATGAGATCATTCTGAGCTATCCCGGACTCAAGGCAATCACCATTCAGCGTCTTGCCCATGTGCTTTATCAGGAAAAAGTTCCGCTTATTCCCAGAATGATGACCGAGTACGCCCATACCCAGACCGGAATAGATATCCATCCGGGCGCAGAGATCGGCAAAGGTGTGTTCATCGACCATGGAACCGGTGTCGTGGTGGGCGAAACCGCAAGAATCGGCGACAATGTCCGCATATATCAGGGTGTCACTCTGGGAGCGGTACACTTCCCGAAAGACGCCTGCGGATTGCTTATCAAAGGCAACAAACGCCATCCCACTATCGGAAACAACGTCACCATCTATTCCGGAGCAAGTGTGCTGGGTGATATCGTCATCGGCGACAACTCCGTCATCGGCGGAAACGTCTGGCTCACCGAAAGTCTGCCGGAAGGAACCAAAATCACCGCAACTCCGCCGGATCTCCGCCGCAAACAGGTCGGCAAGTAAAAATGTCAGCATACGACAACTATTGCACGCTTAAATGCGAGCTTGAGGAGTGCGCCGCAAACTCCGGATTCGATCCCGCCGCCCTGAAACTGCTCGCAGTGACCAAAAATCAGACGGCTGAAGTCATTCGCGGACTCTACGATCATGGAGTGCGCGAATTTGCGGAAAACCGGATCAATGTGCTGGAAGATAAGATAAAAGTGCTTCCCGATGATATCGTCTGGCACTTTATCGGCAAGATTCAATCCAACAAAGTACGCAAGGTGATCAGGGCGGCGAAGATACTCCACTCGGTAGACAGTAAGGAGCTTCTTGAGCGTATTGAGAGGATCGCTGTCGAAGAAAATGTTTTTCCGCAGATTTTTATCGAAGTGAACGTTTCCGGAGAGGAGAGCAAGTCGGGTATTTCGGTCAGCGAGCTGCAGGACTTGCTCAAAACTCCGCTGAAAAACAGTGCTGTCTGCGGACTTATGACGATGGCTCCGTTTACAGCAGATGAGGCGGAGTTGAGAGAGATTTTCACGACATTGAGAAAAACGGCTGAAGAGTACGGACTCAAGGAGCTCTCAATGGGTATGTCCAATGACTGCCGCATAGCTGCTTCATGCGGAGCAACTACAGTCCGTATCGGTACGGCCCTCTTTATCTGACATTGCCTCACACGGCAGGCGGCCGTTCACATTCAGCAAATCTTACGCAAATTCCAGAAATCATGCGACCAACGGGAGCAAAGTATATCGAAGTCCGTCGTATGGACAAGTCGGAGGCCAAGCGGTCTTAGGAAGACAATCCTTTTGTACAACCCCTTGGCT
>JAZQTR010000247.1:0-1918 GCA_045630865.1 Victivallaceae bacterium
GCAATGGCGATACGCTGCTGCTGTCCGCCTGAAAGCGACGGAACTTTACGCTTGGCAAGGTCGGCAAGCCTGACCAGTTCGAGGGATTCCATAACTCTCTTTTTCAGTTCTTCACCCTTTACTCCGGCATTTCTCAAGCCGAAAGCCACATTTTCAAAAATATCGAGATGGGGCCAGAGAGCATAGTTCTGAAAAACCATGGCAGCGCGGCGTTTTTCCGGAGGAAGTGCGGATATATCGGTGTTGTCAAAAGATATGGTTCCGCAATCCGGCTCGACCAGACCGGCAAGAATACGCAGCAAAGTAGATTTGCCGCATCCGGATGGGCCGAGAAGAAAAAACATCTCACCTGCCGATATTTGAAGGTCAAGTTTATCAAGAACCAGTGTTCTGCCGTCGTAACTCTTGGATATTCCCCTGATGTCTACCTGTGCCATAAGTTACAAGTTCTCCGTATAGTTGTTCCCTTTTGAATTTTCCGGTTATTATTACGGTGCAACGTTCTGCCTCATCTGCCGTCAAGTTTGCGGAGCTTGTCGGGAGAACGGAGGTTTTTCATAATTCGGGCTTCGATCTGACGGATGCGCTCTCTGCTGAGATTAAAGCGGCGGCTTATCTCATCAAAGGCAAGCGCAGGCTGTCCGAACAGACCGTAGCGGAGGATCAATATCTGCTGCTCCCGCTCGGGGAATGTCCGCAGTATTGCATAAAGGTTATCGTAAACACCCCGGATATTCATCTCGTCGCCGGGGATAATAGATTCTGTATCAGATATTATGTCAGAAAAAACTCCTGACTCTTCATCACTGCCGATCGCCGCCTGAAGTGATATACACTGGCACGCCATCTTGCGGATGGAGCTTACACGGGCGACCGGCATATCAAGTTCAGCGGCCAGCTCCTCGATCTCCGGAGTACGTCCGGTTTGCTGGATAAACTGCTGTTCCGCCCGGTTTATCGCACTGATCTGCTGGATCATGTGCAGAGGAAGTCTGACCACACGCGCCTGTTCAGACAGCGCACGCATGATGTTGTTTTTGATCCACCAGATGGCGTAGGTACTGAATCTGTTGCCGAGCTTGAAATCGAATCTCCGCAGTGCCCGGAGAAGTCCGATATTTCCCTCCTGGATAAGATCGTTGAAGGGCACGCCGCGGTTGCGGAATTTGGAAGCTACACTCACAACCAGACGCAAATTGGCTTCGATCATCCTGTTTTCAAGATCGTGCAGACGGTTGTGGATTTTCAGGATTTCAGCAAATTCTTCCTCAAACATGTTGCCGGACATGAGAAAACGCTCTTCAATGAGAGTATTTTCTCCGCCATTATCCCGATACATCGCAAGATAGTTCTCTGCAACCGAGATAAACTCTTCAACAACTGTTCCTTGCAGATCAGGGACAGCGAGAACCTTGTCAAGCTCTGCACGTTTTTCTTCACACCCGGCAACATCACCTGCTTTGAAAAGCTGTTCCAGCTCGTCGATAACGCGTCCGGCGGCGCACTGGCTGCGGGTGATGGAAATCAACTCGAATTTCTCATTGCCGAAAAGCTTCTGCACCGAGGACGGTGTAAAATAATCAAGACAACCGGCACGGGTTCCGGCAAGGATCACCTCACCGAATATGCGCAAATACTCTCTGCCTACAAATGCGAAACGCCGCAAACGGCGTCTTAATTCGTCGTATGCGGCGTCAATTTCGGTGAGAAGACCATGCATCTCATCGCCGGAAAGCAGCTCCATTTCACCAATTTCCCGGAAATAACGTACAAGAGACCCAGAAAAGTCGCTGAAAACGACTCCTTCTGACGGGGTGCGCCTTTCGTTTTTCCGGTCATTGGCCATAGGCTCTGCCTCTTATCCCCGCCGGAGCTGCTGAAAAAAATCGCTCCGGCAGGATATTGTTTTTATCAGTAG
>JAZQTR010000248.1:0-5707 GCA_045630865.1 Victivallaceae bacterium
CATGCGGAGCAGAATGCCATCATTCAGGCGGCAAAGCTCGGTATTGAAATCAACGGCGCTACGCTCTATTGTACCCATCAGCCCTGCATCCTCTGCGCGAAGATGATCTGTAACTCCGGCATCGTACGCGTGGTCTATGAGAAGGGTTATCCGGATGAGTTCTCCCTGGAAATCTTCAGGGAAGCGGGCGTTGTCGTGGAGTGTTACCAGAAAGAGGCGTAAGGAACAACAGCGCGTTGTCAGGCAAAAGGAAGTGAGCGGCATGCGTGCGCAGATTGAAGCGTATATAGAGCAGTCCTATGGCGTACGCCCTGAATGCCTGTGGAAGGACTCGGATGCAGCGCCCTTCCGCCATCTGGCAGATACGTTTTTCATCCAGCGTCAGACGGTCGAGCATCGCACTTGAGATGCCCTTTTTCTGCGCTGCATCGGTATCGCGCATATTGGCGTTGATTATTTCAGGGATCGCCTGTTCGATACGTTCCGCCATATTTTCCAGAGCCTTGCGCTTGACTTCATCGGAAGCCACAGCGAGGGCATCAGCGGCACATTTCGCCTTTTTGCCGATCTCAATCAGCTCAAGGGAGATCTTTTCGAGAGCTGCTTCATCCATGTTTACAGACTCCGCAAAACAATTATTTCATCACCAGAACGCTGGGATCGTACTCCTCAGGAGCCTTGAATCCGAGCAGTTCGATGCAGGTTGCGCCCAGACTGCTGATTCCGAGTCCGCTGCGCAGGGTGCTTTCGTACTCGCCCTTGAACTCCGGATCATAGACGATGCAGGGAACCGGGTTGAGGGAGTGGCTGGTCTTGCGGGCGATGTTGCCCTCGCCGTCTTTCTTGAGTGAGCCGTCTTTCTTGTGCTCATACATATCATCGGCGTTGCCGTGGTCGGCAGAGATGACCAGCACGCCGCCTGCGGCGTCGACAGCAGCCTTGATACGTCCGAGACAGAGGTCGAGGGCCTCCATTGAAACGAGAACAGCTTCCATGCTGCCGGTGTGACCGACCATATCGCCGTTGGGATAGTTGAGACGGATCATATCATATTTGCCGGAAGCGATCGCATCGACCACCGCATCGGTGATTTCAGCGCACTTCATCCAGGGACGCTGCTCGAAAGGAACGACATCGGAGCGGATTTCCATGTAAGTATCGAGGACTTCATCGAACTTGCCGGAACGGTTGCCGTTGAAGAAGTAGGTGACGTGACCGTATTTCTGGGTTTCGCTCACTGCGAACTGGCGGATGCCGGAGGCGCAGAGATACTCATCCATGGTGCGGTCGATTTCCGGAGGATTGACCAGATAGAGGGCGGGGGCGTGCAGATCGCCGTCGTACTCCATCATTCCGGCGTACATCACAGCCGGAACGCGGACGCGATCAAACTTGTCGAAGTCATCTCCGCTCTCGAAAGCGGCGGTGATCTCAAGACTGCGGTCGCCGCGGAAATTGAAGAAGATGACCGAATCATTGTCGTTGATCGCACCGACGGGATCAGTTCCGTTCTCGCTGATGACAAAGGCGTCGAGATCCTGATCGATGGCTCCGGTTTCGCTGCGCAGGGTTTCCACGGCTTCACGGGCGGACTTGAAGAAGCGTCCCTGACCGAGAACGTGGGTCTCCCAGCCGCGTTTGACCATATCCCAGTTGGCACCGTAGCGGTCCATGGTGATGACCATGCGTCCGCCGCCGGAGGCGATGCGGCTGTCGCAGCCGTATTTGGCGTTGATTTCAGTAAGGAAAGCCTCGAAAGGATCGATGTAGTCAAGCGCGCTGGTTTCCGGAACATCACGTCCATCGAGCAGGGCGTGGATACGGATGTTTTTCACTCCGGCGGCAGCGGCGTTCTCGACCATCGCCTTGAGGTGGTTGATGTGGCTGTGGACGTTTCCGTCAGAGAAGAGTCCGATCAGGTGGAAAGCGGAAGCTTTTTCAATGGAGTTGGCAACCAGTTTCTTCCAGGTCTCACCCTCGAAGAGTTTGCCGCTGGTGACTGCCTCGTCGACCAGTTTCGCGCCCTGCGAGAAAACACGGCCGCAGCCGATGGCGTTGTGTCCGACTTCACTGTTGCCCATATCGGCATCGGAGGGCATGCCGACCGCAGTTCCGTGAGCCTTCAGACTGGTGGAGGGGCTGTTGGCAAGCAGACTGTCGAGAACCGGAGTGCGCGCCATCTTCACGGCGTCGCCATCTTCGTATTTACCGAATCCCACACCGTCGAGGATCGCAAGAACAACAGGACCGCGGCGGGAGGTGAACTTTTCGTTTTTAACAAGAGCATTAAGCATGATATAAAAGTCTTTCCAAATTCAAAAGTTGTTGTATTATCTGTCAGTCACGGTGTCCGGAAACCTTGGCGGAAATCACACCGCGTTTGCTGGTTTCACAGAAGTTGATGAATTCCAGAACTTCGGGGGTCGGGGGCAGTTCAGCCTTGATCTTTGCCAGTGCGGCACCGGGACCGAGATCACCGCCGTAGAAAATCTTGAAGATCTGTTTGATGGTATTGATCGCCTCGCTGGAGAATCCGGCGCGGGAAAGTCCGACTTTGTTGATCATCTTGACACCGCCGTTGCGGCCCTCGGCCATCATGAACGGGGGAACGTCCTTGCTGAAAGCGGAGCAGCCGGAGATGATGGTGAAGCGTCCGACACGGCAGAACTGGTGGATGGCGACCAGTCCGGAAAGGATGACGTTATCCTGAATCTCGGCGTAACCACCGGAAACCGCCTGACTGACGTAGATCACATTGTTGCCGATGATGCAGTTGTGTCCGACGTGGCTGCCGTTCATGAACATATTGTGGTTGCCGATAATGGTTGAGCTGTCGGGTTGGGTTCCGGTATGGATGGCGGTTCCCTCGCGGAAGATGTTGTCGTCGCCGACCTCAAGCTTCATCACAGAACCGGGAATGACCGCATGATCCTGCGCAGGCTGACCCAGCGCAGCAAAGGGATGAAGAACGTTGCGGCAGCCGAGAGTGGTGTAGCCATCGACGTTGCAGTGGCTCAAAAGGCGGGTTCCGTCGCCGATCTTGACATTGGGGCCGACGTAACAAAGGGGACCGATCTCAACACCGTCGCCAAGAACTGCTCCGTCACAAACCACGCTCGTAGGATGAATCTTTGCCATAACAAACTCCTTAAAAATGGGATTGGTATAAAAACGTTCTTAAACATAATATACACTTAAAAAAGCGTCACGGCAAGTGTTAAACGGCTTGCAAAAAACAATTTTTGCGTTTACTTTAAGGAAGTGTCCCGGAGAAAGGACAAAAAAGAGTATCTGTAAGGAGTTTTATGGTGGAAAATCACCGTTTCTGTTTCATCCTCGACCGTCTACGCAGCGCACATAATACCGGAAACATCTTCCGGATAGCAGAGGCCGTCGGCGCAAGCGAGATCATCGCCTGCGGCTATACCCCTGCCCCGCCGCACCCCAAACTGGAAAAAACCGCAATGGGAACTGACAAACTCGTCCCGTGCAGGGTGTTCAAAACCGCCGCAGACGCCATTGCCGTACTGCGCGAAGAGGGATACAAGATGATCCTTGCAGCCGAACCGGGCGACATCAGTGACTTTGCGTGGTCAAGAGAGTATGAGTTTCCGCTTGCAGTAATATTCGGAAACGAGGCCCTCGGAGTTTCCGCCGAAGCCCTCGAACTTGCCGACGGCAGAGTGAGTCTGCCAATGGCCGGAAGCAAAGCGAGCATAAATGTCGGAAACGCCGCCGCTGCAATAGCTTATGCCATCGTCTCCAAAACGGGCGATGTTTTCAGCAAAGGAGATGAAAAGTGAAGATAAAACTGCTGGGCAAAAACCTCAACGATATAGCCCCCCTGCTCCGGAAATACTCCCTCTTTGAGTGCGACGAAGATTTTGAAGCTGTCATAACCCACGGCGGCGACGGCTCGCTGCTCGGAGCAGAGCGGGATTACCCCGGTGTACCGAAGTTCCCGATACGCGATGCGGCAACGGCTCCGACCTGCTGTGACCACGCCCTAGAAAAGCGTCTGGAACTCTTTTCCGCCGGAAAATACAGCATAACCCGTCTTGCAAAAGTGCAGGCAAGCGTAAATGGCAA
This sequence comes from Victivallaceae bacterium, assembly GCA_045630865.1. Taxonomy (GTDB): domain Bacteria; phylum Verrucomicrobiota; class Lentisphaeria; order Victivallales; family Victivallaceae; genus UBA1784. Next base: position 4,090 of record JAZQTR010000248.1, read on the forward strand.
AACCCTTACGGCTCTCAATGACGTATTTCTCCACAATGCCGACTTCGGCAGCGCACTGCGTTACCGCGTCGAAATAGATGGTGAGCTTTACGCCAACGAAGTGGCTGGCGACGGCATCTGCCTGGCGAGCGTCCACGGAAGCAGCGCATATTACAGAAGCATCACCCACAGTCTTTTCCGAACCGGTCTGGGACTTGCATTCAGCAACTCCACCGAAGAGGTCGACCATCTGGTGCTCGACGAAAAATCTGTCGTCAAAGTCACCGTCACCCGAGGCCCCGGCGTTCTGCTGGCGGATAACTCCCCTGAACGCATAACCGTCAAAGAGGGCGACACAGTGATCCTCTCAAAAGCCGACGGAGAAGCTCTCATCTGGGATCTCGCCGGATTCATGTGTCCGAAGTGCCGGCTGCTCAGACATCCGAACAAACTGCCTTTCGCAGGCTTGAAACAGTAAAGGGAATCAATATGGAACATATCGCAATCATTATGGACGGCAACGGCCGCTGGGCCGAAGCACGCGGCCTCACCCGCAGTGACGGCCACAAAGCAGGTGCCGATAACATATCCCGCATCGCTGACGCCGCAAGAGAACTCGGCATCAAATACCTCACCCTCTACGCTTTCAGCACCGAAAACTGGAAACGTCCGCCTGCCGAAGTCGCCTTTCTGATGGGTTTGGTTTCAGAAATCACCGAAAAACAGCTACCGGAAATGATGAAGAATAACGTCCGGCTCCGCACCATCGGCAGAACCGGCGACCTGCCCCTGCCCGCACGAAAGAGCCTTCTGAAATGCATCGAGGAAACCAAAAATAATACCGGTCTCACCATCAATATCGCCTTAAGCTACGGTGGAAGAGCTGAAATCACCGACGCCGTAAATAAAATCCTCGCAGAGAAAAAACCGGGAGAGAAAATCGACGAAAAAGAGTTCAGCAAGTATCTCTATGCTCCGGATATTCCCGACCCCGATCTGCTCATCCGTACCAGCGGAGAACTCCGCTTGAGCAACTTCCTGCTCTGGCAGCTCAGCTACTCCGAAATCTACGTCACAGAAACCCATTGGCCGGACTTCGATAAAGAAGCCCTCCAAAAAGCCCTCGACTCCTTCGGTAAACGCAAACGCCGCTTCGGCGGTCTTAACAAGTAGTTCCTATCCTCTTCCCCAAAAACTTTGAGTTCTTTGGAAAGTGTATTACGCTGTGTCTGCGCTGAAAAGCCGGGCACGTTCTGAACCTGCGTGAGAAAAATCTGCCGTCTTTTTGTCGGACCTATCTGACTTGTCTGACTTGTCCGACAGCCGGGTCGGAAAGAGTAGCGGCACAGCGTACAAAGTACTGCGCAGCTCCCGTCTTGTCACGGCGCAGAGCTGCGCTTTTTTTTACGGCAAGCAGGGGGTGCGAGTGTATTGGCTCAAGGCAGCGGTCATTTACGGCAAACATCGCCCCGCAGAAAGTACACCGCAACAAGCCTATATCAAGTCCAAAGTACACCGCTTTTCTTGAAAAGGGATAGGGGGCACGGGGGGAAGGGAAAAAATTCTTTTCACGCCAAAAGGAGTTTTTCCCTTCCCCCCGTTACCAATAACCTCCTTCAAAATGCCCTTACTTTTTGGC
>JAZQTR010000249.1:0-9594 GCA_045630865.1 Victivallaceae bacterium
ATAACCGATAGCCTGACTGGTTCCCATCGAAAGACCGAGAACGCCGTTGGACTCCATGCTCATCGCACCGGCAAGAGCAGTGACTTCGCCGTCGTTGGCGACGATGAAAGGAACTCCGTACTCTTTCTGGATCTCATCGAAGATGGGAACGATGTGTTTGGCAAAATCATCTTTGCTGATTCCGCGGAAAAGAGAGGCAATTCTGGGATGATTGTCAACATAGACACCTGCGGCACTGCCGCCGATGGCATCGACACGGGGAAGTTTTTCCGCCGCGCGGCGCAGAGAGTCACGGATACCCTGCTTGTGGTACTCCGGATCTTTCTGGAAATAGGGATCCCAGACCACTTCTTCAGTATGCACGACTTTTCCGTCGATCACAGCGGCGCACTTGCGGTCGGAACCGCCGAGGTCAAAACCGATGCGGCAGCCGTCGAGGTGTCCGCCGAGCTGAACCTGGATCTCTTTCTCGGCAGGAGCCTCTTCGAGAGTGCAGCTTTTGATCGCAAAGGGCTTGCCGTAAATGGTTTCGCCCATGATTTCATAGTCGAATTTGCGCTCGCCGTCGGCACTGTAAATGGCGGCAAGGTCTGCGGCAAGCTCCGGAGCATTGGCGATGACCACTTCATATCCGCCCTTCATCCAGAGCAGGAATTTGATGATACGCTCGGCGTACTTGATGTTGAGAGCCTTGTAATCTCCGGTGTGGGGGAAAATCCGGCTTTTGAACACAGAAACTGTTCCGTTGGGACGTTTGAAACAGAAGATGACCGGAACCGCTGCTCCGGAAGCATCGACCTGTTTGAGATACTCTCTGTTCCAGAGTGCCGCAGGCACATAGGCCGGATCGAGTTCCGGCTTGATTTTGACTTGGATATTAAGCATTTTTATTCTCCTTTTGATATAATAGATATATTTATACTATATAGTCTGTTTGCAGTGGAATATCAAACGAAACTCTTCAAAAATACGATTTTGAGTTTCATTTCCGGATCATATTTTCGGATTTTTTCTGTCAGGATACTTTTGATCTCATCCTCTTCGACAGCATATTTGTGAGGAATAAGCAGATGAAAAGAGAGAAACTCAACGCGGGCATCATCCTCACTTTTTCCGAGTCTGAAATCGTAAAGCTTGAATTCACTGTCAAATTTGGATACTTCGTTTTCCATGCGGCTGCGCCACTTGATCACCAGCGGATTATCCTTGCTGTACGGATCTCCGTGAAGAAGCAGATGTACCGGCATTCTCTTGCCGACTTCCACTTCAGCGTTTTCGAGTATGTCGTGAGCCGCCTGAAGCTCACCGTCACAGGATATTTCAGCGTGAGCGGTCACATAATAAGTGTTGGCTCCGTAGTTATGGATTATGACATCGTGTACGCCGTCTATACCGGGACAGGAGAGTATGGTCTTTTTCAACTCTGTCACAAGTTCCGGCGAAGGAGGTTCACCGACCAGCTTGCTGACCGTCTCTTTCAACACCTGGAATCCGCTCCACAAAATCATTCCGGCAACGATCAATCCGGCACATCCGTCAACCGGGAAAGCCGTATATTTTGCCGCTATCAGTGAAACGATAACCACTCCGGTACTCAAACAGTCGCTCAAACTGTCGATCGCCGCCGCTCTGATGACTTCGGAGTCTATCAATTTTCCCACTTTGCGATAGAAGAAAAACAGCCAGCACTTGACAATCACCGTCGCAGAAAATATCACAATGGCAACAGTGTCGGCACTGACCTTTGACGGACGGAACAGCGATACAACCGAATCTTTGAGAAAAGTGAAGCCGAGACCGACGATGATGAGGGATATCACCAGTCCTGCAATATACTCTGTCCTGCCGTGTCCGAAAGGATGCTCTGCATCCGGCGGACGGGCGGATATCCTGAAGCCGGCAACGGTTATGACACCGGCTCCGGCATCAGAGAGGTTGTTCACCGCATCGGCGGCGATCGCAATGCTTCCGGAAATCACAGCAAGAGTTATCTTCACTGCCGCAATCAGGATGTTGCAGACAATACCGACGATGCCGCTCACCACACCGCAACGGGTGCGGGCGGCAAGGTTCATCACACCGGAACAACCGGGAACAAAGGTTTTGAGTATCAGGGCAGTCAACATATATTCTCTCACTCCGGCAAAGGAGATTACGGCATCATAAGTTCCTGGAACTCATTGCGCAGACCATCTGCGGAAACGTGACTTCCATAGGGCGAAAGCTCAAATGCCTCCGCGTAACGGATGGTTTTGCCTGCCTCTCCATAAATTGCGCAGAGTTTATCTCTGTTGGCATCGGCGACAGCGACGTAACGTGCGCCCCAGTTTTCAATCAGATATGCCTTGCGCTCCTCCCAGGTCATTTTGGAGGGATCAAGCTTGAGGTTTTTCTCCCACGCCAGCCACTCGTAAAACTGGGAAACGTGACAATCGAGCATGCGGCACTTTTCCTCCATCACATCATCGACGGCAATAATGGCGTCGACCCGCGACGGACGGGGATCTGTGAAAGAATCCCAAACGCAGCCGAACACCGGATTTTTTTCGGGAATGGGGGTCTCCGGACAAAATGCCGGAACCTGAGTGAGATAAGCCGCATCCTGCACCAGCTGTGCCGTAATTCTGTGGTCGACATGATAGTCGCAGAGACGGTGCGAAAGAACTACATCAGGAGCAAACTCACGGATTATCCGGATAACGCGCTTGCGGGTTTCGACATCAGAAGTGATTTCACAATCGTGAATATCCATCATAACCTGATATTCGGAAATTCCGGAAATCGCTTTCGACGCCTGAGTTTCTGCATATCTGCGCTCGGCAAGAGCTTTGCCGGACATCGAATAGTGTCCGCAATCACCGTTGCACATCGACACAAATTTGACGGTGTGTCCGGCTTTTGCCAACTTTACGGCAGTACCTCCGAAACGAATATCTGCATCATCCGGATGCGCACCAATCATCAAAAAGCGTTTACCCATTTTTTCATTCCTCTGTTTTACAGTCTTCCGTCGACAATTTCGCGCGGAAGGAAACCTTTGACATCATAAACGACAGTTTCATCGTTTTTCAGATTTTCCAAACTCATTCCGTTGAACTCACGGTGCGGAACGACCAGTACTATCGCATCGTAAACATCAGTCTGCAGAGCGGAGAAAATCTGCACTGACTCGACGCCGTACTCCTTTTTCACCTCTTCCGGATTTGCCCAGGGATCGAGGATATCGACTTTGCAGCCGAACTCCTGAAGTCCGCGAACCACATCCACAGCGCGGCTGTTGCGGATATCGGGACAATTCTCCTTGAAAGTAATGCCCAGCTGCAGTACCCGGGCGTCAAGGATACGATTGCCTTTTTTGATCATCTTTTTGACGATCTCACCGGCAACATATCTGCCCATTCCGTCATTGATGCGCCGTCCGGCAAGGATGACCTCCGGCAGATAGCCGAGTGCCTGCGCCTTGTGGGTGAGATAGTAGGGGTCGACGCCGATACAGTGACCTCCGACCAGACCGGGTTTGAACTTCATGAAGTTCCATTTGGTTCCGGCGGCCTCGAGGACGTCATTGGTATCGATTCCGATCAGGTTGAAGATTTTGGCAAGTTCGTTGACGAAGGCGATATTGAGATCGCGCTGGGAGTTTTCGATCACCTTGGCGGCCTCTGCAACTTTGATGCTCGCCGCCTTGTGGGTTCCGCTCTCAAGAATGGAGTTATAGAGCTGATCCACAATATCGGAGATCTCCGGTGTTGAGCCTGACGTTATCTTTTTGGTATTGAGCAGATTGTGCTGTTTGTCCCCGGGGTTTATCCGTTCCGGACTGTAACCGCAGAAGAAATCGCTGTTGAATTTGAGTCCGCTGAATTTTTCCAGAACAGGGACACAATCCTCTTCTGTGCATCCGGGGTAGACTGTGCTCTCATAGATAACAATACTGCCCTTTTTCATCACCTTGCCGATGGTTTCACTCGCCCGGTAGAGCGGAGTGAGATCCGGACGGTTGTAGCAATCCACCGGAGTAGGCACAGTCACGATGAAAATATCGCGATCGGCAAGTTCAGCAGGATCATCAGTATAGCGGAGCTTCACCGCCTTTGCCAGATTTTCCGGAGAGGTTTCCAGAGTATCATCCCTGCCGCTTTTGAGCATCTCGAGACGCTCTTTTTTAATATCGAAGCCGACGGTATCATATTTCATGCCGAACTGAACTGCGAGCGGAACACCGACATATCCGAGTCCGATCACAGCAAGTTTGACATTTACCTGCTCCAGTTTTTCAAACATAACCGTATTTCTCCCCGGCTGTCCGTACCTTATGCTTTTGGGCATACAGAATTTTGCATACCGGACGAACAACTGTATAAATTTTATATATAAATCGTGATGGAAATATAGCACAGCAATTCTTAAATGTCAACACATCCCGCTCATTTCCGGCAACAAAAAATTTCACGCTTAATATGATATCATGCACCAGATGGATAAAAGACGCATTATCTGCTGTACTTTTCCTGATTCTGCACAATTCATCTGTTTTTGCCGGAAAGCTTCCGGCGCAGTACTTGAAAAAAATTCCTCTCCGGTGTATATTGCCTTAAAGTATTATTTGCGCAAAAAATCAACCCCCGCAACTGCAGAATATGGCTACTTTTCACGGCTTTGAACACGGCATGGGCATCGGAGGATGGCTGACCAACTACAAACGCTTCAACGTCATTCCGGTCGAACGCCGCTTCGATCTCTCGGTCGGAGATTTTGAACACTTTGAAACCTATATCACCGAAAGCGACATAGAATACATCGCTTCGCTCGGAATGGACCACGTCAGGGTAGGATTCGATCAGGTGGTTCTGGAAGAAGCTCCGGGAGTTTACCGCGAGTGCATTTTCCGCAAACTTGATGAATTTATCTCGTGGTGCGAAAAATATTCCCTCAACATCGTCCTCAATCTTCACAAGGCTATCGGAAATTATTGCGATATTCCGGAAAAAATCCAGCTTATGGAAGATGCCGGACTTCAGGAGCGTTTTATCGACCTCTGGCTTGCTGTTGAAAAACGTTACCATCACAAAAAATCCATCGCTTTTGAACTGCTCAACGAGGTGCGCGACATAGAACCGGAACTCTGGAATCGTGTCGCAGACAAAATCATTTCCGCCTTAAGAAACTGCAATCCCGACAGAGTTCTCATCATCGGAGGAACACACTGGAACAGTCCGCACAAGCTGAAAGATATGCACTTTTACGATGATCGGAATATCGTTTACACCTTTCACTTTTATGCGCCTTTTGAGTTCACCCATCAGCAGGGCGTTCTGCAGGCAGATCCGTTGTATTACAACTGCAAGATGCCTTACCCGGGAGATATTGAGCGTTACCGCGACTACCAGATGTATGTTCACGGACAAAATGATGCATACCGCGGATTTGAAAGAATGGATATAAAATATCTCGAAAGCGAACTTGAAAGTGTCCGTAACTTCACCGCTCTTCATCCGCAGACAAAAATCTGGTGCGGAGAGTTCGGAACCATCCGCCACGCAAAATTGCAGTGGCGTGAAAACTACATGCGTGATCTGATCACACTCTTCAAAAAATATGATATCAGCTACTGTGTCTGGAACTACCTCTCAACTCCCAATGACGGCAACCGTTTCAGCCTCGTCGATGATGACAGCCGGGAAATATTGAGCGAAAATCTCGCCGATATAATTTCAGGAAAGGTGGATTGAAAATGCGTTTCGCCTTTGCCTCATTCAAATATTTTCCCTACGGCGGACTTGAAAAAGACATGCTCCGCATGGCTGAGTGTGCAGCTGCACGCGGCCATGAAGTCACCATCCTTACAGGAAAATGGGAGTGTTCAAAATATCCGGATACTCCGGGAATAACCGTGAAAATCATCCCGGTTTCCGGCAGCAGCAACCACGCAAGAGCCAAATCGTTCTGCCGGAATATACTGCCGGTGCTGCAAGAGGAAAAATTCGATTGCGCAACCGCCTTCAATCGTATTCCCGGATGTGATTTCTACTTCGCCGCCGACAACTGCTACGCCGTGGAGATGCCGAAGAAACACTCAAATCTCATACTGAAGCTCCTGCCGCGCTACCGCACCTATCTCGCTCTCGAAAAGGGAGTCGCCGGAACAGACTCAAAAACTGTGATTTTTTATATCACCCAACACCAGAAACCGGATTACGCTGCCAGTTACGGTACTCCGGAAGAGCGTTTCATCCTCCTGCCCCCCGGTATGAATCCGGCTTGCCGCCGCAAAGATAACGCAGAGGATATACGCAAAGACAAACGCCGCGAACTCGGAGTTTCTGATGATGAATTCATGCTGCTTCTGGTCGGCTCCAATTTCCGTCAGAAGGGCGGCGACCGGGCGGTGACGGCACTCGCCGGACTGCCTCCGGAAATAAAGGCAAAAGCACGTCTCTTTTTTGCCGGAGCAGATGATCCGGAATTCTGCCGCAAACTTGCCGCAAAACTCGGCGTCGGACAGAACGTCTTCTTTCTCGGCGCACGCAGCGATGTTCCCGACCTGCTTGCCGCAAGCGACGTCCTGTTGCTGCCGGCAAGAAATGAAGCTACCGGAACAGTACTCGTTGAGGCGATATCAGCAGGTGTTCCGGCGATATGCTCCTCTGATTGCGGATTCAAGAATCATGTGGAAGAGGCAAACGGCATCGTGTTGCCGGAAGTATGGAGCGACACCGCTTTTTCAGAAGCACTCTCATCCATGCTCCGGGAGCGTGATACAAAGCTTGAATATGCCGCCGGATACTCAAAAACTGTTGATTTCACCAGACGTGCCGATTGCGCTGTCGACGCCATGGAGCAATTTGCCGCAAACAAATGACGGATGAGAAAATGATAGAGTTCAACAAAGCCAAATGTATCAAGTGCCAACTTTGCCTGAAGGATTGCATAACCGGAGTCATTTCCATCGGCAGTGACGGTTATCCGGAAATTGCCGATATGGCAGGCTGTCTCAAGTGCAGTCACTGTTTTGCGATCTGTCCGCAGGGGGCAGTTGCCATCAACAGTGTCAAGGCTGAAGATGTGGATGAAATCGGAACGCTCCCGTCATTTGATGACTTATCCAACCTGATAAAGAGCCGCCGCTCTGTACGCAAATACTCCGGCAGAGAAATCACCCCGGAGCTGATGGAAAAACTTGCGGATCTGCTCAACTACACTCCGACTGGCTGTAATGACCACCGGCTCGGACTTGTTTTTGTCACCGGAGAAAAACTGCAGCTTCTCCGAGAAGAGACCAACCGCATACTGCTTAAAATAATCCACAGTCCGCTGCGGCTGCTGATGCCCAAACGCTACAAACGCTTTTTCAAACGCCTCGAAGACAAAGAGGATGTCATCTACCGTGGTGCTCCTGCGCTTCTGCTGGTGACGGTACACAAAAACGCCCCCTGCAAAGCCGACGACCCCACGATCGCCCTGTCATGGTTTGAACTTGCGGCGGAAAGCCTCGGACTCGGCTGCTGCTGGTGCGGCTTCGCCCAGAGAGCACTCAAAATGTTTCCCGGCCTGCGCCGTATGCTCGGAGTTCCGCAGGACCATCTCATCGGCAACGTGATGCTCTTCGGCTATCCCGAAGTAAAATACCAACGTGTGACCAGACCGGAACCATTTGACTGCTCCATACTGTAACAGGCAGAGCTGTTTTTACAGACAAAAAAAATTGCCGTTTTCAGAAATTCTGAAGACGGCAATTCTGTTTATTGAACTGTTGTCTTATGAGCGTTTGCGCAGCTCTGTGCGGCGGATCTTTCCGCTGGTGGTCTTGGGCAGCTCGGTGACGAACTCGATCAGGCGGGGATACTTGTAGGGAGCGGTATGCACCTTGACGTATTCCTGGATCTCTTTTTTCAGCTCGTCGCTTGGCTGGGTTCCGTTGACCAGCAGGATCCACGCCTTGATGACCTGTCCGCGGGTGGGATCGGGCGCACCTGTGACGGCACACTCGAGGACATACGGCAGCTCCATGATCACACTTTCGACCTCAAACGGTCCGACGCGGTAGCCGCTGGTCTTGATGACATCGTCACTGCGTCCGACATACCAGAAGTAGCCGTTTTCATCGCACCATGCAACATCGCCGGTATGATAGAATCCGTCGTGCCACGCCTCGGCGGTCAGTTCCGGATTATTGTCATAGCAGCAGAAGAGTCCGGGAATGGTTCCGGGTTCAGCCTTGACGCAGATTTCACCGGTCTGTCCGGCAGGAACTTCGTTACCGTCGGCATCAAGCAGGTATATCGGATATTGCGGACTTGCTTTTCCCATAGCTCCCGGGATCGGAGTGACTCCGACCAGATTGCCTACAGTCATTGTGGTTTCAGTCTGTCCGAAAGCCTCCATGATCTTGAGGCCGGTCACGTTGTAGAACTGCTGGAACACTTCAGGATTGAGTGCCTCACCGGCAGTCGCAGCGTACTTCAAGGTTGAAAAATCATATTTGGACAGATCCTCTTTGATGAAGAATCTGTACATCGTCGGAGGAGCGCAGAAAGTGGATATTCCGTGCTCTTTGAACATCGGAAGGATCTCTTCGGCGTGGAAACGGTCGAAGTCATAGACAAACACCTGCGACTCGCAGAGCCACTGACCGTAATGTTTTCCCCAGGCGGATTTTCCCCATCCGGTATCGCTGATGGTAAAGTGCAGCTCTCCGGGCTGGCAGTTGAGCCACCAGCGGGCGGTGAGGATGTGTCCGAGCGGATAAGCGTGATCGTGGATGACCATCTTGGGATAGCCGGAGGTTCCGCTGCTGAAGAAGACCAGCATGGGATCGCTCACCTTGTGTTCCGCAGGACGTGGGAATACGGCACTGTAACTTGACAGATTGGCATCGAAATTGCTCCAACCATCTTTTTCGCCGTTGACACAGAGTTTCAGTTCAAGCGTCGGAGCATTCTTCTGCGCCTCATCGACGGCGTCGGTAACGTTTCCGTCACAGGTGGCAACGACCATTCTGACCTTTGCACTGTTGAGCCGGTACTCGATATCTTTGGCCAGCAGCTGATTGGGAGCGGGGATTGCCACCGCTCCGAGGCGGTGCAGACCGTTGATGACATACCAGTACTGGTAGTGACGCTTCAATATGAGCAGCACCCGGTCTCCGCGCTTGATTCCGAGCGAACTGAAATAGTTTGCCGCCTGTTGAGAGAGGTCGGAAAACTCTTTGAAAGTGAAATCACGGACAACACTGCGGTCGCTGGAAACGTAACGCATGGCTCTGGCATCCGGAGATTTACGGGCAAGCTCATCCAGAACGTCGTACGAAAAGTTGAAGTTTTCCGGAATATTGAACTTCACCGCTTTGAGCAATCCGTTTTCATCAACAGTTTCCTCAAGGTAACGGTGGTAGACAAGTCCGCTCTTATCCTGCTGACCGACAGATGCCGCCTGCGGAATAATCTCCAGCCGGGTAGTATCGCCGGACTTCATCACGACTGCCAGAAAGTTGCACTCTTCTCCGCCGTAAGCCGCCATTCCATGGGGCTGACGGGAGTCGTAGTAAATGCTGTCGCCCGGCTCGAGGATCTCAATCTTGTCGTCAATCTGCAC
>JAZQTR010000250.1:0-19195 GCA_045630865.1 Victivallaceae bacterium
CATCCGCACTCTCTGCCACGACATCGGTCAGAAGCTGGGCGTCGGCGGAACCCTCGCCGCACTGCGCCGCACCAGAAGCGGCAGATTCGACATCAAAGATGCCATAACCATCGAAAAAATCAAAGAGATGGATCAGGATGCCTTCGCCGACTATGTGGCGGCATATCTGGTCAAAATAGCCGGAGCCGGATTATGAAAAACTTTGAAATAGACATTACTGCCATTGAGGAAGCAGTCGAAAACGCCGGAGCGGTATTTTCGATTTCCCAGCTTCAGAAAAAACTCGGAAACAAGAGTGCCGCTTTCGCCGGAAGACTCCGCAGGATACTCGATGGTGACGACCGTTTCTTTTCGGAGGGTGATGATTTCTTCACCCGTGAGAGCATTTTTGAAAACACCGAATTTCTCATCACTCCGGACAGCTGGGAGATCTGCGAAAAGATCCTTGTTCCAGGACACCGTTTCGCCCCCTATCTTGAGCGTGAGTTTTTCCCCTCCGAAGCGGAACTTTATTTCAAAGGCAGAAAGCTCCCCAAGCGTGAGATAACCGCACCGTTCGGCAAGATTTTCCACTATCACACCCTGCTCGGAGCCGATACCGTCGCAGATCACCTTGTCGCAGAGTCACCCAACAACACCGCTCTGCTCTACAACGCTTCTCCGACCAGTCAGGTGACTTTCACCGTTTTTGATCTTGCGGGTATCATTGATGATTTTGCCGACGGCGACGCTCTGGCGGCAAAAGTTACCGACTATTATGATGGAATCATTGAAATCCGGGTCGTGAAGGCCGAAAGCCGCCACGATTCGGCAAGACGGAACTGGATTTCCGCCATGGATAAGGCGGTTAAACAGGTCGTCGGGCAGTTCGAAGAGTATCTGGATATCCCCGATCAGCTGGCGTGGGCGTTGTTCTACGGCCGCAAAGAGCTGCTCGTTCCGGCTGCCGGACTTGACGAATACATCACTTACAGCCGCAATGTCGCAATCAGCACTGACGGCGACCATGCGGTGCTGACGCTCAATGGAGCTGCCGCGCTTCAGGATGACGGAAATAGTGACGGAGAAAATGACGGAAGCGACGTTTTTACTCTCTCAAAGGGTGCGCTCGACCCGCAGAAGATGTTCCGTGAGCTGGGCAGTATCCTCTCTCCGGTCGAGATCGATGCGTTCATCCTCGACTGCTGCTATGCGCGTGAAACCGATTTCGATGACTTCTTCCGCCGTCTTTTCGGTGAGGTCACTCCGGAATACGCCGATGACGCCCAGCGTGCCGCATTGCTCAACTATCTCGAAGAGAAGTTCGAGAACCATTTTGAAAACTACAACCGCGCCGATGATGAACCCAAGGCTGAACTCCGCAGCATGATCCTCGAGGCGGTTTCCGGACGCATGGAATTCATGGTTCAGGCGGCAAGTCTTGAAGATACTCCGGACAGCAAAGCCATGCAGGAGATCGCCGGTATCGCCCATCACCTCGAGCATATCCTCGAAGCACTCAACTCTCCGCGCTACACTCCGCAGGAAGATGAGCTGCGTCAGCTCGCCGAGCGCGCCGAAGAGCTTATCGATGAGCAGGAAAAACAGATCGCTCTGCTCCTTAAACAGTGAACAACTATTTTTTTAACATACAGGAAAGAATTTTATGGAAAACAGATTTCTTTTGAGCGGCAACGAAGCCATCGCCATGGCTGCGTATGACTGCGGCGTGAATCTGGGCTGCGGATACCCCGGTACTCCGAGTTCCGAGATCCTCGATGAATTTTCAAAGCTGGGCGGCAACGCCGAGTGGGAACCCAACGAAAAGTGCGCCCTTGAAACCGCCATCGGTGCGGCGATGACCGGCTGCCGCGCCATCGTCACGATGAAACACGTCGGACTCAACGTCGCTGCCGATCCGCTTTTCACCATCGCCTACTCCGGAACCACCGGCGGACTGGTCATCATCACCGCCGACGACCCCGGTATGGCTTCCAGCCAGAACGAGCAGGATAACCGCCGTTACGCCCGCGCCGCCGGAGTTCCGATGTTCGAGCCCTCCGACTCCCAGGAGTGCTACGACTTCATCAAGGAGGCATTCAAACTTGCCGATCAGTTCCGTTCTCCGGTCTTTGTCCGCGTCACCACCAGAGTCTGTCACTCCAAGTGCGTCATGACCCGCGGAGCGGAGCGTGAGGCTCTGCGTACCGGCAACTTTGTCAAAGATCCTGCCTCCAACGTGATGATTCCGGCTTACGCCAAACTCGCCCACCGCAGACTGCGCGCCGATCTCAAGCAGATGGCGGAAATTTCTGAAAACTATGCCAAAGTTGAGATGCGTTCCAAAACCCTCGGTGTCATCACCAGCGGAATCAGCTATCAGCACGTTCTCGATGCCGCCCCCGAGGCCTCCATTCTCAAGATCGGTTTCACCTATCCGCTGCCGGAAAAGGCTGTCCGTGAATTTGTCGCAAGCGTCGACCGCTGTATCGTGGTCGAGGAGGGCGACCCCGTGCTTTTCGAAGCGATCAGTGCCATCGGCCTCAAGGTCGAGGATAAGGCTGAAATGTTCCGTTTCGGCGAGTTCTCCGTCGAGCGCGTCCGCAAACTGATTGCCGGTGATACCACTCCTGATCCCGTGCCACCGAAGGGCAAGGCTCCCCAGCTCTGCCCGGGATGCCCCCACCGCAAGACCTTCGAGGTGCTGCGCGACCTGGACTGCATCGTTTCCGGCGACATCGGCTGCTACACTCTTGGAGTTCTTCCTCCGTTTGAGGCCATCCACACCACCGTCTGCATGGGTGCCAGCATTACCGTTGGACTCGGAATGCGCAAAACTCTGCCCGAGAGCGAAGCCCGCCGCGTGGTCAGCGTCATCGGTGACTCCACCTTCATGCACACCGGCGTCAACGGTATCGTCGAGATGGTCTACAACACTCCTGAAACCGGACACGTCGTGGTCATCATGGATAACAGCACTACTGCAATGACCGGACTTCAGGAGCATCCAGGAACCGGCAGAAAGCTCGACCACAAAGGTCAGGCGGGCCGGGTCGACATCGAGAGCGTCGTCCGCGGTATCGGAGTCAAAAACGTCGATGTCGTCGATACCACTCTGGAAACAGAAAGATTCGCTTCACTGCTCAAACAGCGTCTTTCTGAAAACGAGTGCAGTGTCATTATTGCCCGCCGTCCCTGCATCCTCGCCCAGGCGCGCGATGCCAAGGCCCGTAAAGCAGCAGAATCCAAAGGTGAATAAATGAGTAATGTTATCAACGTTGTCGCCGCCGGATTGGGCGGTCAGGGTGTTTTGAAGATCACGGATATCCTTGCCGAGGTGGTCTTCCGCGCCGGATATGATGTCAAAAAGAGCGAAGTCCACGGAATGAGTCAGCGCGGCGGTTCGGTTTCCAGCGAAGTGCGCTACGGCGAGAAGGTGGCAAGCCCGATGGTTCCTGCCGGTGAGGCTGACTACCTCGTGGTCATCGACCCGACCCAGGTCGAAGTGGTCAGAGGCAAACTCAAGGAAAACGGAGTGCTTATCACTACTGAAGATATTCCGGTCGACAAGCTTGAGAATCCCCGCGCGGTCAACACCATGCTGCTCGGAGCTCTTGCCGCTCACCTCGATTTTGCCGATGAGATTTGGCAGGAGGTTCTCAAAAAGGAGTTCGGTCCGCAGCTCTACGACCTCAACGCCAGAATGTTCAAACTGGGATTTGATTCAGTAAAATAAGTGTCTTTCAGGGGTATCGGTGATGAAGATGAGAGTGCTGCTTTTTCTTGCTGCTGTCGCTCTGCTTCCCTGCCTTGCGGCTTGCCGCAGCGGTGCAGTGAAGTTTGACGGCGGCGGAAGCTATGAGGTGACTCTTATCGGAGACATCCATTATGATGCTCCTGAATACCACATAAACACTTACGATGCGCGGCAGGCAAAACTGCACTTTACCCAGTGGCAGGATGGCTCATCCCGTCAGGTTCTCGCCGCCGCCGCCAAAGTGAGCGGAAGCGTTCCGTTTGTCGTTCAGCTCGGAGATATGATCCAGGGCGATTGTGACAACCTTGAGCTTCAGGGGGCAGCTTATCAGGCGGCTTTTGCTGAACTCAAAAAATACTTTGCCGGCAAAAAACTTTTTGCTGTTGCCGGAAATCACGAACACCGGGGGAAAAACGGAGCCGGTCAGGCTCCGGATAAATACCTGCTCCACCTGTTGAAGAAAGAGCTGGGCAGAGACGTTGATATGGACGGCACCAACTATGCTGTCTGTTACGGAAAAGATCTCTATATTTTCTATGACTACCGCAAAAAAAACAGCGGAGAGTTTGTCAAAAAAACGATTTCAGAATACGGTAATGCCCGCCATATTTTCTTTTTGACACACATTCCGGTGTTTCCCTGCAGCTTCGGCAATCCCGGCTGGGTGGTTCCGCAGTTCCGGGAGCTTATTCCGCTGCTTGCCAAACACAAGGCTGTCGTGATAAGTGCTCACAACCACTCATTCAGCCGCATTGTTTACAAGTGTCCGGAGGGAGTTCTTACGCAGATCAACGTGACCAGTATGGGACGCGAATGGAAGAAAGGCGACTTTTCCAACGTGCGTCACAACTCTTTCGACAGTATGAAAAATAGTATCCCGCAGAGGTATTTGACCACTCCCCGTTACAAATGGTCGATCGACAACCTGAAGTTCTTCAAAAGTGAGGATTTCATCACCTACCGCGTCGGTTGGCTCGAGCCATCCGGATTTGCCAAGCTCGAGATAAACGGCGATAAAGTCACAGCTCATATATTTACTGATGACAGCGGAAAACCGGAAGAGTCCTGGGTATTGAAAGAAAATTGAAAATGAAGTTTCAAACGTTGATAATTGCAATTTTTTCCGTGCTGCTGACCGGATGCACTGCTTCTGAAGCGGTAAAAATCCCCGGCGGTGAGAGTTATACGCTGACTGTTCTCGGTGATGTCCACTACGATGGAAAACAGTACCACATTACACCGGAAAAAACGCCTGCCCGCCAGCAAAAGCGTGAGCGCAACATCAACCAGTGGCTGGATAAATCTCCGCAGTCGCTTACAGCCGCGGCCAGGATGAGCCGTGACGGAGTTCCGTTTATCATCCAGCTGGGCGATATCATCAACGGCGGATGCGATAACGCAGAGCTGCAGGGCGCAGCGATGAAGGATGCGTTTGTTACGGTAAAGAAATTTTTCCCCGGCAAAAAACTTTTCACCCTGTGCGGAAACCACGAGACCTGGGGTGCCAACGGTGCCGGAAAAGCTGTTGACAGTGTCTTTGTTCCGCTGATGAAAAATGAGTTGGGAAGCGATGCCAAAACCGATGGAGCCAACTATGCTGTCCGTTACGGCAAAGATCTCTATATATTCTATGATTACCGCAAGAAAGCAGACAACCGCAAGAAAACAGGTGCGGAGTTCACCCGCAGTGTGCTGGCTTCCAATCAGGATGCCCGCCATATCTTTTTCCTCACCCACCTGCCGATTTTCCCATGCTCAAAGGGCAATCCCGGCTGGATTGTTCCGGAATTCAAAGAGCTTATTCCGCTGTTGGCAAAACACAAAGCGATCGTGCTCTGCGCTCATTCGCATTTCTGGGGACACCATATTTACAGGAGCGGAAACGACAAACTGGTGCAGTTTATGATCACAAGTATCGGCTACAACTGGAGTCCGGAAACTCCGTTGAAAGAGCGTTATTCTTCATACGATCAGTGGAAGAAGGAAATCAATCCGAGATATTTTACTGCCGCAAACCAGTGGTCGACAGACAATCTCAAGTTTTTTGATAATGCTGATTTTATTCTCTATAATTCGCAGTACCACCTTCCGTCAGGCTTTGTCAGACTTGAAGTTGATGACAGTAAAGTCACGGCGCATATTTTTACGGATGACTCCGGCAAACCTGTACGTTCTGTCGTTTTGAAAGATAAATAAGGAGCTTTAAGTGATGAAAGTGAAAAATCTGCTGTTTACGGCAGTAATTATTCTGTTGGCTGGCTGCGCGTCAACGACGCCGATGTGCGAAGCGGTCAAAATGAGCGGCAAGCCGGAATATCAGGTAACTGTTCTCGGTGATATCCATTATGACGGTCCGCAATATCACGAAAGTGAGCCGCTTTCTGCAAATGGAAAACGTGAACGCCTGCGCAACTTTGCCCAATGGCGCGACGGCAGATCTGTTAAGGTGCTGCTCTCTGCCGCTGACAACAGCAAAAATACGGCTCCCTTTATCATTCAGCTTGGAGATCTCACGCAGGGCGACTGTGACAACAGTACACTGCAGGGAGCGATGTACCGTGGCGCATTTGATGTACTTCACCGGATTTTCCCGGATAAAAAAATCTTTGCGCTGCGCGGCAACCACGACGGCAGACGGAAGATTATGTTCAATGATTGTGTGCGCAATCACTTTGTTCCCCTGCTGAAGAAAGAGCTGGGGGATGACAATATCCGGATGCAGGGAACCAACTACGCCGTCCGTTACGGTAAAGATCTCTATATCTTCTATGATTACAATGAGAAAACCCAGGGTGACTTCACCCGCAAAATGATTGAGAGCAATCCGGATGCCCGCCACATCTTTTTCCTCACCCATCTGCCGATATTTCCGTGCAGTACCGGAAACCCCGGTTGGATCGTTCCGCAGTTCCGGGAGCTTATTCCGCTGCTTGCCAAACACAAGGCGATCGTGCTCTGCGCCCACACCCACTTCTGGGGAACGTTTGTTTACAAGTGCGATGAGGGAACTCTGCCGCAGCTTATCGTAAGCAGTATGGGTAACAACTGGGAGCCGGGAGCTCCGATGAAAAAACGCTACAGCTCATATGATGAATGGAAGCGTAATATCCGGCAGAAATACTATGATGATCCAAACTGCAAATGGTCGATCGACAACCTCAAATTTTTCAAAAATTCGGATTTTATCCACTATCAGAGCTATCTTGCCAATCCCTCCGGCTTCGTTAAACTTGAAGTGACCGACAGCAAAGTCACAGCTCATATTTTTACCGATTCCACTGGAAAACCTGTTAAATCAGTTATACTTAAAGGAGATAAGTAATGAAAAAGATTTTTTCGTTCCTTCTGGTTCTCTGTGCGGTCTCTCTCGCAGCAGAGGAGTACAACTTTCTTGCACTGGGAGATATCCACTATGACGGTGCAGAGTACCATGTCGCTCCTGCCCAGACGATAAACCGCAAACATGAGCGTGAGCGCAATATCGGTATGTGGACAAGCGGCAAGTCCGGAGCTGTCCTTACGGCGGCGGCTGACCGGGCGAAAGTTACCAAACCGGCGTTTGTGGTGCAGCTGGGCGACTTCACCCAGGGCGACTGCGATACCAAAGAGCTGCAGGAAAAGATGTTTACTGACGGTTTTGCCAAAGTCAAGAGCTTCTTCCCTGACAAAAAACTCCTTGCCGTCAAAGGAAACCACGACGTCAGAGTTACCGGTGTCAGAGGCAACTGCAATGAGCCGGCTGAAAAGGCATTTATGCCCCTGATCGCCAAAGAGCTCGGCAGAGAGAACTTCGTCGGAGGCTACACCGTAAGACAGGGAAAAGATCTCTTCATCTTCTTCGATAACTTCTACAGTGCAAAAGATGGAATAAATTTCGTTAAAAAAGCTCTCAACGACAATCAGGATGCCCGTTACGTCTTTTTTATAACTCACATTCCGGTACTGCCCTGTTCCGTATCTGTTCCGGATTGGCTTATCAAGAGCAGTTCTGTTATTGCTCCCATGCTTGCCAAACGCAATGCGATCGTGCTTTGCGCCCACACTCATGCCCCCTCGTTTATCTCCTGCAGCAGTGCTGACGGAGTGCTTTCACAGATGGTGGTCTGCAGTATGGGCAACCAGTGGGATCCGGATAAAGCTCCTTCAATCATCAACGATAAATACGAGAATTTTATCAAGGCGTCACTTGTCCACAAGAGAGCGAAACCCAATCGGGCGGATTTCTTCAAAAAATATGAAAAGTATACAATCAACGAATTTAATATGTACAGCGGACACTCCGGATTTGTGATCATCAAAGTCGATGACAACGCCGTTACCGCCGATATATATACCGGAAACTCCGGAAAGCCGTGGATAACCAAAGTTTTGCGTAAAAACGCCAAAGTGGAAGATAAAAAATGAGCGAAATTATTGAAAACAATGCAAATGCTCCGTTGGATTTCATCCGTGAGATCGTGACGGAGGAGGTCAAGGCAGGCAAACACGGCGGCAATGTCGTCACCCGTTTCCCACCGGAGCCCAACGGCTATCTGCATATCGGCCACGCCAAGGCTATCTGCCTTGACTTCGGCATCGCAGAAGAGTTCGGCGGCAAGTGCAACCTGCGTATGGATGACACCAACCCCACCAAAGAAAACATGGAGTATGTGGAGTCCATCATCGATGACGTCAAATGGCTGGGATTTGATCCCGAGGAGCGCGTCTACTTCGCCAGCGACTACTTTGAGGAGATGTACCGCTGCGCCGTCGAGCTTATCAAGCGCGGCAAGGCATATATCTGCGAACTCTCTCCGGATGAGTGGAAAGAGTATTGCGGAAATCTCTCCGAGCCGGGCAAGAATCCTCCGGGACGCAGCCGCAGTATCGAAGAGAACCTCGACCTCTTCGAGCGGATGAAAAACGGTGAGTTCGAAGATGGAAAAATGGTGCTTCGCGCCAAGATCGATATGGCTTCACCCAACATCAATCTGCGTGATCCTGTTATCTACCGTATCCGCCGCATCCACCATTTCCGCCACGGAGACAAGTGGTGCATCTACCCGATGTACGATTTCGCGCACCCGCTCGAGGACGCCATCGAAGGTGTCACCCACTCTCTCTGCACGCTTGAGTTCGAGATCCACCGTCCCTTCTACGACTGGCTGCTCGAGGCTCTGGACTACCCCCACCGTCCGCGTCAGATCGAGTTTTCGCGCCTCAACTTGAACTACACCGTAATGAGCAAGCGCAAGCTGCTGCAGCTGGTGAAAGAGAACCACGTTTCCGGCTGGGATGATCCGCGCATGCCGACCATCCGCGGAATCCGCCGCCGCGGCGTTCCGGCTTCAGCTCTGCGAAAGTTCATCAAAGAGTGCGGAATCACCAAGTTCGACGGTGTTACCGATTACGCCAAATTCGAGCATTGTATCAGAGAGGAGCTGAATGCGACCTGCAGCCGTTTCCTCGGAGTGATCGATCCGCTTGAGGTCGAGATCATCAACTATCCTGCAGAGGGTATCGCTGACCTTGACGCCATCAACAATCCGGAAGATCCCTCTTCCGGAAGCCGCAAACTTGCCTTCGGACGCACTCTCTATATTGACAAAGCCGACTTCATGCTCGAGCCGGTCAAGGGATATTTCCGTCTTGCTCCGGATAAAGAGGTACGTCTGCGCTACGGTTACTTCATCAAGTGTGTCGATGTGGTCAAAGATGCTGACGGTAACGTGACCAAGCTGCTCTGCACCTACGATCCGGAAACCCGCGGCGGCAACGCTCCCGACGGACGCAAGGTCAAGGGAACCATCCACTGGGTCGATGCCGCGACCGCTGTTCCGGCGCAGTTCAACCTTTACGACCGTCTTTTCACGGTGGAAAACCCGGGTGCCGACGGTGTGGATTTCCTCACCCAGATGAACCCCGATTCAGTCAGGAAAGTTCAGGGATTTGTCGAGCGCGGATTGGAAACTTCCGTTCCCGGCAAGCCTTTTCAGCTCGAGCGTCAGGGCTACTTCACAGCGGACCTTGACTCCACTGCGGAAAAGCCGGTGTTCAACCGCACTGTTTCCCTCAAGGACTCCTGGGCAAAGAAAGCCAAATAACAGAACCATCCGGTTCAAAAACAAAAACGCTGACCGCAGCTGTAATGCCGGTCAGCGTTTTTTATTTCAGTCATGTCCCGGTTATGTACAGGTAATTAAAATTGCCAGGCGGTCATTTGCTGTCGTCCTGTGGGATGACTGAAAAGCAAAATATCCCGCTTTTTTTCAAAAAGATGGGAGAGAAGGGAAAACTTATTTCTTCAGTTCAAATTCGATTACTGCATCTGATGCGCCGAAAGCTACCTGCATGAAGCTTTCGCACCATGCAGGGGTATCCGGAGTTCTCTCTTTGTACCATTGGGGATAGCTTCTGCCGTTGTTGTCTATTTCGCCTGTCCAGTTTTTGTTGGGGAAACCGTAGCCGCCGAAGCACTCACCGTACTCTCCGCCCGGACGGTGTGACGGGCCGAGCAGATTTCTCAATGTTCCGGCAAGTTCAATGACCAGAGTGTTTTTGCCCTGCCGTATATTGGCAAGCGTTGTGCTGTACGGCGGAGAGTGGATTACCCCCTCTTCTCTGCCGTTGAGAAATACTCTGGCGGAACCGGCGTGAAAGTGTCCGAAACGCAATACGGCGGAGCCGGAAAACAGATTTTCCGGAACTTCAAACTCCTGTGTCAATCTCACTTGTCCTGCGAAGAACGGATAGCCGTTTTCTGTCAGGCTTCCGCAAGTGTACTCCTGTTCTTTCACGAGCCGCATAAGGCGGTTGAGCCGGATGGTTCCGGGGCAGAAGGTTGGTTCACGGAGTGTTTCAACAGCAAAATCGCCTGTGATGAATGGCACTTCAAGCTCGACTCCTTTGAGGTGTTCATAAAGTTCTGTAACACCTTTTACCGGTCTCTCAAGGGGTGAGAAATATCTGGCAAGCACGAGAGTGTTGACTCCGGAGTTGAGCGTCGGGAGCGGAACAGTTTCAAACTCTTTTGCACAGAAAAATCCATCTGCCGCGCCGGAGATCTCTCTGCCGTTCAATGTGATACGGTACGCTTCGGGATCTTCGATGGCGAGCCGGCAGCCGGAAAACTCCCCGGCGCATTCAAAGTCAAAGCGCAGTTCGATGTCGCCGGAGTATTTTTCTTCAGTCAATATGCCGCAGATCGCAAGTACCGGAAGATCTTGAGACCAGTTTTTTTCTCCCGCTCTTCTGAATCTTGCGAACTCAAGTAAAAATGCGTTGGGAGAGAGTTTCTGAAGTTTCCACAAGTTGCTCATTTCCAGAGTGACAGCAGGTGCTGCCGGAACGCAGACGGTTTTTTCCGTGTCGCCGGTAAACAGGAGTTTCAATGCGCCTCCCGGCTGGATCGTGAATTTCTGACCGGGTGTGCCGTAAGCTCCGTCATCCTTCAACTCTTTTGCCGTTCTTGCAAGTTCAAGCGTGTGAGCGTTGCGGCAGTCGCAGTTGTATACAAAGAGCCGCTCCTGCTGATCGTCACCTTTTGTGCGGTGCATCAGCAGAGAGGTGCGGTCATCGCTCCTGAAATTGAAATCTTCCGGATACAGTTTTTCCAGCTCTTTACAGAGAACTGCGGAACTTGAGAGAACTGCGGCTTCTGGAAGAATATTTTCTCCGAGGGCAAAAACTTTTCCGCCGTTTGCGGCAAACTCCTTGAGGAGCCTGACCGTTGAGTCGGCAAGTTTGGTGCACCAGGGCAGGATAACTGTGCTGTAAGTGCATTTTCCGCATACGAGTTTATTTTCGCAAACGCTTCCCTCATCGGCGAGCAGAAATTCATCTCCGAGGTCGAATCCGATCTGGTTGTGGAGCAGTGTCCGTTCAAGGTCGAGAAAGTTCCGTTCGAGCAGACGCAGTTTTTCTATGCCGTCACTGCCCATTTCTCCGCGGGCGTACAGGGTGACGGCGGTGTTCCACGGCAGAATTACCATGGTTTCTGCGGTGCTTTTGCCCTCTGAAACGAAGCGGCTGCTGCGCTCGGTGTTTTCAATGGAAATATGGTAATCCCGCCAGTAGGGCTGATAGTAGTTGATGTGGGGCGGATATGCCCGTTTAGCTCTGCCGTGCAGACTGTAAAACATCGCGTGTACTGTCCGGCAGTTTATGCCCATTGCGGCGAAGCGGTTGAAAAACGATATCTGGTTGCGGAGTGCGAAGTTTTCGGATGTTACGCCGTACATCTCGCAAAGAACTCTTCTGCTTCCTGCCTGGCGGGCGGCGGAAACACACTGGAGTACGGTGGTGTAGAGTTCCTGAAAAACTCCCGGAGTGCCTTCGCGGCGCGGCAGCGGAGAGTCTGTGAAATCCATTTCTGCGGTAAGGCAGTCGATTCCCGGAATATCAAAGTAGCGGTAGAACGG
This sequence comes from Victivallaceae bacterium, assembly GCA_045630865.1. Classification (GTDB taxonomy): domain Bacteria; phylum Verrucomicrobiota; class Lentisphaeria; order Victivallales; family Victivallaceae; genus UBA1784. The sequence goes on from JAZQTR010000250.1 coordinate 12,136, forward strand.
CATCATGGCCGCGCCCCGGGCGAGGTTGGAGTGGAAATTGCCTTCACCCATAAGGTGTCCGGAGGCGAGAAGTCCGAGTTTGTGACAACAGTGCTGCATCTGCTTGTAATAACTTTTTTCCAGCAGTCTGACTACTGTGTTCCAGTATCTGAAACGTGCTTCGCCGCAACCGGGCATATCGTGGAAACAGGGGGCGGGATCAGGAAGAGTTCCCCACATTTTGCGGTATTCTTCGACCAGAACACTGCTCCACGGAATACCATCGCGGCTGTAACTTGGTTCATCAACCCATACGGAGATGATGGTTTTGCCGAAGTGTTCTGAAAACTCCTGCCACATCTGGATATATGATTTTTCCAGATAGCACTTGACGGCTTCCGGATTGAGCATATCAATGTACATCGGAGTCTGTTTGAAAGTGTAGACGCCGGGAGAGCTTTCGATCATACAGCCTGCTGTATGTTCCGGCGCAAGATCCGGTACAGCCTCCGGCATGTAAGCCGCCTGAATGACAAATCTCATTCCCGTTTCTGCCGCGTGTTTGAGGGCTGCCCGGAACTTCTGCTTGAATCCGCTGCCGGGGTAATCAGATTTCAATCCGGTATAAGTGCGGACGATCACGGTTCTCACCCCTTGTGAACGCATCTGATCAAGTTCAAAGCACATCTGCTTTTCATCGAGAGCATCGTTGAGCATCCAGAAGTCTATTCCGCGCAAGAGACATTCATCCTGAACAAGTGCCTGACGGCTGTTGGTATCGTACTGCATGATCGCTTTTTCTCCTTTGCTATAATATAGACTTTGAGGGATATTTTTCAACTGTTGAGATGAGTTTTGATGAAAAATTGAACAGAGCTTTGAATTTGTCTGTTTCCTGACTTGAAAAACTCCTTACTTGCAGTATCTTATTGTTGTTTACAGGGAGGGGATTATGGCATTGTTTCTCCGCGAGGGAGAGATTTTTTCCGGCTGTGAGATCATCAGTCGATGCGGTGAGGGATCTTTCGGCGTCACTTATCTGGCGAAAAATCCTATCGGACAGCGTATTGCGATCAAAATCGTTTCATCTCCTCTGTCGCGCGAACAGGAGATCAAGGGGATCCGTCACTATATGAAGGCGGCGGAAAACACCTCATGTCTTCTCAAAATATACCACGTCGGAGAGATGGATTCCGGCTTCTATTATACCATGGAGGCCGCCGACGACTGCGGCGAAAACGGCGTATACCGTCCGGCAACTCTGCATAACATATTCAAGAACACAGACCGCTTTACTCCTGAACGTGCGATCAAGGTGATAAGGGAGCTTCTGACCGGTTTGCAGGCTCTGCACCGGGCCGGACTCATCCACCGTGACATCAAACCTGACAACATCGTTTTTGTCAACTCAAAAGCCAAATTGAGCGATCCCGGACTGGTCACTGAAGTCGGAAAAACGGTCACCCTTGCCGGTACTATCGGATTTATTCCTCCGGAAATAGCAAGCGGCGAAGCCTCCGCCGATCAGACTTCCGATCTTTACGCTCTCGGCAAGGTCTTCTACTGTATGGTCACCGGATACAGGCCGCAGCAGTATCCGGCTCTGCCGCCGGATATGCGGCTTGAGGTGTGCCGTCAGCTCTATCCGGTGTTGAGCCGGGTGTGCAACCGCAATCCGGCAAAGCGGTTCAAAACCGCAGAGGAGTTCCTTGCCGGATTGCCGGAAGAGATAAGCGAGCCGACAAAGTGGGAGCGTATGCGGGGGAATTTCCGTGACTGGCGGATCTGCAACCGTGAACTCTGGCGCACACTTATGCTGGCAGTTGTTCTGCTGTTCATCTGCGGTTCAGCCGGTATCGGTACTGCGGTCTGGCAGTACCGCAAAAACGTCAGGCTCGGTGAGCTGTACCGCAGTAACTGCGAAGAGTTTTCCGGACGCCTGAAAGAGCATGAAGAGCTTGTCGTGCTGCAGCTTGAAAATTCCGTTCCGGAAAGAGTCAGCAAGTACCATGCCCACAAAGAGCAGTTTGACAGGCTGTGCAGCAGAAAACGCTGGAGTCAGGCGGCTGAAAAGCTCAATACCCTGCGGCGTTTTCTCTCAAGCTGTGCCGGGCAGATCGCTCCGGCTCTTCCTGCCGGAACTCCGGACTTTGCCGCCTCTTTGAAAGCGGCAGGTGCTATGCACGGCTTCAAATCCTCTCCGCTCTTCAAATATTGGGATGAATCCGGACGCAACGCCTTTACCGCCCGGCTGGAAAAGTTTGAAAAAGATCTCTATGTCAACTGGCAGGGACCGCGCTGTGACCGTCCGTGGGTATCCATGCAGTTTTACCATATGCCTATGAGTTTTATTCCGCCGGGAGTGTTCCGTGACAGCAATACCGGAAAGGTCGTGAAAATTCCCTATCACTTCTGGATGGGACAGCTTGAAGTCGGCGAAACTCCGCTCAACAGCTATCTCGGAATCAATCCGAAGAAAACCACTTTCGGCAATACTCCTGTTGAGCGTTTGAGCTGGAACGATATGCTCTTTTACTGCCGCCGCCTGACCGAGACCCTCGAGGAAATGGAGTGTCTGCCGCCGGGATATATCGTCAGGCCCCCCACCGAAGCCGAGTGGCTCTACGCCGCCAATAACGCTATGTTGGGAAAAGATGAAACCACTTGGGAGCAGAGAGGCTTTTTCCGCGAAAACTCCGGCGGTGTCCCCCATCCGTCAGGCAGCAGGCAGCCGAATAAACTCGGACTCTACGATATGTACGGCAATATCGCTGAAGCCGTAGTGCCTTTCGACACAAAAGATGCAACAGATCTTCTGGTGGTGCGCGGAGGCTCTTATCTCAATGGCCAAAAATACGCAGTCTCCCGGAGATCTTACCATCCGAAGTACCAGACCATACCGTTTGATATCGGATTCAGACTGGTCATCACTCCGGGGGACAAGAGCTATTTTGATGAAAACTTTTATCTGTTTTCCAAAAATCAGTTCAGTTCCCGGGGAAAGATCTACGAACTCATCGGCGCAAACTGCGGCGTTTTCAATCCTGCCCGCGCCCAAAAAACTGCCGGGCTGCTTGGAGGAAGACTTGCTGTGTTCGAAGATGAAGATCACGTTCAGCAGGCGATGAAGGCGTTTCCCGTTCTCCAATCATGGCTCGGTGCCATCGGTGGAAAATACGTCAACGGCAAGTGGATGTGGAACGACGGCAGAGAAATTGACTTCGGCACCTGGAAAAAGTCAAAAATCAGTGACGGGAATACCGTCCTTGCCTTGCAGAAAGGTAAATGGGTCGCCATAAAAGACGGCTATAAGCTGCCGGTGATAATTTGTGAATGGAGCAAAAAAGAGTTTCAGGAGCGGAATAAAAATATCCTGAACAACAGCAAGCTCCCCCTTGAGCTTACCCGTTTCACCATCGGCAAAAAACGCTATGTTCTCTTCGGTGTCGGCATCTCTTTCGGTACAGCTGTGCGCTGCTGCGAACTTATGAATGGAAAACTTGCCTGCCCGGATGATCCTGAAGTGCTGGAAAAAGTCATTTCCCACCTGAAACAGTTTGAACGCCACCATGTTCTTCTCGGCGGATACGCCAAGTGGGATAAATGGCTCTGGCTGTCCGGCAGTGAATTCAAAGGAAAGCTTTTGAAAAATCCGTTGGATCAGATTCCAAGACGGAATCTCAACTTTATAACTCTCCATAACGGAAAACTCTACGACAGCCAGCTCTGCAACAGCTTCCTCTGCGAATGGGATATTTGACCGCAGGGCGGCGTTTCCGGCAGAAAAACCTTAACTTTTCTTGATTTCGCGGGTGAGCCAGGAGGAGTTGCGGAGCGTGATGATACTGTAAACACAGATCCATGACAGCGCGATCAAACTGAACACACCGTACACAAACGCCCACATTGCTCCGGTTGCCGAGTCGCGCCGCGCGTAGATCACCGCCGGAAGCAGACTCCAGACGCTGTTGATCGAGAACGTGTAGTAGATCATAAACGGAATATGATCGCTGAACTGTATCAGCGTGTAGATCGTGCAGGGAATGAATACGAAGGGAAGCATCATACCCACGATCTGGCTCGCGATGTTGAGCTGGAAAAGTGACCATTTCCAATCCCTGATACTCCAGCGGCCGGTAACGTAGTCCATCAGCATAAGGCTCTCGCGGACGTCACCCCTCGTCCAGCGCAGAAGCATCTTGCACAGGTTGGAGTAACGATCGGGAACCTGGGTGAACGCCACTGCATTGCTCTGGCAGACCACCTTTTTGCCGGTTCTCAGTATAAGGCTGGTCAGCGCGCGGTCCTCGCCGATAGTTGAGGGGGCTCCGAGGAATTTCTGGGCAAGCCACCGCGGAAGCAGAGGTGTTATCGTACTGCGGCGGTAGGCACTAATGGCTCCCGGAGTACAGAGAACATACCCCAGTACGCTCTGGGCACAGCGCATGAAGTCGCATCCGAAAACAAAGCAGACATCGAGCATACGCGGCATTATTCCGGAGTGCATATTTTTGACGCGGATGGTTCCGGCGACCGCTCCGATATTCTCATCGCTCATCGGCGCGACCAGAGCCCTGATCGACTGCTTTTCGAGCAGCGAGTCGCTGTCCATCGTGATGATGATGGGGTTTTTGCTCACGCCTATCGCGTGGCAGAGCGCAGCCTTCTTGCCGCCGTTTTCAGGAAGATTTATCGCTCTGATCCTGCCGTCAGAAAGCTCCACCGCCTTTTGTATCCACTCCCAGGTGTCATCCTTTGAGCCGTCGTTGATGGCGATGATCTCAAGTTTGTCAGCGGGATAATCCAGCTCAAGAACGCTTTTCAGCGCAGGAAGCACGTCTTTGGATTCATTGTAGGCAGGAACGATGATCGTACATTCCGGAAGCTCCGCATCATCCAGCGGCTTCTTCGCCCGGTAAAACGCCGCCAATACCGCCTGAAGCAGCATGTAAAGCGTTGTGAAAATCGCAAACGCCATCCCCAGCGTAAACATGACCCGGGTGAATCCCGAGTTCTGCCACACAAGGATACGCTGCGTCGGGACATCCACAAAAAAGAGTCCGATAACGCAGTTGACTATCAACGCCGCTGTTATAAATTGTGCCGCAATAAATTTCATAGTTGAATTTGAGTTCGAGAAAATGATTATCTGTATAATATAGCACAATATATGCTGTTTGGCAATGAAAATACAGCAAATAGTCGCTTTTTTTGAACTTTTGACCGCAATCTCCTTGCAAATAGAGTTTTTTTGTGTTATATTACCCCAATGAAGTGCCAATGTAGCTCAGTCGGTAGAGCAATTCACTCGTAATGAATAGGTCACCGGTTCGATTCCGGTCATTGGCTCCATACTTTCTTTTCGCGAGAAAAGAAAGTAGGCAAAGAAAAGCGGTAAGTCGCGCCTTTCCCGTTGGTCAGGCTTAGTCGACGCTTTTACGAAAAAACTTGGCAAAACGTATGGCAGAAGTCATACGTTTTTTTATTTCCCGTGAGAAAAGAAAGTAGGCAAAGAAAAGCGGTATATCGCGCCCTTCCGTTGGGCGGGCTTGGTCGACGCTTTTTCGAAAAAAGCTTGGCAAAAACGTATGGCAGGAGTCATACGTTTTTTTATTTCCCGCGAGAAAAGAAAGCTGGCAGAGCAAGGCGGTATGTTGCATCTTTTCTGTTGGGCGGACTTTGTTGAGATTTTTTGATAATTTTTGATAAAAACGTATGGCATAAGTCATTTGTTTTTTGTTTTTCCATACATTTTGAGATGTTTTTTTATAAAATTTTGATTTTTGATTTGATAAAATATGAAATCTGCTGTATAATAGTGATTCTGACAGGATCGAAGTCTCCTGTGATTCCAAGGCAGAGATGCCGAGCTTAATTTTACAACGAATGGAAAAAAATGACAACAAAAGTATTTATCGACGGGAAGGCCGGAACTACCGGACTTCGTATTTATGAGCGGCTCCAGCTCCGCAGCGACATTGAATTGATGACTCTTTCTGAAGAGGATCGCAAGAAACCGGAGTGCCGCAAGGAGATGCTCAACACCTGTGACATTGCATTTCTCTGTCTGCCCGATGATGCTTCACGCGAAGCTGTGGCGATGATCGAAAATCCTGATGTAGTTGTGCTGGATACCTCCACCGCCCACCGTACCCTTGATGACTGGGCCTACGGATTTCCGGAACTTTCTCCGGCGTTTTTGCAGAAGATTATTTCATCGAAGCGTATTGCAGTTCCCGGCTGTCACGCCAGCGGATATATTGCTCTTGTGCGTCCTCTTATTGACGCCGGAATCCTCTCTCCTGACGTTATGTTGAGCTGCCACTCCCTTACCGGTTACAGCGGCGGCGGAAAAAAGCTCATTGCCGAGTACGAGGATGCGGAGCGTTCACAGCTCTACGATGCTCCCAGAATTTACGGATTGCCCCAGCAGCACAAACACCTTAAAGAGATGGTCAAAATCACAGGAACCGTCAATCCTCCGGTGTTCAGTCCTATTGTTGCTGATTACTACAGCGGCATGCTTTTGAGCATTCCGCTCTTCAAGGAGCAGCTCAACAGCGGATACACCGTCGAGAGCATCCGCGAAGTCTACCGGGATCTCTACAATAACAACATGGTGTTCTATGCTGAAAATGCCACTGAGGCAGGACTGCTTTCGGGCAACGCCATGAGCGGAAAAGACTCCATGCAGATCATGGTTGAAGGCAACGAAGACCGTTTCCTGCTGATTTCCCGCTACGACAATCTGGGTAAAGGTGCCTCCGGCGCAGCCGTTGAGTGCATGAATATCGTGATGGGCAAAGCTCCGGAAACCGGACTTGACCTCTGATTTCTTCTTCTGATTGAAATAAAAGTTAATGTCCCGGATTTTGTGAAACAGACATATAAAACGTAGTTGCCATACTTCTGAATGTATCATACAACTGCTGTTTTATCAAATACGCAAAACGGCTTGTTTGCACTGGTGGATGCATCCGCCTTCGCGCGAGGCTACGGCTTGACGAGGTGTGAGGCGTAAAATTGTACCCGACCAACGAGGAGGGTACATTATCCCGCTGTCGGTCGTACCGACCCGCAA
>JAZQTR010000251.1:0-8263 GCA_045630865.1 Victivallaceae bacterium
CAGAGCGGTTCCGAGCTGCTTCAGGTTACCGGCGCAGTTGCTGCGACGGGCGCGCTCACGGGCCTGCTGCAGAGCGGGCAGGAGCATTCCGGCGAGGATCGCGATAATGGCGATCACGACGAGGAGTTCGATCAGAGTGAACTTCCATTGAGGTGCTGTCAGGTTCATTGTGGAGTATTTGCGGGATGTTTTTTTATGGATATTGTCCCGATTATTGTGAAGAAACATGACCGTCGGTGGCGCATTGCAGTCAATCTCGCGCCTTGCGGCTGCGTCGCTTCGGTCGTGTACAGTCGTACACTCTCTTGCGTACTCACCGCAAAACCCGACCTTGACTTGCACTGCATCCACCGGATGCAAACCAAACGTTTTGCGTATTTGACAAAACATCAGCAGTATGATATATTCTGATGTTCTGTATCAAATGTGGTAACCACGTTTTATATGTCTGTTTCACAAAATTCAGGACATTAACTTTTTATGTCGTAAAGCATGAGTTTCTTGAGTTGGGCTGCTTTTTCCTCTCTTGTAGCGTGATCCATATAATACTTTGTCATTTCACTTGAAGTATGTCCGGCGATGCTCTGAATCACCGGCAGTGGAATATTGTTCAGTGCCGCCCTATAGATAAAGGTGTGCCTGAACGAGTGGACATCTTTGACCGATACCCGGTTTTTGTAACCGGATACCTCTACTCCGGTTTCACAAATGCCGATCTGCCGGAAAAATTTTTTGACCTCTCTGCCTATCCGCCTGGGGGAAGTCAGATATATTTCCGCAAGTTCAGGAAAAACATATTGACTGTCATTTGCAACACTCAGCTGTTCCTGCAGGTGTCCCCGCAAATCAGGGTGAACCGGGATATCTGCTCTCTTGCCGGTTTTTCTGATTCTGTTTATCGTTATCCAGCTGCAGCTGCTGTCTATACTTTTCTTCTCAAGCAGAGCGATATCCCCCTCTCTCAATCCGGTAAAAAGAGCTGTGATAAACAGTGAGTATAGCCAGCCGGAAGCATTGGCGAAAATCAGTTCAAGTTCCCGGCTGGTAAATATCTCACGTTTGACTTTTTCAGTACTGAACTTTTTTATCTTTTCAAATGGAGAAAGGACGATGTTTCCGTTTTTTTGCAGATAACCGAAAACCATTTTCAATGCGGCGATGTGGTCGTTGCGGGTGGAGTTGCTCATTTTGCTGTTTTCAAGCAGCAGGCGGTAACTGTTTGCGTGCAGAATGTCAACTTCAGAAACAGTTGTGACCAACGGATATTCTGCAGACATAAACGAACAGAAACTTTCAATTCTGCTCCGGCAGAGTTTTCTGCGATGAAGACCCGCCCGTTGTACGTCGGATGTGCTGAACGTTTGCCAAATTTTCTGACTGTCCAGAGGAATATCGCAGAATTTCATCATTCTCTTTCTGGTTTGTTTCCAGATGAGTTCAAGCGAGTGCTTGTCTCTCAATTCAACCTTCATACGCTCAATACATTGTTTGGCTTTGCTCTTTTCTGATTTGATGAAACCTGTCGTTCCACGATAGCGGACTTTGCCTATGCAAAAGTCATAATGCCAGTAGTTCCCTCTTAAATACATGACAAATTCAACTCCTTTTGTCGGTTTAACTGCGTAACAGCTGCTTGAAAAATAACTGCGGTGGATTAAATTATCAACGTGACAATATTATGCAATTGCGAGATGATAATGGATAGAGAAAAAACAAAACAGCCGGATCTGAAACTCTTTTCTTCCTGGAACTGGTTTTACAGCGGTTATCCGGAAGTAAAAGAGATTTTGAAAAATAAACAGGAACTTGTTCCGGAAGGGAAATATCCCTGCCTCTGGCGCACGCGCAGTAAATATGTTCTGCTTTTGACTCTTTCGGACGGCAAAGAGGTGGTTTACAAGGCTCCGTTTAAGATAAAAGGTGTCCATAAGTATCTTTTCCGTCCCGGGGCTTACGGGGTTGAGGCTGCGAATTTTGCCCGTCTGGCTGAAATCGGGCTGCCGATGGTCAGGTTGATCGCTGCCGGTGAGGATAGATGCTGTTTTGTGCTGAAAAGCGGTTTCCTGATGACGGAATACGCATCCGGATTCTCTGATGGCAGAGATTTTGTTCCCGGAGCTGTTCTTGATAATGACAAAACTTTGAAAGACGAGTTCATCCGGCGCAATTTTATTTATCTCGCCCAAATGCACAAAGCCGGAATCATCCACCGCGGATTCACTCCTGCCAATCTGCTCTACCGGAAACGTATTGAGCCCGATTGTGACGGCAATTTGCTCGATATCCTCTGGATAGATGTTGCAAGCTGCAAAAAGTGTTTTGCCGGTTTGGGATTGACCAGAGGTATCGCCCGGGATATTTCACTTTTCTTCCACTATTTCAATTTTGACCGTGAAGAGAAACTGCATCACATCAGCGTCTATTGTGCCAACGATCCCGTCAGCCGTTTCACTCCTGAAGAGCTGTTGAAACTGGTCGAAAAAAATCCGGTAAGGTGAGCTTGAAAAAATCCGGTTTCTGAATTAAATTATGAAATTGATCCCGCGGCGGATCTTTCAAACAATTAAAAGATTTTAAATATTTTCAAAGACAGGAGGGGGACTCCCCGGATTTAATCATGCAGCAGATTGCAGAATTTCTCAATACGCCGTTTTCCGGCATCATCGCTATGGTACTTGTCGGAATTAGCTGGTGTTTTGTCGGAGCCATCGCCGGAAAAGCTCCCAAAGAGGGTATTCCGATGGAGTACATCATCTTTTCCGGCAGCATTGCTTCAATGATCGGTATGGGAATCATGATGATCATACTCAAGAGCAATCTCTCATGCCCTCTGCCGCTTTTCATTCTGACATCTGCAGTGTTTTTTGCCGCCGGAGCCTTGTGTTTCGTCCAGCACAAACTCACCTCGTGGGCGATGCAGTCGGGACCCAATAATATCATCTGGGCCATCACCCAGTCGGCTATGGTGTTTCCGTTCATTATCAGCGTCGCCTTTTTCGGAGTCAAACTCACAGTTCTGCGTCTGATCGGCATAATTCTTGTGCTGTTGGCTCTCGTGATTTTCGGAGCCTCCGGAAACAATACTTCAGGAGCCAAAGGCAAGTGGAAACTTGCCACCTTCATCTGCCTCGGAGTGGTCTCTCTTGATCAGATACTGGTTACCATTCCGTTCTACTATCCTGAAGCGGCGAACATATCTCCGCTCTACTGTACCTTTATGATGATGTCAGGATATGCCGTCTGCTCGACAGTTCTTTTCATCGTGCGCCGCAGCGACCGTGAATACATTCAGGGACTCTGCAACTCCCTTGTGAGTGCAAAGGCATGGAAATACAGCTTCTGGCTGCTTCCCGTGTCGTCGATCATCGCCTTTCTCTGCCAGTTCCCGGGCATGAAGATTCTTGCCGAACACGGAATGGGCGGAATGAGTTATCCGCTTATGGTCGGCAGCTGTATTGTGATCTTTTCAGTATTTACGACTATCTCTCTCAAGGAAAGATTCCGCGCCATCCAGCTTTTTGCCCTTGCCTGCTGCATCTGCGGACTCTTTCTGATCTGTACACAGGCTGAAGATACTCCGGAGTCCGGCTCCGGAAACAATCAGACTGTGGCCAAAGGCAAGTGAAATGTTTGAAGCTATCGTCAGCTTTTTCAACTCCATACCGTTTTTCAGCAGTGCCGCATTCGGCATTGCCGCCATGGTCATTCAGGGCAGCAGCTCCTGTGCTGTCGGTCTGATCATGGGAGCTGCTCCCAAGCGGGGTGTTGATCCCGGACTGGTGCAGTTTCTCGGAGCATTCATCTCCATTCCGGTCAGCGTGGCGATCATGGTCGCAGGCAACGCCTATCCTCACGGAGAGTTCTGGCCGGTGTTCTGGACTTGCGCCTCAAGTTTCTACACCGGGGCAAGCAATTTTATTATGCTTCTGATCATGTCAAGTGCGATGCAGTCCGGACCGAATGGAATCATCTGGTCAATAGCCCAGTCTGCGTTTATCTTTCCATTTATCAGCAGTGTGGCGTTCTTCGGCGTCGAGCTCACCGCTCTGCGCTTTGCCGGAATCATCATTCTGCTGGTTTCTGTTGCCCTGTACGGTGCTGATAAAGACAACTCCAACAACTCCGGACACTGGAAGCTCAAGGCTTTCATCTGTCTTGCAATGTGCGCCATCCAGCAGAACATCACCACCCTGCCGAGCTACTACGCCTCGACGCGCGGAGTTACCAGCGTTACCCGTTCCATCTGCGAAGCCGGAGCGATCGCCCTGTGCGCCATTATCTACAATATCGTATTGATGTCTCCGGAACGTAAAACTTTGCTGAAAAACTCTCTGAAAAGTCCCTCTTTCTGGAAATACGTCGCCATTATCCAGACCTCTCACCTCTTTCTGGCGTACGTCATTTTCTATCCCGGACTCAATACGATGGCTGACCACGGTTTGGGCGGTATGTGTTTTCCGCTGATGATCGGCAGCTGTATAGTTCTGTTTACAGTTATAAGTGTGATTTTTCTCAAAGAGAAGCTGCGCCTGCTGCAGACGCTGGCTCTCACCGCCTGTGTTACAGGATTGATATTCATCTGTACCGGCACCGGAAAAAACACAAAACCGCAGATAAGTCAGGTTCAACAGCAGGAAAATAAGTAAAATGTATGACGCTATAAACAGTTTTGTCAGTCAAATTCCGTTTTTCAACAGTGTAGCCTTCGGTATAATGGCGATGCTGATCGTCGGTGCCAGCTGGTGCCTTATCGGATTGATCATGGGCGATGCTCCCAAGCGCGGCATAGAGCCGAGTCTGGTGCAGTTGTTCGGGGGAGTGGTTTCCGTAACTATTTCAACGGTGATCATGATCAGCACCCGGGCTTATCCCTCAGGATCTGCCGCTGTGGTGTTCTGGACTTGTGCCGCTTATGCATATTCCGGAGTCAGCAACTTTTTGATGCTTCAAATCATGTCCAGTGCAATGCAGACAGGTCCCAACGGAATCATCTGGTCGATCATCCAATCTGCTCTGGTGTTCCCGTTTATCGGCGGCATACTCTTCTTCGGCGTCGAGTTCACCGCTCTGCGCGGAGTCGGTATCGTACTGCTTCTGGCGGCATTGATTCTTTTTGCCCTCACCAAAGATAACTCCAAAAACAGCGGAAACAACTGGCGGCTCAAAGCAATCATCTGCCTTCTGATGTGCGCCGTACAGCAGAATATCACTACGATGCCCAGCTATTTTCAGGAAGCTAAAGGCGTGCCGAGTATCGTCCGCGCTCTTTCCGCGGCATCCGCAACACTGATTGCTGCCCTTATTTACAACATTGTCAGAATGAATGATGAACGGCGTGAACAGATCAGGAAAAACATCCGCAATACAACGCTCTGGAAATATATCGGCGGACTCCAGTTCTTCAACCTCATCTTCGCTTACACGCTCTTCTATCCCGGTCTCAACACTATGGCTGACCATGGCTTGGGCGGTATGTGTTATCCCATGCTGGTCGGCAGCTGTATCGTTTCCTTCACTGTGAGCAGTGTGCTTATCCTTAAAGAGAAAGTCAGGGGCATCCAGATCGCCGCACTCGCTGTCTGTATCGCCGGATTGATCTTTATCTGCACCAAAGCATAAATGGAATATCTTTTTTTCATCCGGTTTGACGCATTTATCCATTTGAAATAATCATCCACCGGGCTATAGTATATCAGATTTCAAGAAATCAAATCTCAAATATAAGGGGTATAAACTATGGAACTCAAGGGCAAAGCGATCGTATTTGAAGAGAGATGCAAGGCGGTCGTCAAAGAGATCGATTTTCCGGAGGTCACTGAAGACTCCATCGTGGTCAAAACCACTTACAGCGGAGTCAGTCTGGGAACTGATATGTCGCTCTATGAAGAGCAGGCGTTTCCCTCATCAAATCTCTCTTATCCGCTGGTTCCCAGTTATGAGGAGGTCGGTGAGGTCATCTACGTCGGCAAGGACGCTCCCTGGAAAAACGGAGACGAGCCCTTCAAAGTCGGTGACCGGGTCATGGCAAATGAGGTTCGCTATTTCCCCGGACTCTGCGCCGCGTGGGGCGGAAGTGCCGCTTATGCGGTCAAAAACAAAAAGACAGCTCCGTTTCCGGCTGATGAAGTGGTGAAGATCCCCGACAACGTCTCTTATGAGGAGGCGGTCGTTGCTTATCTCGGCTCCGTCGCGCTCAAGGGCGTTCAGATGGTCGGAATCAATCCCGGCGATACCGTTATGGTCGTCGGCTGCGGCTGTGTCGGAATTTCCGCCATGCAGCTCGCCCGTATCTACGGCGCAGGACGTATCATCGCCGCCGACATCAATGCCAACCGTCTGGAATATGCCAAAAAGTTTGCCGACGCAGCCATCCTGCTCGACGGAAATGATCAGCAGAAAGTCATGGACTGCAACGGCGGAAAACAGGCCGATGTGGTCATCGAATGCAGCGGAAACCCCGATGCGGTAAGTCCGCTTGCCGACTATGTCCGTCCGGGCGGCAGAGTTCATCTGCAGGGGCAGTACCGTTCCCCCATCACCATCGTCGAGTACCAGAGATGGAACTGCAGCGACCTGCACATAACCTGTTCGATCGCAACCAACGCCGGATGCAAGGGCGAAGTTCTCAAGTATATCTCTGAGGGAAAATTTGACGCCAGACTCTGGGATGAAATCGTGCCGGTAGAGCAGGCTCCCGAGGTCTACGCCAAAATCGAGGCTGATCGCTACAAATACCTCAAATTCATCTACAAATGGGATTGATAGATTTATTATGGATAGATTCTGTTTCAGCTCATCTCCGTGGGGGTTCCGCTTTTTTTCCACTGAAGACTACTGCCGCACACTCCGGGAAATCGGCATAGACCAGCTCAGCTTCATGGTCGGGCCGGAAGATGGCTTTCCGCAGGCGTTGAAGGGCGGTTCAGCCAACGCATCAGCCATTTGCGACCTGCTTGCCGCAACACAGGTGTCGGCTCTGGAAACCGCCATGCTGCTTGACGGCAGTGATGATGATATCAAACTCATTGCTCAAATCGGCTCAAAATATCTGCGCATCTGCGAAGTCTGGGAGCATACTCCGGAGAGTTTCAAAGTCATCTCTGACAAGCTCCGGACTCTCGGCAGAAAAGCCGCTGATTACGGACTTACCGTCATCGTGGAAAACCACGGCGGACTTATGGCGACCAGTGCCGACTGCCTGAACCTCTTTGAGGCAGTTGCTCTTGATAACGTCAAACTCAATTACGATGCGGCGAATTTTATTCACTACGGCGGCGAGGATGCCGTCGAAGCGTGGAAAAAAGTGAAGGATATCACCGGTTTCACCCATCTTAAAAGCGTCAGTGAGTCCGGTTTCGGCAAGGGCGTTTTCTGCCGCATAAAGGATGGTGTGATGGACTACAAAGCCATTATGCAGGAAATCAAATCATCCGGCTACACCGGCTGCCTTTGCCTCGAGTACGAAAAGCCGGAAGATGTCGTAGCCGGAACCCGCGATGATCTGGCTTCTCTCAAAGCCCTGCTGTAAAATTTCCCGGCGGAAATTTCCCTGCCGGTAAAGTAAACAAAACAAAAATCAGACTGCGGAAAATTCTGTACCGCAGTCTGATTTTTTGTGTGTGGGTAACCGGGGGATTACGCCAGCTGATGGGTTCCGGAGCCCAGAGTGTACTCTTTGCCGTCGACAACGATGGTGAGGGTCTTATCCTGCGGACCGGAGAGGGTGACTTTGCCGTACTCTCCGGAAACCAGCCAGCCGCCGGGAAGTTTGACGTTCTTGAACGCTGCCTCTTTGCGCCATTTGGCCGGAATTCCGCGGAAGAGATACACTTTGCCGCGCTCCAGACAGCAGAACATTTCGGTAAAGGCGGAAACGTAACCTCCGACTCCGTCGAGCTGCATGATCTCGTGGTCGCGTTTATCCAGCACCATATCGTGACGGCGGTGGCAGATAAGACCGCGGAAACGCGGCAGGTAGACGACACTGTCTCCCTCGTTGACAAAGTGCTCTTTCCACAGATTGAGCATGATCATCGGAACTTCAGAGAAGTTCAGACGGCAGTAAATCTGGATCGCCCACATCATACACCATTCACTCCACATACCGGAGCCGAGCGAGATCCAGTGGTCGACAGCGTTGTCGATGGTCTGAAGTTCCTCTTCGGTGTAGGGCATCGGATCAGGGAACGGATAGATGGTTGCAAGATGTGAGTGGTGGCGGTGGCAGACGCCGAGATCGAGTCCCTCCCAGATGGCGATGTGC
>JAZQTR010000252.1:0-21264 GCA_045630865.1 Victivallaceae bacterium
CCACCCCCTCTATCTGCTTGCCTACGTCTACCGTCTGACCGGAAACAAAAAATATCTTGAGGCCATGATGAAGAGCGGAGAATTTTATCTCTCTGCCCAAAATCCCGACGGCAGCTGGAGCCACCACTACGACCATATAAAAAAGGTTGGACGCACCTGCCGCGGACTGCCTTCCGGAGGTGAAATCAACGACCGGGCAATGAATGACGCCATCGACGTCATGACCCTGATGTACCACGTCACCAAAGACAAAAAATACATCGACGCTCTCAAGAAAGCCGGAGAATTCATTCTCAAATCCCAGATCCGCAACGACGCCGTCTGCGGCTGGGCGGATCAATACGACAAAGATATGAAGCCCACCTGGGCGAGAACATTTGAGCCTCCGTCGGTATCGAGAGAGGGAACACTTAACGCCTGTGAAGCACTGGTGACACTCTACCGGCTCTCCGGAGACGAGCGATTCAAAAATGCGCTGCTCGACACTGAAAAGTGGTTCAACAAAATCGCCATCAACGGCAAGACATTCAACAACTATGACATTGTCACCGGCAGACCTGTAGCGGCACGGCTGAACAAGGTGTATATCCTCGACGATCCTGAAGATGCGGCAAAATTCGCCTCTTTCAGCCGCGGAGTGAAACGCAAGCCGTCGTTCCGGATTCCGGACTTCAAAAAGTTCAAGCGTGAAATGGTCTATCCGGTCAAAGAGCCTGCAATGGATGACAATGCCTTGAAAATGATGCGTAAACACGCCGAAAAACTCGGCAAAATGGCAGCCGACACCCAGAACAAAGATGGTCTCTGGGTATATCCGCGATATGCTGACAAGGTATATTCCGTCGGTGCCGGATTTATTCCCGGACAAGGCAGACTCTTCATGCTGCTGCGCTACATCGATGTTATGAAAACAGAGCGCGGAGAACTGCCGAGAATCTACCGCGGCGGAATCTATCCCCACGGCGAAGGAACTATGCGGACTTTCGCCTGGCCATCCGGCTGGTACAATATTCCCTGGAATAATTAAATCAGGCAGTTTCCAATAAACGCATATGCACCCCTGACCCTTTTGAAGAAAAACGGGATATTTCAGGGGATTGTATCAGTGGTGTTTGCTTTGGATCAAGACAGCTTGCCGAGCAAAGCGGCGAGGGCATATTCGGTACGCAGAATACGCGCGCCGAGAGTAACTCCCTCTGCGCCGCAGGAGCTGAGTGTCTGCTCTTCATAAGAGGTCAATCCGCCCTCCGGTCCCACGATCAGGGTCACCGGAGTTCCGGCGTAATCGGCCGGCGAAACAGTCGAAGCGGGAGCTCCGAAAATCATTCCGGTTCCGGCGGCAAATTCCGGAAGTACTGTTTCGGCAAACTCTTTGAAGCGGTTGCAGAATGTGATTTCAGGCAGTATGGTATCTCCGCACTGTTCGAGAGCCTCGATAAGCTCACTGCGGAAATTTTCAGGAATGATCCTCGGACTCTGCCAATAACTTTTTTCCACCTTGAACGAATGGAAAAAGAGAATCTTTTTCACCCCCATAGTAGTTGCGATGTGCAGGACTTTGGAAAATGTCTGGGGACGCTGCATCGCCACGGCAAGTCTGACCGCAGACGGCTCCGGAGGCTCCTCATCAAGCGTTACATCAAAGATGATCTCATCGCTTGAAAGCTCAGCCACTTGAGCCGTACCGCGCAGTCCGCCGAGAAGTCCCGCCTTGCAGACTTTGCCGACGGGACACTTGATGACATCGACAAGCTGCCGGAAACGCCTGCCGGTTATCCGGCAGCGTCCCGGTGCAATAAAGTCGCAGTCTTCAAAAATTATCCGGTTCAATTACTTGATTCCGTAGATCCAGGTGTTGCGCTCCGCATCGAAGGTGCGGGTGACGCCGCAGTTGTTGACAGCTGCCTTGTCGAGAAGTCCGGCGATAACCACGGCATCATCTTCTCTGCCGATGAGTTTGCCGAATTCGTAAGCACATCCCTGCCAGTCTGAAAGCTCTGCGATCTTGGCGCGAACCGCACTGCCGAGTTCGAGAACTCCGTTGGCGGCGAGCTTGTATGCCTGGACTCCGGGCTGGTGGAACGCATTGATATTGATATACTCGGCATACATGGCGACCGCGCGCTCGTAGAGGGCGATGATCTGGCCGAGAACAAAGACGTTGAGTTCGGGAACTCTGATGGTGATGATCTGACGTCCCTTGCCCAGCAGAGCTGCGCTCAAACCTTCGAGGAAGCCGTGCAGATAATCGCCGATGGCGACTCCGTCACCCATATCCAGACGGGCGGAGTCTTTCAGCACCTCGATAAAGGTGGCGAAGAAGTCGTCGCGTCCGTCATTGAGCTGCTGGATAAAAGCGTGGGCGTCGGTACCGCCCTTGTTTCCGAAGACGTTGAGTCCCTGATAGACGGTCTTGCCGTCGAGGTCGAGCTCCTTGCCGAGGCTCTCCATGACCAGCTGCTGCAGGTAGCGTGAGAGCAGAACAAGGCGGTCGCTGTAGGGAACGATGACCATATTGCGGTCACCCTTGCCGTTTCCGGAAATATACCACATCGCGCTGAGCATCATAGCCGGATTGGCGGCAAGCTCGGTGCTGCGGGTCCACTTATCCATCTCACAGGCTCCGGCAAGGAAACTCTTGAAGTCGATGCCGGTGAGGGCTGCCGGAACGTGTCCGACGATACTGGTTTCGCTGGTGCGTCCTCCGATGGAGTCAGCCATCTCGAAGACCTGAAGCCAGTTATTGCCTTTGGCGTGTCCGTCGAGCTGGCTGCCGTTCATGGTGATGGCGACAGCGTGACGGGCGAAGTCAAGATTGCGGGAGGCGTAAAAATCCTCCATGGCAATCATATTGTTTTTGGTTTCGCGGGTTCCGCCGGATTTGGAGATGACCAGCTGCAGAGTCACTTCAGGATCCATGACCGCCAGCAGGTCGGTAAACTCCGCGCTGTCGGTGTTGTCGAGGAAATAGATCTTGAGGTAACCGCGTCTTGCAGAGTCAGAAAGCTCGTTCCAGTAGGGACCGTTGATCGCGAACTGCATGAGCTGGGGGCCGAGCGCACTGCCGCCGATACCGTTGACGACCAGAGCCTCGAATTTTTTGCCGGTGGAACCGGTGACTTTTCCGGAGCGCACATCTTCGGCGAAGGCTTCGACAGCGGCAAAGAGTTCACTTTCAGGATAGCTCACGCGATCGGTGAAGTGAGTGACTTTACGCTGCTCGTCAGGGTTCTTGATTTTTCCGGCTTCGATGTCCTGCATACCGGAAATGGCACGCTCAAACTTGGGAGCCATCTCTGTCAGCTGTTCATCGGTGAACTTCATTCCGGCGAAAGCGACTGAAAATCCGGTCGCCTTGTCGGTAACAGTGTATTTGCGCGAACGCTCGATCCACCCGGTCATTTCAGCAATTACTCCTCGATTTCATCGGCGATCGCATCAGCGATCTCGTAGTTGGCGGTGACCATCTGGACGTCGTCGAGCTCTTCCATTTTGTCGACCAGACGCAGAACCTGACGGGCGACGGAGGCATCGGCAAGCTCAACGACCATTTCGGGTTTACGGACAACTTCCGCACTCTCGGTGGGAATAGCGTTGGATTCGAAGACCTTGACCAGATCTTCAAAGTTTTCGGGTTCAGCCCAGATCTCGGCGACGCCATCTTCGACCTCGAGGTCTTCAGCACCGGCATCGAGAACGATATCCATAAGTTTTTCCTCATCGGCCCACTCGCCGGTGATGACGAAGTGCGCCTTGCGGGGGAACAGACGGGCAACAGCACCGCTGGCGGCAAGGTTTCCGCCGTTGCGATCGAAGATCTGACGGACTTCGCTGATGGAGCGGTTGCGGTTATCGGTGAGGCAGTCGACCATAACGGCGACACCGCCGGCGGCATATCCCTCGTAGACGATCTCCTCGAAGGTGACATCTCCGAGTTCGCCCAGACCCTTCTTGATGGCGCGGTCGATGTTGGCGTTGGGCATATTGACGGCCTTGGCGGCGGTCAGAGCGGAACGCAGACGGGGGTTGGAACCGGGATCTCCGCCGCCCATCTTGGCAGCGACCATGATCTCTTTACCGATGCGTGAAAACGCCTTGCCTTTTACTTTGTCAGCGGCATCTTTTTTGTGTTTGATATTCGCCCATTTACTGTGTCCGGACATAACAGATCTCCTTATATAAGTTGTATTGACACTGATAGTGATATATAATTTAGCACAAAAACCCTTGTTTTTCAAGGATTCTGCCTGATACGCCGTCAAATAAAATCGCCGTTTTTGTTTTCCGGCAGCTTGATTTTGTCCGGCAACACCTTATATTCGTGGGTGGAGGGGAAAACAACTGTCTTTTTGGAGAGGAGAAAAGTTATGAAAAAGATGCTGTTGTTGTCGGCGGCCGCCATCGGCGCGGCTGTGCTTTCCGGATGCTGCTGCTGCGATCAGGGCGAATGTTTCGAAGAGGATGTGATCATCGCAACTCCCGTCCAGAACAAATGCAAATGCCAGCCCAAAGCCAAGTGCAAAAAGCAGACCTCCTGCAACGATTGCGGATGCGAAAAAGACAAAGGCGGCAAGAACTGCAGCGTCACAAGACGTTCTGCCAATCTCACCGCCTCAAACTGTTCCGGAGAACAGGATCAGGCTCCGGCACCGGCTCCGGCTCCCGCCGCTGACTGACCCGGCGCGGAAACAGACGCTCCTGCCTCTTTGGCGGGGGCGTTTTTTGTTTTTTCCAGATCTGCCTTCAGGCTTTCGAGCTGACGGCGAAGCTCCGCGGCTTCACTCTTTGCCGCCTCGAGCTCTTTTGTGCTGCGGGTAAATTTCTCCTCGGCCGCTTTCATCGCAGCCTCTTTTGCCCGGACTGCCTCATCGCGCTTTTTCAGTTCATTTTCAAAACTCTTTTTCAGCTCATCGCTCTGCTTTTTCCGGCGCGCGTCAGACTCCGAGATGACTTTGAGGATATCCCGGGTGGCGTTTTGGATCTGCTTTTGGGCCTCAAGCGATGCCGCCGCCTCGCGCTTTCTGGAAGCGGCAAGATCAGAACGCAGATCGGATATCTCTTTTTTCTGGGCATCCATCACAGCCGCTGATTTCTGCTGACTTTTCACCGCTTCCTCCCTTGCCGCTGCGTTTTCTGCCATCACCCGGTTGAGCCGGGCGGCATTGGCGTTCTGCAGATTGAGCAGTTGAGCCAGATACCAGGCGGTAACGACAGCGAAGAGAGCCAGCAGGGCGATAAAACACCAGACGAAAACGGCACTGCGGCGGCGGCTTTTTTCAAAGCGCGAAAAGCTTTCCATCGAGCCGATGAAGCGGTCGAACTCTTCGCGGCGCATGGCAGGCAGTGATGACGCTCCGGCATCCGGAGCGGCAGGGGCTTCAGCTTTTTCTGCGGCGGGAGCAGTCTGAACTTTCTCCTCTTTTGCAACACTTTCTGCTGCGACCTCATCGGCGCGGATGGCAAACTTTCCGGCAAGTTCACTCTCTATCTGCGCGGCAGATTTTCCATCATTGCGCATCACATTGACCATCTTGAGAACCTCGAAAGACTCGAGGGTGTAAACCCGGCGTTTTCCCGCCATTTCGGTTGTCAGATAGCGGTCATACCTTTTGAGCCAGTCGTTGATGGTGGTACGGGGAACTCCAAGCGCATTGGCAAGGTCGCTCACCAGAAAACTTTTCTTATCCGTCATATTGCATAAATCCTTTCGTCATTTATCCGTCACTTGCTGTTAATATAGCATTTTTGAGCGAATCTTCAAGGGCAAACTTGATTTTATGTGACGGATAATGTATCTTATGTCCCGACAGAAAATCAACGGACTAATCAACATGAAAATATCAGTCGTCATCGCAACATACAACGGAGAAAAGTACCTCGCAGAGCAGCTCGAAAGCATCTGCACCCAGAGCATTACGCCGGATGAGATCATCATATCTGACGACGGTTCAACCGACGCCACCTGCCGGATCGCGGAGGAGTTCTCCGCGAAGTATGACGGGATATCTTTTCAAATATCCGTCAATCCGTCACCCTCCGGATGCGACCGCAACTTTGAGCGTGCCATATCTCTTGCCGCCGGGGATGTGATATACCTCGCCGATCAGGATGACGTCTGGCTGTCAGACCGTTTGGAAACCATGCAGAGCATCCTCACATCAACTCCGCTCCCCGGCGCAGTGTTCTGCGACAGCCGCTGTGTGGACAGCACCCTGCACGACCTCGGCTTCACCCACTGGCAGAGCCGCGGCTTTGAGAGTGCCGACGAGATTTTTTCCGACAGCGGCGCAGCTTTTCTCAAACGTGTTCCAGCTGCCGGACACGACATGGCTTTTTCTGCGGAGTTCCGCAATATACTGCTCCCCTTTCCTGAACTCAAAAACTGCTATGACACCTGGATCGGGCTTGTACTTTTCGCCCTCGGCGCGTGGCGCAAGCCGTCGGATATTCCTCTGACCCTCTTCCGGCGTCATCCGCAGAATTTGAGCGGTTCCGGAACCGGAAGCGGATTTGCCGCCAAACTGCGTGAAGCAAAAAAAGCAGTCAGAGACGATGCTTCAGGATGGTACGCGAAGCTCTACACCGAATTGATTTCCAGAGTAAGAGACAAAGTTTCTCCGGAAATGCTCCGGCTCCTTGAGGCCAGAAGGAAACACTCTCTCTGCCGCAGCGGGATGAACGTCCCACTCCTGAAACGGCTGCCGCTTGTGTGGCAGGAAACGGCAAACGGCAACTATTTCCGTTTCGGCAGGTCTTTTCTCAATATTATTCAGGATATATTTCTGCGTTCAAGTGCAGAGAGTTGAAAAAACAGCTTTCCGCGTGTATTTTATATAGATGTTTTTTTCTTAATTCAAGTGCACGGGGTAACCAATGGAAACCGCTCTCGAAGTCGTATCACGCATAAACGACTGCCTCTCAGATTACGTCCTGACCATTCTTCTGGTCGGAACAGGATTGTTTTTCACCATCCGCACACGTTTCATTCAGGTTCGCTGCTTCAAAGACGGCTGGAACAATGCCTTCGGCAGCTTTTCACTGCACGGCAAAAGCCAGAAATCAGGAATGAGCTCCTTCCAGGCTCTCTCGGCAGCAGTTGCGGCACAGGTCGGAACAGGCAACATCGTAGGTGCTTCCGGAGCGATCATCACCGGCGGCCCCGGTGCGATCTTCTGGATGTGGGTCATTGCATTTTTCGGTATGGCAACCATCTACGCCGAAGCCGTACTTGCCCAGAAAACCAGAGTAATCGACGCTGACGGAACCATCCACGGCGGCCCTGTATACTATATCAAAAAGGCATTTCCCAATCTTTTCGGAACCCTGCTCGCCCTGCTCTTCGCCGCGGCGATCATCATCTCGCTCGGATTTATGGGCTGTATGGTGCAGGCAAACTCCATCGGCGAGACCTGCCAGACCGCATTCGGCATCCCGGCGTGGAGCGTCGGTATCGTCATCGCGGTATTTTCAGGCATCATCTTCATCGGCGGAGTCTCACGCCTTGCCAGCGTCACTGAAAAACTGGTTCCGGCTATGGCGGTCATCTACATCATCGGCGGATTGATCGTACTGGCTCTGCGGATCAAGTACATTCCCGACACCTTCGGCGCAATCTTCAAATACGCCTTTATGCCCGAAGCCCTCATCGGCGGCGGATTCGGCTACGCGCTCAAAACAGCCATCAGCCAGGGTGTCAAACGCGGACTCTTTTCCAACGAAGCCGGTATGGGTTCGACTCCCCACGCCCACGCGGTCGCCAACGTCAGAGATCCCCACACCCAGGGAACAGTTGCCATGATCGGAGTATTCATCGACACGGTGATCGTCCTCACCCTCACCGCTCTCATCGTCATATCCACCATCTACGTCGGCGACGGCGTGCTTGCCAAAGCCACCGGAACCACCTACAACCAGCTGCTGACTTCATCCGGACTCACCCAGACCAATCTGGTGCAGAGAGCGATCGCCTCGGTAAGCACTCCGGATATCGGCAATGTCTTCGTCGCCGTCTGTCTGCTCTTTTTCGCATTCTCCACGATATTGAGCTGGAACTTCTTCGGCAAAATCAATTTCCACTACCTCTTCGGCAGAAAGGCACTGATCGTTTACTCCGCGCTTTCCATTATCTTCATTTTTCTCGGAACCGTTATGAAGAGCAGTCTGGTCTGGGCTCTGCAGGATATGTTCAACCAGCTGATGGTACTGCCCAACGTCATCGCCCTCTTCGCCCTTTCGAAAATGGTCGTGGACAGCGGAAAAAAGGCGGCGGAAAAATAACCGGAAATAACAGCTTTTCTCTTGACTTTCAACACAAAAACATTTCTATTAATATAACTGACATCCGGCATGCGCCGCAGAATAAAAAATATAACAACTTAAAAATATATTCGGCTTATGGAAAACAAAGTAATATACCTGGACAACAACGCCACCACCCGGGTAGCTCCCGAAGTTGTGGAGGCAATGCTGCCCTATTTCAGCGAATGTTACGGCAATCCGTCCAGCATCCACCGCTTCGGCGGCAGTATCGCCGCAGAGATCGAAGCAGCGCGCTGCCGGGTCGCAGAACTTATCAATGCGGACTTCCGTGACAGCGACGGTGTCGCCACCGAAATCATCTTCACCAGCTGCGGAACCGAAAGCGATAATGCAGCGATCAACTCCGCACTTGCCGTTTCGCCCGACCGCCGCAAGATCGTCACCAGCGCAGTCGAACATCCGGCAATTTTAAGCTGCCTGAAAAACGCGGAGCGCAACGGTGTCGAAGTGGTGAAAATCCCGGTCGACTCCTGCGGCAGACTGGATATGGAAGCCCTCAAAAACGCAGTCGACGAAAATACCGCACTTGTCACAGTCATGTGGGCAAACAACGAAACCGGAACCATTTTCCCGATCAAAGAGTGCGCCGCCATTGCCCACAGCAAGGGTGCGCTTTTCCACACTGACGCAGTTCAGGCGGCAGGAAAAGTCAAAATCGACGTCAGAGACACCGATGTTGATATGTTGAGCATATCCGGACATAAACTGCACGCCGCCAAAGGTATCGGCGTTCTTTACGTCAAACGCAAAGTCCGCTTCATGCCCACCATCCTCGGCGGACATCAGGAGCGTCTGCGCCGCGGAGGAACCGAAAACGTCGCCTCCATCATCGGCCTGGGCAAAGCCTGTGAACTTGCCGCCGCCAACATCGAATTCGAGCAGCAGTACCTTTCAGGACTGCGCGACCGCCTGGAAGAGCTGGTCAAAACTTCGATTCCCAACATCCGAATCAACGGCGATCTCGAAAACCGTCTGCCCAACACCTCGAGCATCAGCTTTGAGTACATCGAAGGTGAATCCATCCTGATGTTCCTTGATATGAATAACATCTGCGCCTCGAGCGGCAGTGCCTGCACCACCGGAAGCCTTGAGCCGTCACACGTTCTGCGCGCAATGAATATCCCCTACACCGCAGCCCACGGAACCATACGTTTCAGCCTTTCGCGCTACAACACGATGGAGGAGATCGAAAAGACCGCCTCCGTGCTGCCGGCGATTATTCAGCGTCTGCGCGAGATATCCCCTTACTGGAACGGAGGAAAAAATGAGTGATCAGCCGGAAATATCCTTCCCTCTCGACTGGGAGTTCCGCATCGTCACCGAGAGCGGATTGACCGGTCAGGCTGAAGCCGCCTGTCTCGGCATCCTGCACCGCACCGACAGCAACGCAACCATATCAAGAGGACTTGCGTCAAAAGGCGGAAAATACATCACTTTACGAGCCATGTGCCATATCGCTGACAGAGATGTTCTGAAAGCTGTTTCTGATGCACTTGTTGCCGTAAACGGCGTAAAAATGTTGATATAATGATATTTTTGACAAAAAATTTGTATTTTTTTCAAAGATTGATTTGAAAAATCCGCCAAATGGTGATAAAGTTTAGCAAGTGTAATATCTGATAAAAGTGTAAATCATCAATAATTAACATATTTTTGGAGTTAAGGCTATGAAAGCTGTCAACGTAATTTTGAGTATTCTGATCCTTCTTCTTGCCGCCGCAAGTGCTGTGTTCTCTTATTTCCTCTTCGAGAAGCGCAGCCAGTTCGTCGACGGATGGGCAAAAATGGCTGTTGCCATCAATAAATCCGCAGTCGAACTCGACCGTGACAGCGGAACCAAGAAAGTTGCTGACGAGCTCACCGCCTCAACCCTTTCCCACGAGAAATATGCTGACCTCGATCAGCGTCTTCCCAAGCTTGCCGAGCGCGCCCGTCAGGTCGTGAACTCCCGCAATGCTCTGGCTTCCGCCCTCTACACCATCGGAACCGCTGTCGAAGCCAAGAAGCTCCCCGGCGAGAAGGCTCTCTGCGGCCTCGACACCTACGATGCCGGCAAAGATGATGTCATCAACGCTGTTTCCGATGCCATCAGCCGCCGCGACCGTCAGTACAACAACGTCATCAAACTTGCCCAGAAATATCTGAATGCCAGACTCAATGTCCGTGACCTCAAGAGCGGCAATGCTTCCGCCCTCAGCAGCATGGAAAAAGCTCTGCAGTCCGAAAAGAACCGCCGCGCCAACTATGAGAACACCCTCAAACGCATCGGCGGCAGAGTCAACGCCCGTCTGAACACCGGCAGCGACTACAGCAAGTCCACCCAGAGCATCTCCGACGGCGTCGAGAAACTCTACCGTGTCTACCGCGCCACCGACAGCGACCTCAAGAAAACCCGCGCTGCCCTGCGCAACTGCGAAAATCAGCTCAAAAAGAGCAACGCCCGCATCGCAAGTTTGAACAGCGTCAACAAAGATCAGAACAGCCAGATCGCCGATTACAAGAAGGCTCTCGGCATCACCGGTGCTGCTGACGTCAAACTCTGGAAAGACGGTTCCGCTGATGCCCGCAAGGCCATCGCCGGAAAAGTTCTCAGCGTTGACAATGAATATGGTTACATCACCATCGACCTCGGCAAAAAGTCAAGAGTCATCCAGAAAGTCGGCAACCGCTCCGTTGAGATCGATCCCCAGATCGTCAAGGGTCTTGAGCTGGTCGTCGTCGACGGAACCATCAGCGATGCTGCCAAGTTCGTTTCCCGCGTGACCGTTGACGAAGTCGGCGACAACTGCGCCACCGCCAATATCCCCGCCGGAAGCAAAGAGATCAAAGCCGGTCAGATGATCTACTGGATCCCCTCCGCAAACTAAGTCAAGGGAGTTGTGACGATGCTGAAGTCAAAATACTTTATGGTCGTAATGATCCTCAGCTGCATTATGCTCGGCGCAGGAGTCGCTTTCAATGCACTTGAGATGCAGGACTACAACCTCTTCGAGGCGTTGATCGCCCGCTTCTCAAAGTGAGCAGAGTAATCTATCCGCTTGCTGCGCTGCTGATTCTTCTGGCTCTTGCCGGATGTACAGAACGTGAAAGAAGCGGTTACAGCGTGATTCCGCAAAATGCGCCAGCCTCCTGGGAGATGACTCCCTACGGCAGCCTGCAGAATTAACGCAGCAACAAAAAAATAACTGCGGTGTGTTTCGATGCGCCGCAGATTTTTTCTTTTCGGGAAAATCAAACTGTGGAACTCTTCACTTCAAGTGAGGCGTTCCGTCAATTTTTATAAACAAGGGGAGTGTATCTTTTAAATGCTTTATCTGCTGTCCAACTTCAGTGAATCCATCGGATTTTTGCGTCTTTTTGAGTATGTTACTTTCCGTGCCGGCGCAGCGGCATTGACCGCATTCCTCATCGTTGTTCTTTCCGGCGGCAGGTTCGCCCGTTTTCTCTGCCGCCTCAATGTCAGAGCGACAGAGCGTCTTGAAGGACTGGTTCCGGTGGAATTTATCGACAAAGAGAAGTCCCGCACCCCTTGCATGGGCGGAGTGCTGATCGTCGGAGCGATAACGCTTTCATGTCTGCTCTGGAACAACCTCTCAAGCCTTATTTCGGTCGTACTGATCACCGGCACTGTTCTCTTCTGCGCCATCGGTTTTATCGACGACTACCGCAAAGTGGTCAAGAAAGACAGAAACGGTCTTGCTTCACGCTGGAAATTCCTGCTTCAGATACTGGTTGCCGCCCTCATTGTCGGAGCATTGCTCTTCGTTCCCTCTCTGCACGAAAGCATGCTTCAGCTGATGGTTCCCTTCATCAAGACCCCGGTCGCAAGCGGCTGGTGGATGCTGGTGTTTGAAGTGCTGGTGCTGGTCGGCGCAAGCAACGCGGTGAACCTCACGGACGGCAAAGACGGACTTGCCTCCGGATGTACCATATTTTCCACCCTCACCTACGCGACATTTGCCTATCTGATGGGACACAAGATCTTCGCCAACTACCTCAATATTCCCTTTGTCCCCACGGTTTCCGAAGCGGTGGTATTTTCTTCCGCCATTTGCGGAGCCTGCATCGGCTTTCTCTGGCACAACTGCCATCCCGCCTCGATGTTCATGGGCGACACCGGAAGCCTCGCTCTCGGCGGTGCTATCGGCATGCTGGCGGTAATCACCCGTCAGGAACTGCTCCTGCTTCTCGTCGGCGGAGTCTTTGTCATGGAGGCGGCGAGCGTCATCATTCAGGTGGCAAGTTTCAAATTCTTCGGAAAAAGAGTTTTCCTCTGCTCTCCGATACACCATCACTTCGAGCGTCTGAACTGGACAGAAACCCAGATCGTAGTCAGATTCTGGATCATTTCCGGCATCTGCTCACTGCTGGCACTTGCCACGCTCAAACTGCGCTGAAAAGGAGCGTAAAGTGAATATCAAAGTAAGTCAGGAACAGCTGATTGTTCAAGGAATACGCCCTGAAGAAGAGCTTTGGGGCGCATACCAGTTCCCCCGTCCATTCCGCCTTGCCGATGGCAGAATTGCAGTCGCTGTCCACGTCACAGCCGATGATATCAAGAGCTTCGGAAACGCCAACCGCTGGTTTGTCAGCAGCGACAACGGCTGTTCATGGAGCGAAGCTGATCCGGCTATAGACAGCTCCTGCGGTATGCTGCTGGATAACGGCGACCTGCTCTATTTTCCTCCGGAGTCAGGATTTTCGGTGTCTGATTACCGCGAAACCCATTTTTCCTACCGTACTCCGGGCTACGATATGAGCAAGCCTGCCCCCGAGGGCGTTCTGCCCATTCCGGACGGAGTGACTGCATGGTGGGATAAAATAACTATCAAAGCCTATCTGTCAGAGCGACTTCCGGCAAGTCTCAACCGTCCGGTGTGGCTGGCTTACCGCACACCTGCCGGAGAAAACAAAAGCGTGACCGAATATGTCAACGTCGACTGGCCATGCCTGACCCGGGTTGTGTTCAACGGCGCAGAGTTCGACAATATTCTCAAGCCGATATTTCCGAGAGGACCGCTCAAGAAAGGCCCCGACGGAGCGTTGTGGATGGCAACCTACTCCGGCGAAGGACACGTCAACCCCGCCAACCGTCAGTACAGTCCGTACTATTCTGCCGAGCTGTTCCGTTCAACCGACAACGGACACAACTGGTATCTGCACAGCCATATGGAGTACCCCGCCGACGGCAACCGCTATCCCTATTTGAGCGGCGGTTTCAGCGACAGTGATTTTGAATTTATGCCCGATGGCTCAATGGTCTGGTTTTTCCGCAGTGCATGGTACGGTTCAACCGGATACGAGTGGTCGCCGATGTATATATCTCATTCTCACGATATGGGACTCACCTGGAGCGCACCCGAAGAGTTTTCCTTTACCGGAATCCTGCCCCGCGTCTGCCGCCTTGCCTGCGGTACAGCACTGGTCTGCTACGCCCGCCCGGGAATTTTTGTCCGCGCCTCCACCGATGAAACCGGATACAACTGGAGCGATCCCGTTACAATAATGACGCCGGAAGACCGCAGCCATCTGGCGAACATACCGGTGGAAAACCCGACTTTCCACGATTGGGATGGGGCCTGCAACAATCCCCAGCTGCTGGCACTTGATGACAACTCTGCGCTGCTCTTTTACAGCGATTTCTACTATCCGGATAAAGACAACGTCAAGCGCAAATCCATTTTGTGCCGCAAGATAACTGTCGAAATGTAACAGCAGGTTACTCTGCGATATTGCTCACTTTGAAAACGCACCGCTGTTGTGACGGATCAGCCATCTGCAGAGTAAGAGTGTACTCTTTATCAATCTGATAATTGCCCTGCAGACGCGCCTTGTACTCGTAGGCGAGTTCCGGGATCAGAAACACCAGCTGACCGTTGCGTTTAGCCACGAGGGTCGCAGTTGTGGTGTATTCCGGATGATTGGCGAGATATACGATCGTATAGTACTCGTTGGCGTATTTTTCCAGTTTGCGGCGCGATGAGGCGGCATTTTCAGCGTAGGTCATCTTTTCAGAAAGCTCATCGAAGCCGAGCGGCTCTCTGCCGAGAATCAGACTCTTGAGCTGACGGTGTGCAAGCAGATCGGCGTAACGGCGCAGGGGACTGGTCACCCGGCTGTAAGGCTCAAGTCCGAGTCCGCTGTGCAGTCCGGGCTTGAACTCGACGACACCCGCCCTGGAGTTTCTGCGCGCCTCGTACATCGAGCTTACCGTTTCATTGATCTCAATTTCCTCATCCGGAGGAGCCTGAACCACGAAGGGGAAATTTATTCCTTTATCGGCCATATACTTTGCCGCACCGTATCCGGCGGCAAGCATCGCATTGGCGACAAGCTCACGCTCGAATGTGACGGGACACGGAGTTATTTTCACTTCGCCATCCACAACTTTCACTTTGACTTCCGGAAGCTTTATCAGCCGCGCTCCGTTGCGGATACGGAACTCCTTGAATCTCTCGAGAGCGGCACTCATCTGCACAAACTCCGGAGTATCGGCTATTTCCCGGCATCCCTCGTAGCTCAAACGGGTGACTTTGACTTTTGAGAGCAGGATATCCACGAGTTCAACGTCGCCGTCACCGGCGATTTTAAGTACGAAAGTAAGTGCTTCGTTTTCAGGCTCGAGTCCGAGGGCGCATTTGCGGCGCACCTCTTCCGGCAGCATGGGTGAGAGTATTTCCGGCAAATAGAGACTTTCGCCCCGCAGTGACGCCTCACGGTCGATCTCTCCGCCGTACGATACGACCGAAGTCGGATCGGCGATGTGGACATAGAGCAGGGAATCCGCAAAACTCAAGGCGTCATCCGGATCGTTGCTTTCGCTGTCATCTATGGCGTATGCGGCAAGATGGGTGAGATCGGTTCTCGGAACGAATTCTGTTTCATCCAGCGGAAACTCCGGCACAGATATATCCTCGTTCAATCTTTCGGGCCACGGATCGTGCAGCATATCCCAGACACCAAGTTCGAGCAGGAGCTTGTGGGCTTTTTCAGGAATCGGCTCAACTTCCAGATCTTTGAGCAGTTTGCTCGAGGAGCTTCTGCCGGAGGCAACCATCTCGATTTCACGCAGATACTGTCTGTCTTCGGGCAGGATACTGCGCTCTTTTATTCTCTGCAGCAGATCGGCTCTGCGCTGTTTTTCCGCTTCGCGCGCCTGACGCTCTGTGATGATGGCGTCGCGCTCGGCTGCACTTTTACAGCTTACGGACATATCATCGGCAAGATTGAAAAAGACTCCTTCACAAGCCTCGGTGTAGGCGGAACAGGCTCCGGCGCAAGAGAAACTTCCGCAGAGCAGTTCGGTGAAGTCGGCAAAGCTCAAGGACTCATCTCCGATAAGCTCCGCAGCCTCTTCGGGGGAAGTGGTAAACGCTATCGCCTCCGGAACCCGGTCGGCAGGGCCCGGATGGATGACCAGCAGTTCTTTGGCTTTTACTGTTTTATCCGCGCCATCCCATTTGACTGTGATTTTATGTCCGGCAACTTCTTTGATAATCACTGCTTTGCCGCGGCATATCGCAAGCGCACCCGGTTGTATATCCATAACTTACGCCCGTTTCTTTCCGGCGTACCATGCGCAGGTCTTTGCCAACCCTTCGGCGGCAGGAACCAGAACCCGGTAACCGAGGAACTTTTCAGCCCGGCTGATATTTGCCAGTGAGTGCGGAATATCTCCGGTGCGGTTTTCTCCGTATACCGGGGAGATATTGGCAATTGCCTCATCATCTGCCGCCAGAGTGCTTTTCAGGATATTGAAGAGTCCATTGAGATCAAGTTCGCTTCCGCAAGCGACATTATACATCTTTGAGCACGCCTCTTTGTCTGACACGGCGGCAAGAATATTCGCCTGCACCGCATTGTCAACGTAGGTGAAGTCGCGCGAATAAGAACCGTCTCCGTTGATCACAGGACTTTTGTGTCCGAGCAGTGAGTCGATAAATTTCGGAATCACAGCGGCATAAGCTCCGGCAGGATCCTGACGCGGACCGAAGACGTTGAAATAACGCAGCCCGATAACTTCGATACCGTAGATCGCAGCAAAGTTGAGCGCAATGGTTTCATTGCTCTGCTTGGATATGGCGTAAGGTGAGAGCGCAGTACCGGTCTTATCTTCAACTTTGGGCAGACTCTTCTCGTCGCCGTAAACTGAACTGCTGGAAGCAAAAACAAAACGTTTCACACCATTTTCGACTGCAGCATGCAGTATATTGGTAAATCCGAAAACATTTACCCCGATAGTGGAGGCAGGATCCTTGATGGAGCGCGGAACCGATCCCAGCGCAGCCTGATGCAGAACAACATCAACTGACTGCACCGCGCGGTCGCACGCATCCCGGTCGCGGATATCGCCCTCGATCAATTCGAAATTGCTGTTTCCGGCAGCGGAAACAAGATTCTCACGTTTTCCGGTGGAAAAGTTATCCAGAACCCGGACAAACG
The DNA here is from genome assembly GCA_045630865.1 of Victivallaceae bacterium. Taxonomy (GTDB): domain Bacteria; phylum Verrucomicrobiota; class Lentisphaeria; order Victivallales; family Victivallaceae; genus UBA1784. The sequence goes on from JAZQTR010000252.1 coordinate 16,762, forward strand.
CCCCCAGGGACAAGAGTTTGTCCACCAGATTGGATCCGATGAAACCGGCTCCGCCTGTCACAAGTATTTTTTTACCAGAAATACGGTACATCAAGACTGCTTCTCCACGCTTTTATGCCCTTTACAACGGGCGTTATTTTCTCTTGAGATAAGATACATCAAAGTTACTCTTTTTTCCAGTGTCAACGCAACTTTTTATCTCTATACTTATGCAAATTTTTCACCCTGGCGGCAAAATAACACCTTTTGTGCATTTCACCATCAAAGGCACATTTTCAGAAAAATGCAAGTGCCGAAAAGAGATTTTTTATGACAAAATTTACAACCTTTGACAGAAAAATCATTTGACATATTGCACTTTACGGGGTATTTTGTTAGTGTTGCGCGCCAGGGCGGTGCGAAGGGGTTGTTAATAACTTGTTGATAACTTGTCAACAACCTGTGAATTGAGGGACTTTTCCACATTTGATGGAACTTTCCGGAAGGCTGATCGCTTAAATGAGTGCAACAAGTGAAGTTTTTCAGGCGATTTTGAGCTTATTTGAGCTGAAATCACTGTAAAAGCAACTGTATAAAACAGTACATCCGGTTGAGCTGAAAGGCAGCTCCGGGTAAGAAAATGTGTCGTAACGCGTTGATTTGACACAGTAAACAAGTGTTGTTAATAACTTTCCTCAGTTGAGGCGGAAAAAGGGTAATTATGAATCAGGCGGAAATACTTGCAAAAGAGGTGTGGAAGATCGCTTCTGAGCGGCTCGTGCAGAATCCGGATACAACCGATCTCTACACGTCCTGGTTCAGCAAACTCACCCCCCTGCGCTGCGTCAGCAAAGACGAGGGCGAAACCATCATCCTCGGCGTGTCGGATAACTTTTTCGGACAGTTTATCAGCGAAAGCTACAACAATTATATGATGGCGGCATTGAGTGACATAGACGGTGTAAGCTATCTTTATGAGTGGGAAGTGCGTCCTGTCGTCTTTAACGATGAACCGGCATCCATCTCTACCGCACCGCAGCCGCGGGCGGTCGAATACCGCCGTCCGCAGCTCAAGCCGGGCATCGGCAGAGAGTTCAGCTTCAAAAACTTTATCGTCGGCGATGAGAACCGCCACGCTTTCGCCGCCGCCAAGGCAGTCGCAGAGATGCCCGGAACCGTCTATAATCCGCTTTTCATCTACGGTCCCAGCGGCGTGGGCAAGACCCATCTGCTCAACGCTATCGCAACTGATATTCAGGAAAACCAGCCCCATCTGCGCATCCGCAACATCACCTGCGATGAGCTTCTGACCGAATTCTACGATCTGCTCACCCAGAAGAAGAGCCTGACCGAGTTCCGCCTGATCCGCGACGTGGATATACTGCTGGTGGATGACATCCACAATCTCGCCGGCAAAAAGCAGATCCAGGAGGAGTTCTTCAACGTTTTCAATACCCTCTACAAGCGCAACGCCCAGATCGTGCTGACCAGCGACCGTCAGCCCTGCGAACTGTCGGGCATCGAACAGCGGCTCACCACGAGATTTGAGTCGGAAATGGTATCCGAACTCAACATGCCCGGATTCGAGGCGCGCATGGCGATTCTGCGGATGTGGAGAGATGATATACTCTCTCCGTCACCGCTTCCGGATGTCTATCTTGAGTTCGTCGCAGGAAACATCACTTCCAGCGTCCGCCGCCTCAAGAGTGCCTTTTTCCGGCTGGCGACCTATGCCAGCTTGAGCGGCAGTGAACAGCTGACCCTGCAGCGCGCCGAAGAGCTGCTCCGCGCCCAGATCGCACAGGAAGTCCGCGAAGTGTCGCTCGAGAGCATCCAGCAGCAGGTGGCAAAATATTTCGGACTCAGCATTACCGACATCCTCGGAAACCGCCGTACCGACAATATCGCCAAGCCCCGCATGATCGCAATGTATCTCTGCCGGGAACTCACTCTCAAATCCACCAACGAGATCGGCAACGCTTTCGGACGCAACCACGCAACCATCCTCAACGCCGAAAAACGCGTTCAGGAGCTGTGCGACAAAGATGAAAATATCCGCCGTGCGGTAAGCCAGCTGCGCCACGTCATCAAGCAGAACAGCTGACGGATTTGTTATCACACCGTTTTCCCGGGCAGTTCACGCTCTTTTTCAGGTGATTCCGCCTGTCGCTCTCTTGTAAAATCAGCAGAAATATGCTACGTTATACTCCGAAGACAAAATACAGAAGAGTTGCATAAAATGGTTGATTTTATTCCACACAAAGGGCTCATGATTTCCGGCAGTGGATCAGACGCGTTTATTTCAAGTGACGGCAGACTTTTATCGCTGAAAGCCCCCGATGGCACGGAGCTTGTCAAACCCTCCGTACTCTGGAGTCTCTGTCTGGAAAACAGTGAGTGTCAGGAAATCGAAGTTTTTGCCGGTTCCGCTCCGCAAATATCCGCTGACGCGGAGAGCTTTACTCTCCGGTACGCCGACGTCTCTTCAACTGACGGAGTGCATTACGATATTTCCGCCGAAATCACCGGAGAACTCAAAGACGGCAGACTTCATCTCGGAATCACGCTTGCCAACAATGAGTCAGGCTGTACGGTACGCGAGTGCAGATTTCCAGTCATAAAACTGTCTGACGAGACTGAAAAGTTTGCATGGCGCAACTCACAGCAGGCGGGAACAGTTCATCCGGTGATTGCCGACTGGAAAAACGCCAAACTCAACGCCGCTCCGGGCTATCAGGGACTTGACGAGTGTTTCCGGCGTGAAATTCTCCACTATCCCGGAAAGATGGCGACGACCAACAGTTTTGTCATTGACGGAAAATCGCGCGGTCTCTACTTCGGCAGCCACGATAAGAGCTTTCAAACGACTCTTCATATCGCTCAGGCAAACGTCGAAGACAGCTCGGTCGAAATGCTGATGGTCAAACTGCCGTTTCTTGGAAGCGGAAAAAAATTCAGCTGCGAAGACTTTATCCTTGCGCCCTACTCCGGCTCCTGGCACAAAGCGGCGGATATCTACCGGGAGTTTCTGCTCAAAAACATCCAGCTGCCGCAGCTCCACGACAGCCTCAAGTTTTTCAACGGCTGGGAACGCATAATCATGCGCACCCAGTACGGAGAAAATCTCTTCACCTTCGAAGAACTTCCGGCAATCGCAAAGGAACTCAAAGAGTGCGGTATCGACGCCCTCTTTATCTTCGGATGGCACTCCGGCGGACACGACAACGACTACCCCAACTACACTGTATCAGAGAGCCTCGGCGGTTTTGACGCCTTCAAAAATGCGATAAGCGAAGTAAAAAAATACGGCATAAAAGTCAATCTGTACACCAACGGACAACTTATCGACCGAACCTCTGACTTTTACCGCTCCGGAGCCGGTAAACGCTGTGCCATACACGACATACGCGGCAATGAGGAGTTTCAACGCTGGGGATTCAGCGGACACGGTATCTACAACAGCTATTTCGGCGGCAGAACGTTTTCCCGTGCATGTCCCTGCGCCGGAGAGATGACAGAGAAACTCTATGAGTTTATCGACCTTGCCGCAAGTCTCGGTGCAGACGGAGTATTTTTCGATCAGCTCGGCAGCGGAGACCCCATCTGCTTCAATCCGGATCACGGCCACGAAGTGCCGTTTACCAAAATAATGACAGCCAGACGCGATATGCTTCTCGCTTTGAGAGACCGCGCCCGCAGCAAAGGATTGACTATCGGCATCGAACACGCTTCAGATATCACAGCCGGATGTGTGGATTACGTCCACAGTTTTCCCGGCGGATCGGCGGTCAAAGGAAAGATAACGGATGGAGTCAAACCATTCATACCCACCGATTTTGACTATTTCCACTACGTTTTTCCCGAAGCACAGATATCCAACCGCGAAATCCGGGATGACAATGACATCGAGAGAAGAGTCAACCGCATGCTGCTCTTCAATCTGCAGTGCGATGTGGAAATCAAACGCTGCCGCGCCACCATCGGAACCACTCCGCGCTACAAAAAGTATCTGACAGCCGCGCTTGAGTTCAAGAAACGCAACCGCCGTTATCTTGAGGGCGGATTATTCAGATCAGACGCCGACGTGCAGGATAAAAATCACGAATCGGATACCGCAGGCTTTGTGCTTCCGGATGGCTCATACACCGTGATCGCCACCCAGTCGCACCTCAAAGAGACGCTTTTTGTGCTGGCAATGCCGGAATCATACTCCATCGAATACACAGATGTTTTTGGTGACGCCGTCGTCAATTCCGACAACAGCGTTCTGCTCAAAAGACATGCAGTTGTACTGCTGCATCTGGTAAAAAAATGTTAATGTCCCTAATTTTGCGAAACCGACATACAGAAGTCTATTTAAGCACTTGCTACTGCACATCTGAATATACCATTCAGACAGTGTTTTGTCAACCACATAAAACGGCTCGTTTGCAATCGGTGGATGCAGCATGAGTCAAGGTCGTGTTTTGCGGCGAGTACGCAAGGGAGTGTACGACTGTACACGACCGAAGCAACGCAGCCGCA
>JAZQTR010000253.1:0-12683 GCA_045630865.1 Victivallaceae bacterium
ATGAAGAAAGAAATCAAGTTGTCCGCCGCCGATTTTATTCTCGACTGCAATACCCCCGGCAGCTGGCAGATATCCTGCACCAGAGGCGGATCAGACGGTATCGAATACATCTTCCTTACTCTGGAAAACGAAACACCGGCAACATTGCCGGAAATTTCCATCTCTGTGCGTTTTCCCCAGCACGACATCACCTGCCGCTGGCAGGCAGACGCTTTCTTCAACAAAAACCTTGCTCCGGAGTGGAACAGCCGTTTTGAGAGCGAACTTGCTGTCGGCGCACCGGTGGCAGGATACTGCGGACAGAACGGCGAAAACCGCTTGATCTGCTGCGCTTCAGACGCTCTGCGGAAAATCGTCTGGTCAGGCGGTCCCTGCGAGTACGACTTTTACATCAACACCCAGCTCAACCTCTTCACCGCTCCTGAAGCTCCGGCGACCAGTTACAGCATGGTTCTGCGCTTTGATTCACGGCGGATTCCGTTCTGTGACGCCCTTGCCGAAAACTTCAAGTGGTTTGAAGACTTCTATACTCCGGTATCCGTTCCTGAAGCCGGACTCGAGGCGTGGTACTCCACCTGGTACAGCTACCACAAGGAGCTGAAAGATTCCGAAATCGAAGCTGAATGTCGCGCCGCCAAAGCCCTCGGCATGGGCGGAGTCATCGTCGATGACGGCTGGCAGACCGACAAACACGACGGCATCTACGACTACACCGGTGACTGGCAGGTTGCCCCCGGACGTATCGCCGATATGAAAAAGCATGTCGAAGCCGTCCACAATTGCGGCTTGAAATATATGCTCTGGTACTCGGTTCCCTTCATCGGCTACAAGAGCGTCAACTTTGAACGTTTCAAGGGCAAATACCTCTGCTTTTTCGACCGCCTCAACGCAGCGGTTCTCGATCCGCGTTTTCCGGAAGTCCGTGAATTTCTGATTTCCCTCTACCGTGATGCACTGGTCAACTACGGCCTCGACGGATTCAAACTTGACTTCATCGACCGCTTTACCATTGCTCCCGGAACCGTAGATCCGGCTGCAGCGGAAAATTATGCCGGACGTGACATCAAAAACGTTCCTGAAGCAGTCGATGTCCTGCTCAAAGATGTTATGGCTGCGTTGCGGGAGATCAAACCGGATGTACTGGTGGAGTTCCGCCAGAGATATATGGGCCCCGCCATCAGGCAGTATGGAAACCTCATCCGTGCCACCGATTGCCCCGGCGACATCGTTGCCAACAGAGTGCGTACCGTCGATCTGCGGCTCTCATCCTGCAGCAGTGCCGTCCACGGCGATATGCTGCGCTGGCACGAAAAAGAGGATGTCAAAGAAGCGGCAAGACAGCTTCTGGCAGTACTCTTCTCTGTTCCGCAGATATCGGCAAGACTGGCAGATATTCCTGCCGACCACCTTGAGATGATCCGTCACCGGGTGGCGTTCTACCGCCGCTACCGTGAAACTCTGCTCTTCGGCAGAATAGTCGCTCCCCACTTCGATTTGAATTATCCCGTTGTCAGAAGCGAAGGTAAAGATGAGGCGATCACCGCCTGCTACACCGAAAACGCTTTTGTCAAAGCAGGATTCGACAACTGGAACACCGAAATCGTAGTCAACGCCTCAAGTGAAAGCGGAGTCATCATCGAGCTTGCGGCTCCTGCCGGAGCGGAGTTTTTCGACGTCTGCGGAAAATCCTGCGGAACGAAAGAGCTTTCTGCCGGAGTCAACATCGTTGAAATTCCGGTTTCCGGCGAGTGCATCCTGAACAAACTGTAATTTTCCGGATCGAAGAGTGAGCACGATATTTTCTTTCAAGCCTGACGCCTCGGAGTTCGCCACGCGCAGCTCATTCATCCGGCAGATAAAGTCCGGCAACGAGGAAACATGGAACGAATTCTACCGTAAATATACCGGTATGATCCGCTCCATAGGAAGAAAACACAACCTCACTCCCGAGGAGTGCGATGATCTCACCGTCGAAGTCATGCTGATATTCTGGAAAAAACTCGACAACTTTTTCTACGATCGCAGCCGGGGAAAATTCCGTTCTCTCCTCTGCCGGATCAGCGACTTTGCCGCCATCAGGATCTTCAAGAAAAATCACCGCCACGGTCAGGACTCCGGAATGCAGGATCTGGAATACCCCTGCGAAATAGACGAACAGTGTATGCAGGAGTATCAGGATTTTCTGCTCGACAAGGCTCTGGATGAGCTTAAAGAGGTGGTGGATACCGAAACCTATGAGGTGTTTTACATGTCGGTGTTTCAGGATCGTCCGGTATCAGAAATATCTCTGGTCACCCGTAAATCCCCGGGCAGTATCTATGCCATCCGCCACCGCTGTCTTAAAAAGCTCCGGTATTTCATCAACCTTTACCGGCAGTACGAAGAGTGTGAGCTTTCCGCCAAAACAGACACTCCGGAAAACATTTGATTCTTTAAAACCTTTTCAAGGCATAAAAAAAGTGCTTTCAGCTGTTGGAACTGAAAGCACTTTGTTTTTTCAAGCGTCAGAGAGTCACGCCATCCTTGAAAATGGCAATCTCACGGTAACCGCTCGCCTCGCCTCTTGTCTCTTCGCCGTTGGCGACTTCGATGATCTTCTTCATAAGGTCATCAGTGGCGTCAGCCATGGAAGTTCCTTCCACAAGAACACCTGCATTGAAGTCGATCCAGTTGCTCTTGAAACCGGCGAGCGCACTGTTGGTGGCGATCTTCACGGTGGGAGCAGGTGCGCCGAGGGGAGTTCCGCGTCCGGTGGTAAAGAGAATGATATGCGCGCCGGCCGCAGTGAGGGCGGTGACCGCGACCATATCGTTTCCGGGACCTGCCATCAGGTTGAGTCCCTTCTTCTCCAGACGGTCGGTGTAGGTGAGAACATCGACGACCTTGGAGGCTCCGCCCTTCTGGGTGCAGCCGAGGGACTTCTCTTCAAGCGTGGAGATTCCGCCGGCCTTGTTGCCGGGGCTGGGATTCTCGTAAACCACCTGATTGTGGCTGATAAAGTAATCTTTGAAGCCGTTGACCATCTCGACACAATCATCGAAGATCTTTTCGTCGGCGCAGCGCGCCATCAGGAGCGTTTCAGCTCCGAACATCTCCGGAACTTCAGTCAGAACCGAGGTTCCGCCGTAAGCGATGATTTTGTCGGAAAATGAACCCACCAGCGGATTGGCGGTGATGCCGGAAAGTCCATCCGAGCCGCCGCACTTGAGTCCGACACGCAGTTCTGAAACCGGAATCGGCTCACGTTTGAATGACGCCGCATACTCTTCGAGTTCAGCCAGCAGTTCAAGACCTTTTGAGATCTCATCTTCCTCCTGCTGAACCACCATATAGCGGACTTTATTGCTGTCGATCTCGCCGATCTCACGCTGGAAATCATCGAGCGTATTGTTCTCGCATCCGAGAGCGACCACCAGAACACCTGCAGCGTTGGGGTGATGCACCAGGTTGGCAAGAATGGCGCGGGTCGTGGCATGGTCATCGCCCATCTGGCTGCAGCCGTAGGGATGGGTGAAAGCATAAGCTCCGGTGACGCCCTCTCTGGTCACAGAAAAGCGGCGGCTCAAAAGCTCTGCGGTCTTGTTGACGCATCCGACAGTCGGGATGATCCACAACTCGTTGCGGATACCGACGTCGCCGTTGGGACGGCGGAAACCGTTGAAGGTCGGAACCGGCTTTTCCTCACGGTCAGCCGGAAGCTCCGGAGTATAGACGTACTCTTCGCGTCCGGAAAGGTTGGTCTTGATGTTGCGGGTATGCACCCACTGGCCGCATTTGATGTCACAGGTGGCGTGTCCGATGGGGGCACCGTACTTGATGATATTGCTGTTTTCGGCGATGTCGCAGATGGCGAACTTGTGTCCGCGTGCGATATCCTCCTGCAGGACTATATTTCTGCCGTCAACTTCAGCGGAAAAGCCGCACTCAAGATCAGTGAGCGCAACAGCAACGTTGTCAAGAGGATTGATTTTGAGATAGCGCATTTCACTCATTTCGAATCACCCTTACTTGACCAGGTTGGAAACAGTTTCACGGACACCCAGTGTCAGGATGGACTGCAGCTGTGAGGTGACGATGTCGATCATGCCCGGCAGCAGAGTGAGATCCTCGCCCCAGAGGGACTCGTTGGCAAGAATGGTTCCGACCAGAACGCGCAGATCGTGGTTGTGGTGGAAAGCATGCCAGCGTTTTTCGAAGAAGACCAGCTCATCGATGCCATCTTTAATGGAGTAGGATTTGCCGTTGCGGGTTCCGCGCAACTCCGGCTCGTTGGAGCCGACGCCGTGGTAGAACGCGATAAGGGCTGAAAGGCTGTAGGTGAGCAGAAGCGGAAGTCTGCCGGTGGCGGCAAAGTAATCTTTGACGCTGGGAAGAACACGGACTTTCCACTTGGAAACCGAGTTGAGAGAGATTGAAAGCAGCTCGTGGCGGATGAACGGGTTGCGGAAACGGTCGAGAATGCTCAAAGCAAACTGACGGTTGGATTCAAACTCACCGGGAACCTGCGGCAGGATCTCTTCCATCAAAGCCTTTTCCACATATTTGGAGAAGAGATCATCGTTCATCATCTCGCCGACAGTGTCGATTCCGGCAAGGTATGCGCCGAGGACGCTGGAAGTGTGCGCGCCGTTGAGCATACGCACCTTGCGGGTGCGGTAGGGAGTCATATCGTCAGTCCAGACAACATTGAGTCCGAGCTTGTGGAAGGGCAGCTCTTCTGCCAGCTTCTGCGGGCCCTCGATGACCCAGAGGTGGAAGAGTTCGCAGGTGTCGAGCAGCTGGTCGTCGTAGCCGAGTTCCTTGCAGAGCTCATCAGCATTATCTCTGGGATAGCCGGGAACGATACGGTCAACAAGAGTGTTGACAAAGCAGCAGGAGTTTTCGATCCAGGTGATGAAGTCCTTGCGGAGCTCCCACTCTCTTGCCAGCTTGAGAACGATCTTTCTCAACTGCGCTCCGTTGCGCTCGATAAGCTCGCAGCAGATCATCACCATTCCCTTGTCTTCAGCACCGTTGAAGTACTTGAAACGCTCGTAGAGGAAGGCGCAGACTTTGGCAGGGAAACTCGCCGGACACTCGGTACGCGGACGCGGCTCGTCAACATAGACGATACCTGCCTCGGTGGTGTTGCTGATCATAAAGCGCATATCGGGATTGTGGGCGCACTCCATAAGGGCATCCCACTGGCTGTAGGGGTCGATTCCGCGGCTGACGCTGGTGACGATCTCGCGGTTATCCTGCTTGACACCGTTTTCGATACCGCGCATGAGCAGGGTGTAGATACCATCCTGATCGTTGAGCAGCTTTGCCAGACCGACTTTGAGCGGCTGGGCGACTACGATCTTGCCGTTGAAGAGTCCGTTGGCATTGAGGCGGCTGACCATCCAGGTCACAAATCCGCGCAGAAAGTTGCCCTCACCGAACTGGATGATGCGCTCGGGCATATCGGTTGCCAGACTTCCGGTGGTGATGCGTTCACTGATCTCCGGATGGGAGGTCAGAAAATTACGGTTGAGCTGTTCCATTTGTAATATCTCCTTGCATTATTGCAAAATAGTAACAATAAAAAAACACTTGTTTTAATATACCACCAAAACAAGTGTTTTTCCACTTTACAATATAATGTAAAAGAGATTTTTTACAGCCGTCAGAAGCCGCAGGTCGTCCGCAGGAATGTTGCGGCAAGCGCACTCCACTGGCCCACGTCAGCACGTTCAGTATTCAAGCCCTGTCCGTGAGGACCGGAGGGGAAAATATGAAGCTCGCAGGGACGGGATTGTTTCCACATCTCCGTTGCAAAAATCACCGGATTCTGATAATCCACAGCCTTGTCATCGGCAGTTATCCAGCAGAAAGCCGGCGGAGTATCTTCCGTGATCCGGTTCTGCAGAGAGAGGTACTCTTCGAGTTCCGGATCTCTTCCGCCGATAAGGTTGAGTGCCGAACCTGAGCCCCGGTACTCTCCGGTGAAGGTAACCACGGGATAGCACATGATAACTGCATCCGGACGCTGGCTCTGCCTGTCGATCTCATCGCCGCAGACACACTCAAATTCTCCGGCAAGCACGCCGAGGGAACCGACCAGATGGCCGCCGGCGGAAAATCCGCATACCGCGATTTTGGAAGGATCAACATGGAAACGCTCCGCATTGGCACGCACCATCTTGATCGCCCGGAAACCGTCGCGCTGGGGAGCGGGATAGTGGTTGGGGGCAATGCTGTAAATCACCACAAAAGCGTGAAAACCAAGCTCGTTGAACCGTTTGGCAATGGATGCCTGCTCTTTGCTTCCGTAATGTCTGTAACCGCCGCCGGGAAAAACTATCACGGCTCCGCGGGTCTCCTCATCGCAGAGATAGCTGGTCATGGTCGGCATGAAACCGTCTTCATACGGTTCGCTGTAAAGACGCAGTGTTTCACTTGTCATAATGTACCTCAATTCTTCAGGCTGTGGATGGGCGCAGGAATTCTGCCGCCACGGCCGATGAATTTTGCCGGACTTGCGGTTCTCACCGGCATCACCGGAGCCTCACCGAGAAGTCCGCCGAAGCTGACGCTGTCGCCGACCTTGCAGCCGTACGCCGGAATCAGGCGGACGGCAGTAGTCTTGGTGTTGGCGACACCGATGGCGATCTCGTCGGCGATGATTCCGGAAATAACTTCAGCAGTGGTATCTCCCGGAACGGCGATCATATCAAGTCCGACCGAGCATACTGCGGTCATAGCTTCGAGCTTCTCGATGCACAGCACGCCGCTGCGGGCGGCGGCGATCATACCGGCATCTTCGGAAACCGGAATAAATGCTCCGGAAAGTCCTCCGACCTGACTTGAAGCCATGACTCCGCCTTTTTTGACGGCGTCGTTGAGCATCATGAGCGCAGCGGTGGTTCCGGCACATCCGCACTGTTCAAGTCCCATTGACTCGAGGATATACGCCACAGAGTCACCGATCGCCGGAGTCGGAGCCAGAGAGAGGTCGACGATTCCGAAAGGAACTCCGAGCTTCGCAGAGGCTTCGCGCGCCACCAGCTGTCCGACACGGGTGATCTTGAACGCAGTGCGCTTGATGACTTCAGCGATTTCTGCAAGGTCGCAGTCGCCTGCCCTGCGGATGGCGGAAGCCACCACTCCGGGGCCGGAAACACCGACGTTGATAACAGTTTCCGGCTCTCCCGAACCGTGGAAAGCTCCTGCCATGAACGGGTTGTCATCAGGAGCATTGGCGAACACCACAAGTTTGGCGCAGCCGATCGAGCCGCGGTCACGGGTAATATAGGCAGTATCTTTGATGATGCGTCCCATTTTGGCGACGGCATCCATATTGATTCCGGCTTTGGTGGAGCCGACGTTCACAGATGAGCAGACACGCTGAGTGACGTTGAGGGCCTCCGGAATGGAGTCGATAAGCACATCAGCACCACGGCTGCTGCCTTTCTGAACCAGTGCGCTGTATCCGCCGATAAAGTTGATACCGAGTTCTTCGGCGGCGCGGTCGAGAGTCTGGGCGATTTTGACTGCACCGGCAACATCCAACTGTCCGCAGAGCAGAGAGACCGGAGTGACTGACACGCGCTTGTTGATAATGGGAATACCGTAACGTTTTTCGATATCCTCTCCGGTACGCACCAGATTGGCCGCACTGCGCATGATCTTATCGTAAATCTTGTCGGCGAGGCGTCCGGCACTGTCGCTCTGGCAGTCGTAGAGAGAGATGCCCATCGTGATGGTGCGGATATCCAGGCACTCCTCACGGATCATATTGATAGTTTCAAGAATGTCGTTGCGTGAAAACATGATATGGCTGCTCTTTTTCAGATGTTGTGCATGGCATTGAAGATATCTTCGTGCATGGCGTGGATCTCAAGATTGTTCGCCTTGCCCAGCTGCTCCATACGGTCGACAAACTCGGCAAAAGGAACCGATATGCCGTCGATGTCGGAAATCATGATCATTGTGAAATATCCATCCAGAACGCTCTGGCTGATATCAAGGATGTTGACTCCGCAGGCGGCGCACTCACTGCTGACCTTGGCGATGATGCCGACAGCATCACGACCGACAACTGAAATAACTGACTTCATAATTGTATATCTCCTGTATTTATGTATCACCGGATAATATATCTTTCCGGAGCAGTAAAAGCAAGGTTGAAAATAAAAAAAAGCGGCTGTCACTGCCGGACAACCGCCTTTTTCAGTCAATAAATTCAGTCAGCTTTTGTCATAAGCTCCTCGAAGGAGGGAATGAGCTTGTTGACGTAGAGCTGTTCAGCCTGTCCGAAGGCGCAGAGCATGGCTCCGGCGGCGTGGATGTCGTTGGTCTTTCTGGGATGGTTGGCGTAGGCTTCGTTGCTTCCGTCTCCCGGGAAGAGACAGCCGCAGCAGCAGTCTGTAACTGAGCCGTCGAGGGTGATCATACCGGTAAGTCCCCTGATGCCGCGCAGGAAGGGTTCGTAGACTTTCTCACGGGGAACGATCTGGTTTTTGACACCGCGTCCGAAGCCGTAGAGGATGAGTCCTGAGCCGGAGCTTTCGATGTAGCTCGAGGGATCGTCAAGCACCTGGTGGAAAAGTCCGTTTTCATCCTGAACTGCAAGACATCCGTCGATGACCGTGCGGTAGATGTCGGCGACCTCGTTGAAACGCTCGTGGTTGCGCAGGTCGTAGGTCATTTCAGCCATGGCGTAGACCGCCCAGCCGACACCGCGTCCCCAGCGTCCGGAAAGCTTGCCGTCCTTGCGCGCCTGATGGTAGAGTTTGGTTTCGGGATCGAAAAGTATCTGGTGGTGCAGAAGCAGCTGGTCGATGGCGACGTCGGTGAAATCCTTGCGTCCGGTGGTCTCACCCAGCCAGACAAGATAGGGGCAGACGGCAAAAAGGGTATCTATCCAGATCAGCTCCTCCTTTTTCCACGGCCCCATAAAAGCTCCTTCGGGGGAACGGGGAAACTCGTTGAGCAGTCTCTCGGCTCCGGCGATCAGCTTCTCTTCGGCCTCGGGAATAAATCCGCGCGCATAGAGCCACGCGGTAGCCGAACCGCCGACGCGGTAGATGTACTGGTCATAAGCTCCGCCGACACTTCCGACCTCGCCGTTGAGGTAGCTTCTGGAAATCGCAACGCACTCATCGATGATGGAGTCGATATGTTCAAACTTGCCGATACGCTCGTAGGCACTCAGGGCAAGGATCGAAGCGTAGCTGTTCCAGTTGTGGTTCTTTTTGAAAGTGGTCCAGATGTTTTCAACGATGTTGAGATAGGAATTGTTGATCTTTCGCGGGGTCATAGATATATTCTCCTGTGTTTTATACTGTCAATACAACTGCCAGCTGCCATCTTTGCAGGCAAGGGTGCAGACTTTTCCGGAAACCCTGTCGGTTATGATGATTTTACCGGTATCTCTGGCGTCGATCTGCCAGGATTGTTCAGCTCCGAAGCTCTCGAGGCGGCAGAGCAGATCTTCGTCTTTCTTGAGATGCCAGTGCGCGCTGGAGCCGTAGAGGTCGGCTGCCATGCCGAACAAATGGCGGCGGAACCCGGTCTGGCTGCCGATCTCACAGTGTCCGGCAAGCAGAGCGGTTCCGGCTTCTCCGGCACCTTCGGCTCCGGCATCAGGATGGTAGGCGTCGTGCAGGAATCCGTAGCTCTCACCTGAAAATTTGATGTTTTCGCGGTCGCCGCTCATAATTTTGAGTCCGGCATTTCCGCGGCGGATGACCATACGCTGACTTGAGTTGTCATTGATCTTTTTGTACTCAAGTTTTCCGTCACGGTTGTTGAAGCACCAGACCCACTTTGCCGGAAGCGGGACATCTGAATCAAAATCGTCGATCACAAAAACCGCATTCTTTCCGCAGACGATGACGTGGCGGCGGAAGAGTTTGAGCGGCTCTCCGTAACAGGCGGCAGCTTCACTGACAATGGCGGCAACGTCTCCGCAGCTGCCGATGAACTCAAGTTTTCCGGGAACCTGTACCGGCTCCCCGAATGTGCCGTCGGCAAGGGTTTTGCGGACCGGAGTCGGCTTCTGCGCCAAATGGGTCTCTCCGCCGCTCGGAGTCATCATCGCCCCGGCATTGAAGATACAGGTCGAGTGGCTCTCTGTGGCAACATCAGCATTGCGGGTCTTGGAGCGGTAGCAGGTGTGACCGGGGTCGGCGATAAGACGCTCACGGCCGAAGAAGATCTGGATCGCGTTCATATCCTGATGGCGGTGTCCGGCAGAGGCAAGTCCTTCGGGAGCGGGAGCGTTGACTGCAACTGCAAGATCGTTGTCGCTCCACTCTCCGGTGCGGATGACGGCAACGCCGTTTTTGAAGGCTCTCGTACGCTCAAACTGCGGAAGGACACCATCTTTCTTCATCTGCATATAGAAGAGCAGCAGCATCCAGCCGCCGCGCGGAACAAAACCGAAGCTGGTACGATCGAAGGGCCCCTGACTCGGATTATCCGCATAGAAACGCTCAAGTATCGAGCGGGCAAGCACAGCGTTATCCGGCATTGAATCCTTGAGCCGGCAGCCGAGCAGGGCAAGGATATCCGGATTGGGAGCAAAGATGGCGGTGCAGTCGTCGTAGTTGAAACAGCGCGGACGCGGATACTCACCCCAGCCGTCGAGAGGTTTGTTCGCAAGAAGATTGTAGTGGCAGTACTCGAGGTACTTTCCGGCACGCTCAAGGGGAGCAGAGGGATATCCGGCGCGGATCAGTGCTTCGTTGGCAAGCAGGAATGTCCAGAGATAGTAGTTGCCGTACTGAAGTCCTTCGCCGTAGGAGCCGTCGCTCTGGAGAAGCTCGGAGATGCGAGCCAGATAGTCAGCGCAGAACTCAAGCTCATCTTTCAGACCGAGAACCGCCGCCGGAAGGGCAACTCCCATTGTGAGAACTGCGTTCCAGTTATTGAGAAAGTGCGGCTTGTTGTCGAGCCACGCGCGGCAGAGCGGAATGGCTTTCTCTTTGAGTGCAGAGGCGCAGATCTCATACTCTTCTTCGGTCAGGATATCTCCGCAGAAGTCAAGAAAGAGAGAAAGCGCAGCAGAGAGATGGGCAGTCTCAAGGTGTCCGCGCAGAGGATAGGTGCGCTCACGGAAGATGGGGCCGATCCACAGCTCTTCCGGAAGTTCGGCTATCGCAAGAGCAGTCCGCTTGGCGTAATTTTTGAGTTTGTCATCGTTGCGCTGACCGGCGAGAAAGGAGATGTCGCCGAGATACTCCAGCACGTTGTGCCAGAACGCAGTCGTAGTCTCTTTGCCGGAAAATTCAAGACTGTTTGCCTTGTCAGTTACCCGGGTGAACAACGCCCAGTAGTGTCCGGCAAAAACAGGATCACTGCCGATATTTTTGAACGCCTCACGCTCTTTTTCTGTCAGAAAAATACTCATTGCATCGCCTTTTTCATCAATGATGTAAAATATTTTTTATTTGTCAATAATATACACTTTGTGAGGTAAAAAGTCAAATAAAAAAGCAGGGAGGCGGATGAGGGCGAAGCAGGCAGCAGTCTGTTACTTCTTACCGGTCTTGATAATGTGGCGGAGTCCGGAGTTTATCCGTTTAAGACGGGCATTTTCGGCACGGAGTTTATCCAGCTCTCCGCTCTCTTCCCGACCGAGCTTGCGGAGCAGGCGTTTTTCAACCAGAGAGCGGCAGACACGTGCACTCTGTATATAGGGGGAGTTTTCAGGAGCAAACTTGAGAAACTCATTGTAATAAAAGAGTGCCGATACGGGATCGTCAAGCGACTCATCACACAAATTCGCCATCTGAAGAGCGATGTAGTGTGATTCCGGATGACGGCTCAAGGCGCGGCGGTAGAAGTTGAGACTTGTAACGTAATCGCCCTTGCCTCTGGCACGTTCCGCCTTGCGTACAAAGGGATCTTTGGCAGGATCGGGAGTGCATCCGGTAAATATCAGAGCTATGAAAAGCAGTGCCATCATCTGCCGGAGAACGGCGATTCCGGCACAGGCGGCGGTTTCAAGGCGCAGAACCCAGGGGCCGAGATTGAGGGGCAATGCACCACGCTCGCGCATCAAAGACTCCTCTTCACCGGTAAATCCGCCCTCCGGACCGACCACCCAGGCGGCGCGGTCAGTGAGATTGCCTTTGACGCTTTCGGAACGGATAGCTCCAAACACTACCGGAATACCGCGTCCGGCAAGCTCGTCAAGCTTGGAGTCGAGCTTGCTCACCTTGTGGATTTTGGGCAGGAACGGATTCTTGGACTGCTTGCAGGCCTCTTCAAGCAGCGTCACCCAGCGTTCCTTGCTTTCAGCCTGGGAAACACTGCGCTGAAACTGCACCGGATGAAGCTCGGCTACTCCGAGTTCCGCCGCCTGCTTGAGCAGAAGATCAAGCTGATTTTTGCGAGGCAGGGCAAAGACAAGGTGGAGCTCCGGAGGCGTGAAAACGTTTTCTTCGCGTTGAGTGATGACAATGCTCTTGTCGGCTTCAATGATTCCGGAGGCACGGACGCCCCTGCCGTCAAGCAATTCGACCTCATCGCCGACCACTGCACGGAACACCTTGAACAGGTGGTGCTTCTGGTCACGGTCGAGATCGACAACACCTCCGGCATCCGGTATGCTATCCGTAAAAAAAGTGTGACGCGCCATATTTACGCTCCGGGATCAATGTTGTAAAGAAAGAAAAAAGCTCCGGAAATCAACAGCACAGAGCGTTGATTAA
>JAZQTR010000254.1:0-4701 GCA_045630865.1 Victivallaceae bacterium
GGTGCCATCAAGGGCTGCGGAGAAGCCGCCGCCTCAAAGATCATCGCCAGCCGCAAGGCAGATGGCAAATTCAAGAGTTTCCTCGACTTCTGTGAACGCTGCGGCAGCGACATCAACAGCCGTATGCTGGAACACATGACCCGGGCGGGAGCTTTGGATACCCTCGGGCTGCGCCGCAGTCAGATACTTGCTATCGCAGAGCCGATGATCGCTTTCGCCTCCCAGAGAGCCAAAGATAAAGCCCAGGGACAGGGTTCGCTTTTCGACCTTCTGGGCGGAAGTGATTCCGACGATGCCGGAGATGCCGGTTCTGTTCCGATCCCGGATATTCCGGAGTTTGAATGGGATGAGATTTTGAGCAACGAAAAAGAGCTTCTCGGCTTCTATGTTTCCGGACATCCCCTCGATCGCCACGCTGACCTCATCAAAACTTTCGCCCGTCCCATCCACTCGCTGGAAGAGTTGGAGGACAACACCTGCGTAAGACTCGCCGGTATGGTCGGCAGCTTCGCCCGCAAATTCGGCAAACAGAGCGGAAAACAGTTCGGTGTCCTTCAACTTGAAGACCTCGATGCCACTTGCGAATGTATGGCCTATGAACGCGCATTGAAAAACTTGAGCGAAAGCAATGTGCCGACAGAGCCGGGAACTCCGATTCTGGTCGAAGCGACCATCAGCAAAAAAGATGAGGCTGAAAAGCCCAGAGTGATGATCGACCGTTTCTACAAACTGGAAGATGCACCGGAACACTTCAGCGATGAATTTTATCTTCATCTCTATTCCGGAAAATATACGTCAGAGAATCTGAAAAATATTTCAGATTTGCTTTCCGGCTCTCCGGGCAAAACCAAACTTATGATCTGTCTGGTCAAAGAGGATGACAGCGTAGTGTTTATCGAAACGTTCAGAGGCGGAGTCACGCTAACAAGGGATATCCTCCAGAAAATAGAAGCTATCCTCGGCCCGGGAAGTTACCGGATAAAACCCTCCGCAGACAGACGTCCATTTGTCAGGAAATGGAACAATAAAAACGAAAATGCTAAAAACTGATATTTGAGGTAAAATATAGCAATTTGGCGATTATTTTGACACATTCGAGGATTTTTTAACAAAAAAATGCAATTTTTTTCATTTTTTTCAAAAATCCCCCTTGCATAATTGAAAAAAAGCAGGTATACTTAATCCAGTAAGCAAGGAAGACTTACCACTCACCAACCAAAGGAGTTAGAAAATGGATCACAAGTTTTATGATGTGAAAGAGAAGAAAGCTGTCACCGCGGCAATCACCGAGTTCGTCACCTACGGCAGCGAAGGCCGCACCCGCTATGCTTTCCGCGGCAAGACCGCCGATGGCCGCAATCTGACCGCTTTTGTCAGCAAAGACGTTTGGGAAAAGGCCCAGAAGTAATCTTCCAGTCCATTTCTGAAAGTGGAGCCGTTCTTTATGAGCGGCTCTATTTTTTTGCCCTGATACGCGGTTTCACAAACTCTGCGACACAACATTTTCTGTCGTTATATTTATTTGATACAGCATTAAGCAGATTAAAAAGCAATTTTTACTGTACAGACTTGATTTTCCCCTGTGTGAGCAGTATCTTATGAAAAACCACTTAATGGAGAAAAACAATATGTTTATTGATCGCGCAATGTTCACCAGTCCGGAAATGCTCGGAATGCGCCGGATGCCAACAGCGGCAACATTTTATCACTTTACCAATGAAGCTGAAGCAAGAAAAGTGAAAAAGGAGTTTTCTCCTTGCGTCACACAACTTGACGGAATGTGGAAATTCAGCTACACCACAGCTCCTGACAAACTTGATTCTTCCATTGTTTCCCCCCGGCTTGACATATCGAAGTGGGACGACGTTGAAGTTCCCGACTGCTGGGTTATGCGCGGCGTTGATTATCCCCATTATACAAATATTGTAATGCCTTTTGAAGCGAATATTCCGGAGGTTCCCGAAGTAAATCCGACCGGAATCTACCGCCGCACCTTTGAGTTCGTCAAAACTTCAAAACGCACCAATGCCATTCTTCACTTTGACGGAGCTGAAAGCGTCTTCTTTGTCTACGTCAACGGCAAATTTGCCGGCTGCTCCAAAGACTCCCGCTGCTCCACTGACTTCGATGTTACTGATCTGGTCAAAAATGGAACCAACCACCTCGCAGTCATCGTGATCAAATGGAGCGATGCGACCTGGATCGAAGATCAGGATCACTGGTATCTGCCCGGATTATCCAGAAGTGTCGCTCTCTACACGGTTCCTGAGTCAAGAGTGAGAGATGCTTTCTTCAAAACCACTCTTGACGACAAATACTCCACCGGAATTCTCGATGCCCAGATAAATATTTCTGCTCCGGCAGCAGAGCGCAAATGCCCCAACATCACTGTCAGAATATACGATCCGGCAGGCAATCAGGTCTGGCAGGGAAAACCCGAAGCAACCAACCGCTTTGCCTCTGACTCTGAATGGAGCTACCAGAACTCCGATCACGAAAGTGCCGCATTCAGACTGCACGTCGAAATCCCGGAAATTCAGAAGTGGAGCGCAGAGACTCCCGCTCTCTACACTGCAACTATCGAATACAAGAGCAACAGCGGAACTTTCCGCGATGCCATCGGTATCCGTTTCGGATTCAAGCGTATCGAGTTCGGCAAGCGCAGAATGCTCATCAACGGTCAGGCGGTGCGCATTTGCGGAGTCAACCGCCACGACCATCACGAGACTAAAGGAAAAGCCGTTCCGTACGAAACGATGAAGCGCGATGTTGAACTTATGAAGCAATTCAACATCAACGCCGTCCGTACCAGCCACTACCCCAACGCTCCGGAGTTCTACGATCTCTGCGACGAGTACGGCCTTTATGTCATCGATGAAGCCAACATCGAGCATCACGCCCGTTACAGCGACATCTGCCGCGATCCGCGTTTTGCCCCGGCATTCACCGATCGCGCAGTCAGAATGTTTGAACGCGACAAAAACCACGCCAGTATCTATGCCTGGAGTCTCGGCAACGAGTCCGGAACCAACGCAAATCAGGCGGCAATGGCAGGATATCTGCGTTTCCGCGACACCTCAAGGCTCGTCCACTACGAAGGAGCCTTGCGCACTTTCGGTACCAAATATATCGACTGGGCAAAAAATCAGCCGACACTGGCGTTGACGGACATTATTCCTCCGATGTATCCGACCATTGAAAGACTCGAAGAGTGGAGCCGCAACATCTACGACGAGCGTCCGCTCATCATGTGTGAGTTCAGCCACGCCATGGGCAACAGCAACGGAAGTCTTGCCGACTACTTCAAAGCCTTTGACACCATCCCCGGCGTTCAGGGCGGATTCATCTGGGAGTGGCTCGACCACGGTATCGCCCGAACCGATGCAAACGGCAAAAAATACTGGGCTTACGGCGGCGACTTCGGTGATACCCCCAATGACATCAACTTCTGCACAGATGGTCTTATCTGGCCTGACCGCACTCCGCATCCAGGACTTTACGAGTACAAATATCTTGCCCAGCCGGTCAAAACAACACTCTGCGGCAAGAACTCCCACTCCATTGAGATTTTTAACCGCCGTTACTTCAACGATCTCAGCGATCTCGAACTGCGCTGGGTCTGTGAGTGCGACGGAAAAACTTTGTCCTCCGGTGTCATCTCCAATATCGAGTGCGCTGCGCAGCAGAGAGTAATCGTCACACTTCCGGTCGATACCGGAATCACTCCTGCCGGATCAAAAGTGTTCCTCAAAGTAAGCTATCATCAGAAGAACGACACCCTCTGGGAAAAAGCCGGCTTTACCGTCGCCTGGGAATCCTTTGAGCTTGCGCCCGTCAAGAATTGTGCCGCCGGAGAGAGAAAGGAAATCTCTTCAAGCGTCAAATCAACTCCGGATCAGGCTGTTTTCACCGCAGGAAACCTCTCCGCCGCCATCAGTGCCGACGGTCTGAAACAGCTGCGTTTCAACGACACTGAATTGATCAAACGCGGTCCGCGCGTTTCGATCTGGAGAGCCGCCATCGACAATGACGGTTTGAAATTGCGTCCCGAACAGGAGTGGAAGAGCCTTTACGAATGGCTCCAGAGAGGATACGACCGTATGCGGGTAACTCCCGACCGTTTCGGTATGCGCAACGATACAGCCGAGTGCCACGCTGTCGGCATCGCGCGGGGAATTCCGGATGACGACTTCGAATTTTCGCAGGAGTTTTCAATGCGCAAAGACGGCATTCTTGAATACAATGCCACATTCGTTGTTCCGGAAAAATTTGTCGATCTGCCCCGCCTCGGCGTGACACTTGAACTGCCCAAAGAGCTTTTCAATATCGACTATTTCGGAAACGGCCCCTTCGAAAACTACAATGACCGCTGTGCTGCAGCAACGATGGGTTTGTATAAGACAACTCCGCAGGATATGTACGTTCCCTACATCATGCCGCAGGAAAACGGAAACAGAACCGATGTTGAATTCATCAGCTTCCGCAACAGTGACGGCAACGGTCTCCTGATTGCTGCCCCGGGCGGAGTGCAATTTTCCGCCCTGCCCTACAGTGTGCTTGACCTCTGGGAGTCAAAACACACCTGCGACCTTACTGAAGGCGAGAGCATTTATCTCAATATCGACCTCTTTCAGCGCGGACTGGGAACCGGCAGCTGCGGTCCCATAACCCGTCCGGAATACCGTGTCTACCCGGGAAGAT
>JAZQTR010000255.1:0-2315 GCA_045630865.1 Victivallaceae bacterium
GCTCTAACCAACTGAGCTAATCGCCCTTATTGTGCTGCTTGATAATATAATACACTTCCGGCATAATATCAAGCGCACTATTGCGCTTTTATGCAATATTGCCCGCCGGAAGAGGTTATTCAGATAATTTTTCGAGATTTATCCGGTGGACTTTGTTCTTCCACTTAAGCGTAAATTCTTCACGGGAGTGCTTTTTTATTTCCGGAAACTTCTCTTTGCCTCCGACCGGAATCAGCAGAGTGGCAAAACGGCAATCTTTTCCTCTGGTTTTCAGCGCAAGCGTTGAACTTTTGTGGAGTTTCTGGTCGTTGCGTCCGGCGTACCAGCCTGCCATCGCTGGCTCCATCGCTCCGGAAAGATGACTGCTTGTTATTTGTTCCGGATACAGCGGCACGACCAGAATATCGTAACTTTTGCCGAAGTCCGAAAGCCATGCGCCCGGAATTTCAGGCACTCTTTTCATCTTCAACGTGTCGAGATGCAGACGCATTTCGTAATCGTGGATTTTTCCATCACGGGAAATCAGCGTATCCACCACACAGAAGAAGTCCGGCTTGAAGAAACGTACCTCGCGGATGTGTTTTGCCGGTTTGCTCAAAGGATGTTCTCTGTCTTTATCTGTAAGCTGCAGAACTCCGAACTCCTGATCGTAAATTCCTCTTGCGTAATCGAAAACTGCATTGCTTATCCAGTTGGCGTCCACAGGTTTTTTCAGAACAAGCGGAGCCTTTCTGCTCTGGATAAGTCCATCGACAAGAATCGTATTGTGTCCGGCAGCGGATATTCCGTAAGTGCGGTGGATCGACTTCTCGTACTGACCGCCGCCATCGTCGTATATCAGCTCCTGATCGCCTTTCCAGATATCGATGTTGAGTTTATCCTGATGCATATGTCCTGCGCCCAGCGGTCCGACGTCAAACAGACAGTAGAGTGCGTCGCTCCCCCAGCCGGAACGCATGGCGGCAAAGCCGCTCCACGGCTGGAACCGTGAGCTTGACGGCTGATCTGACGGCATGCTGCCCTCTTTTCTTTTGCTGCCTGCCCAGAGAAAATCCTTGCGGTGCGGAAAAAACTTATACGCCTCCATGAGCCGTGATGAAACATCGAGCGTGAAACAGTCGTTTGTCCTTGGGGATACCAGTGATGGAGTTGCAAGTGCAAGCACGCTCTCGTAAGCTTTTTCGAGTTTGGACGTGAATTCTTCAGGCAGTTCGTCCGTTACATTCTCAGTGGCGGCGATGCGCAGAAAGACCATACTGCACGAAGCCATCACCGAGTGATAATCCGGCGACAGCTCGCAGTGCATTCCATCCGGAAGTATCTGGCGGACGACCGCGTGGCAGAACTTTTCCGCCGCATAGTTCCGCATAGCTTTGGATTCTTTGAATTCCGGATAGATTACGCCGAAGGTGTAGAGTCCACTCATTTCCATCAGCATCCAGTTGTTTTTCTCTTTGTGGTGCTTTTTGAGATGTACCGCATGACGGAATTTTGAGCTCAACATCAAACAGAGGTTTTCATCGCTGAACTCCGGAGCTTTGCGGAAAACTTCAAACGAAACGCACCAAGAGTACATCATGCGCAAACCGGTTTCTATGGTGCGCCAGACGCTTCCGGCGGCGTTCCAGTCCTTTGCCGGAACATCTCCTGCGGAGGCGATCCACCCGCGCAGCTGATCGTTGAACGCCCAGGCATACTTATTGTCACCTGTCGCATTATAGGCGTCGCTCAAATCTCTCCAGAAGCTCATCCGGTTCAGCTGCCAGAGCCACTCGTTGTTGACCGGAGGCTTGGCAAGGGTCGGATTGAAGTGCCAGTCGATTTTGCCGTCTTCAAACTGCCATGGAATATTCACTTCGCACATCAGACCGGCAGCGGCACGGTCGGCGGCAGAGAAATCTCCGGTATCCCGCAAAAGCATCTTGCAGTATTTTTTTGCCGGACGGCTGCGGAAGTATTCCGCCGTTGCTCTGATCAGCGCATTGCGGTCTTTTGACTCGAGAGCCTTGCGGAAATTAGCTCCCATTTGTTCCGGATCAAGCTGCTCAAAGAGTTCTTGAAGCATTTTTTCGCGTCCTGCAAAATCGTTCATGGCTGGTGTTTTCCTTTGTTTTGGAGCAGACATGGCGGCAGAAGATACGACAACAGCAAGAATAAACAGTACAATTTTTACCATGGTTTTCATCTTCCGCCTGAACCTTTATTTTTTTGATATTGTCCTGATTGTTGTGAATAAATATAACCGTCGGTGGCGCATCATGGTCAATCTCGCGCCTTGCGGCTGCGTTGCTTCGGTCGTGTACAGTCGTACACTC
>JAZQTR010000256.1:0-22505 GCA_045630865.1 Victivallaceae bacterium
CAGACCGGACTGACTGACTTCTGGATGGATGGAGCTGACCTTCAGGTCGTAATACCCATGTTGGGAAAAATCGACTCGCTCAACGTGGCGACCGCAACTACGCTTCTGCTCTACGAGGCGGCAAGACAGAGAAATTTCCCGGGATTCAAAAAAAACTGACTGCAGGATAAGTAAATCATGATAGATCCGCTTTTTTCTTTTGATATCGTTCCGGAACCGGTTTATGATGCCCGTCCGGATTTCATAACTCTCTACCGCAAAGCCTGGGAGCTGGCGGCCGAGCACATCGACGAAACCATTCCCGGTATTCCCGTTGTCCGCCACATGGATGAGGCGTGCTGGCGCGACCGCCTCTGGATCTGGGATACCTGCTTTATGGTTCACTTCTGCAAGTACTCACCGGAGGTGTTCCCGGGCATCCAGAGCCTCGACAACTTTTATCTGCCCATGCACGATGGAGTCGAATCCAGCTGCCTTATCCACCATCCGGATAATCCGCCGCTCTTTGCGTGGGTCGAGTACGAGTATTACCGTTTTACCGGCGACAAATCAAGAATCCACCGCAATCTGGTGGAAAAGCGGTATCTGCAGAAACACTACGAGTTCCTCGAAAACAAATGCAGGGCAGGAGAAAAAATTCAGGCTTGCGCCGTCACCACCGCATGGCAGAAGTTTGAAAACGGCTATATGTGGGCGGGAACTCCTTCCGGAATGGACAACACTCCCCGCGGCAGTTTCAACTACTTTCTGATCTACTGGATAGACGCACTTGCACAGCAGGCTCTCTCTGCGCTCTACATTTCACGTCTTGCCGATGAGATCGGCGAAAGCGGCATCAGTGCGGAATACAAGGCGAAGTACGAAGAAAAGCGCGAACTCATCAACAAATACTACTTCGACGAAGAGAACGGCAGCTATTTCGATATTCAGGCAGACACCCTCAGAACTCACAATATCCTCACTCCGGCGAGCTTCTGGGTGCTTCTGGCGGAAGCCGCAACTGTTGAGCGTGCGGAAAAACAGATCAAAACCCTGACCAACCCCAATAAGCTCGGCGGAATGATCCCTGCTCCGAGCGTGACCCGTGACCATCAGTACTTCGTTCCGGACGGACGCTACTGGCAGGGAGGAGTCTGGCTCCCCACCAGCTACATGGTCGCAAAATCGCTGGAAAAATACGGCAAATACGAGCTTGCCGCCGAATTCGCAGACGTTACGATCAACCATATGTCAAGGACTTATCAGGAGTTCTTCCCGAAGACCATCTGGGAGTGTTACTCACCCACAAGTTACGAACCGGCAAAGGCAAAGTTTCCCACCAAATACTGCCGTCCGGACTTCTGTGGCTGGAGTGCCCTCGGCCCGATCTCGCTCTTCATCGAGAACACCCTTGGATTCCACCATGCGGATGCCGTCACCAAACGTCTTGAGTATCACTACCGTCCCTCCATCGGCAGGCACGGTATCAGAAACTTCAAGTTCGGTAGCGTCACCTGCGACATCATCATCGAGAACGGAAAGGTCACCTACAAGACCAATACTCCTTTCACCTTCTGCGTTGACGGAGTCGATCACCTCTGTGAAAACTCCGGATCTTTTGACATCAAGTGATTCCGGTCCGCAGGATAATGATCCGGAGAGAGAGCCGATATGCGGCACTCTTCTCCGGATTTTTTTATCCTTATTTTCAGTCTGGATGGAAAAAAATAACCGTTTTTGCTGAACTTTTGCACAAAATAAATAATTTACCCCTTGCGGCAACCACCGGCACATGATATAATATCCCTTGTATTGGTATATTGTCAAAACAAGGGAGTTTCAGCCATGCAGAAAGATCCACATCCGGGAAAAAGAAGTTTCACTCTTATCGAACTTCTGGTCGTAATTGCCATCATCGCCATTCTGGCGGCGATCCTCATGCCCGCACTGCAGTCTGCAAGAGCGCGCGCCAGTACCGCAAGCTGTGCCAATAACCTGAAAACCCTCGCATTCGCCATGCAGCAGTATGCCGATGACAACAACGGCAGAGCCAAGGCGTGCAGCACGTCACAGAAAGATTTGCTGACCAAAGAGAGTTCACTGTATATGCTCGGTCCGTTTTATACATCCATCAGCAGAATGACGCTCAACCCCTACTTGAGAGATCATGTGTATCCCTCCAGAGATGAAGCTGAACCCAATGACGCGGTAAAAGAGTCAATCTGCCCGGCAGGACGCAGGGACGGCACGGAAAATTTCCGGGCAGCACTTGACAGTAACTTTCCCAACACAAGTTATTCCTACAACACCTACATCACCTGTACCGATGCCGCCCGGGATGTGTCCAAAGAGGCCAAAAACGCAAGATATCAGATACTTTCTCAGATCAGGCAGCCGGGAGCCCGCAGTTTGGTCATGGATTCAACTCTGGCGCACAACGAGCTGTCAACAACTCCCGAATCGACCAGCCAGGCGGCAAACTCCAGAGCATTCGGAATCTACCGTTTCGAAAACATAGCCCTGCGCCACAACGGAGGTGCCAACGTCGCATACTGCGACGGTCACGTTGGATACCTGCAGAGTTCAGAGGTGAAAGCCGTGGGAACCGGTTCAACATCGTTCCACAAAAGCAGAACCAGTTTCTGGCACGACGCGACCTTCTGACCAAACGTACACAGTTGACTTTTCCGCACCGGAGTTTACGCTCCGGTGTTTTTGTATTGTATTATATTCCACAATATATGAAAAAAATCACAAAAAAAATTCTTTTGCTTTTTTCTTTTACGGTACTTGCTGCGGTTTCTCTCGCCGTTGCAGGAATAAAATTACCTGTTTGCGAAAAAATATTTTCCAGTCTTATTTTCGGCGAATGTTATACTTCATCGGGCAAATGTGTTGTAAAAACAGAGAACAAAAGAGTGACCGTCGATATTTATACTGCTCCCGGAAAAAAATTTGTACTTCTCGGTCCATATCGCTTTGATGATACAACAGAGGACTTTTTCTTTGTCAATCGCCGTCAGGTTATGAGAAGTGCAACAGATAAAGGAGGAGACATCTGGTTCCAGTGCGGAAAATATCTGTTCATTCTTGACGATATGTCAGGGAAGATCATTCTGCGCACTTCCCGATGGGATATGCTCGCAGATGAAAAAAAATCCTGCGTTAAATATTATGAAGAGAGTAACAAATACTTTTTCTTTTTGAATGACGGAAGTACGGATCATCCTGTTGAATTCTCTCTTGCTGCTGAATTATTGCCGGAAAATTACTGATCCATACAGCTCCGGTGTTTTTATTTTGCGCTCTGTGAAACAGAACATCTTGATAGCGGATAGCTCCGCTGTTCTCCCGGGACAGCTGCACAGAATACGTCTGAATGTTTGACAAACGGCAGAAAATGTGTTATATTATCTTTTGTCGAAAGGTATTTTTCAGATTATAAGGTTTCTAAATCATGGATCAATACAAATACATGGATCGCCTCATGCAGAGAGGCAGGGATTTTCTCAACGTGCGCTATCCCATTATCTGCGGAGCAATGACCTGGGTCAGCGAGCCGAAACTGGTCGCAACTGTCTGCAATAACGGTGCTTTCGCCTGCCTTGCCGGCGGCAACACTCCTCCGGAAATACTCAAGGCGCAGATCGCCGAACTCCGCACGCTCACCGATAAACCCTTTGCGGTCAACCTGATTACGATCGCTCCGGCTTACCACGAGCATATCGCTATGCTCAAGAGCCTTGAAACCCCTGTTCCCTACGTTGTTTTCGCCGGAAGCATTCCCAAGAAGCAGGAAATCGACTCCATCAAAGAAACCGGAGCAAAAGTCATCTGCTTTGCCTCCACCATCTCCATCGCCGAGCGCATGATCAAGAGCGGTGCCGATGCTCTGGTTCTCGAAGGAACCGAGGCAGGCGGCCATATCGGACACGTTTCAACGACCGTTCTCATCCAGCAGCTGCTCTTCAAATTCGGCAAACAGCTCCCTATCTTCGTCGCCGGAGGTATCCCCACCGGACGCATTACCGCCCACCTGCTGCTCTGCGGTGCCGCCGGTATCCAGATGGGAACCCGTTTTGTTATGACCGAAGAGTGTCAGGCCCACCCCAAATTCAAAGAGTATTTCGCCAAAGCCAATGCCCGTGACGCGATGTCCACGGCGCAGTTCGACCCCAGACTTCCTGTCGTTTCAGTGCGTGTCATACGCAACCACGGAACCCAAGAGTTCGCCAAGCTCCAGCTTGATCTGGTCAAACAGGTCGCCGAAGGAACCACCACCCGCCAGCAGGCGCAGCTCGAACTCGAGCGTTTCTGGGTGGGTTCACTGCGCAAAGCCGTCGTTGACGGAGATGTTGATTACGGCTCGGTGATGGCAGGACAATCCGTCGGTCTGATGGAAAAAATCACCTCTGTCAACGAAGTCATCCACGAAATCATGCGCGACGGAGAAGCAGAACTCGAGAGCATGAAGGCTTTCTTTGCCGAATAAAGCAATCAAGCAACATCTGTTTCAAATCAAAGCGGAGAGGCATGTTTAACAGCTTCTCCGCTTTTTTTCTTGAAAAAACACTCTTCGGTGGTATCTTATATCGAGATATACTTTTGAATTAATGCACTGAACTTTGTAACACGGATATAGTAATCTCTATCGTCGTAATTGTTATAATACATCAAAATACCATTAAGGCCATGTTTTGTCAATCACGCAAAACGGCTTGTTTGCATCAGTGGATGCATCCGGCTTCGCACAAGGCTACGCCGTGACAAGGTGTGGGGCGTAAAATTGTACCCGACCAACGAGGAGGGTACATTATACCGCTGTCGGCTTGTCAGGGCGTAGCCTTGGCGAAGACTGATCGTACCGACCCGCAATGCGCCACTGACGGTCTGATTTCTACACAACAAATAGAACGATATCTATTTTGAGGAAAATAAATTCCATGAAACTCCTGAAATTCTGCCTGCTTGCCCTCTCTGTTCTGTCTGTTCTGCCCGGTTTTGCCAAAGCGCAAAAGCGGCTGCCCTACAAATTTTACCCCGAAGACCAACATTTCAAAGCCTACTTTTCTCTTCCGTTGAAGGAACGTCAGGAACTGGCCGGAAGCGTCAAACTGATCAAACGTATTCCGGATATCACTCCTGTCACAAAGGTAGAAAGGGGCCTGCTCAACGAAGATGTTTTTGCCATTGCCGTCAGGGAGAAAGCGAAACTTGTTTCCGGAATCCATTTCCGTGTGTCATATGGACAAATTGAGGCGTTCCGCAAAATAAACGTCAAAGTAATGCTGGAAAAGGCCGAAAATATCAGTGAAGTGATAAGCGGCATAATGAAAAAGCCGGATTATATACTTGTTTCCGAAGAACTTGATATTGCCAAACTGAACGAACTGCTTCTGTTGGAAGATCCCGGAGTTGAGTTTGAGCATTATCCATTCCGTTTTGCCCCCGATATACCTGCCGGAGCAGTGTCAAATCTGGAGAGCGCAGCGGAGCGTCCTGAAAAGACAGACTTGCGTATCCTCTCGTACAATATCCTCGCCGAGATATTCAACCATCAGCCGCTTGCCAAGTTCCGGGTGGATGGCATCGTCCGGACAATCAAACATCTCGCTCCGGATATCGCAGGACTTCAGGAAGTTGACAAAGTCTGGTACAAAACCCTTGAAAAGCCGCTTGAGCCATACCGTTTTGTCAAACAGAAATCTCCGGAGCTGCAGGGAAATGTAAGCTGCAACATCATCTATGACTCGAGGCGTTTCCGTCAACTCGACGGCGGAGTTCTGAAGTTCACAGATATGTGGCTCCGCTGTTTTCACTGGGCGATGTTTGAAGACTTGACAAACGGCAGACGCTTTATTGTTTCCAACACCCATTGGGCTCTCACAGTTGAAAAGCGCATCGACAACGCCAAAGTTATGGCGGAATATATCCGGATGCTTGAAAAGAAGTACGGTGTTCCTGTCATCTGTACCGGTGATTTCAACTGCAGAACTTACAATCAGGAGCTGCAGCTGTTTCTCAATAAAAGCGGAATGATGGACTCGGTCGCAATCGCCGGTCAGAAAGAAAATCCCGACCTCGGCAGCTGTTTCAGTATCACATATTTCAGCCACCCCGCCCGCAAAGGACACATTGACCACGTCATCGTTCCTGCGGGAACACAGGTTTTGTCTTCACGGCTGGTTCTGGATAAAAAACTTTTGAAAGATTCAGACCACCTGCCACTTGTCGTTGACCTCTCACTCTTAAAATAAGGATTTGACAGAATGAAAAGAATCATTATCGCCATGTTGGTACTCTGCTGCGCCATCGGTTTTGCTGCAGAAAAGAAAAAGAAGGCCTCTCCCTTCAAGGAAATTGAATATCCCTGCAGTTACGACAACAGCAAGCAGAAAGCTCTGGTCTGGTTTGCCAAAGGCGATGAGCCGCGTCCTCTTATTGTTGTTCTGCACACCTGGAGCTTTGACTACAGGAATGGAGCTGGTTATGCACGTCCTGCTCTCAGATACAATTTTCACGTCATCTCTCCGGATTTCCGCGGCAAGAACTCTGTCGGCAATCCGGAATCCATGGGTTCTGATGCAGCGGTAGCCGACATCGTTTCCGCCGTCGAGTGGATGAAAACCCAGACCAAAGTCGATGAAAACCGCATATACCTCGTCGGCGGCTCCGGCGGCGGACATATGGCTCTGCTGATGGCCGGACGCCATCCGGAAATATGGGCAGGCGTTTCTGCGTGGTGTCCTGTCAGCGACATCAAGGCAATGTGTGAATTCCACAAAGGCAGGAGCTACGGAGCACATATCATCCGCAACTTGAAAGGCGATCCCCGTACTGATGAGGCGGCGGCGAAAGAGGCGGCAAAACGCTCACCGCTCACTTACCTTGCCAATGCCAAAGGCGTCAATATCGATATCGGTACAGGAATCCACGACGGCTACACCGGCAGTGTTCCTGTGACAGAGACGCTCAATGCGTTCAACGCTGTCGCCGCAGAGGCAGACCGGATCCCGGCGGAAGATATCGCCTGTATGCGCAATGAGCGCAAAGCCCCTGCCGGAACTCCTGAAGTCAAGGATCCCGGCTACGGCAAGCGCAAAATCCACTACCGCAAAGTTTCCGGAAATGTCCGCGTCACCATCTTCGAGGGCGGCCACAACATTCTGACGCCGTACAGCTACAGCTGGCTGCAGCACCAGAAAAAAGGACAGCCAGCAGTCTGGAAAACCACCAAAGGCAGCGGAAAAGCCGCCGAACTCTCAAAATAATTTACAGACAAAAAAGATCCGCCGGTTGCAAGGCGGATCTTTTGTTTATCAGCGATCTTTTCTGGCAAAGAGCGACACGTCACAGTCGAGCTTGGCACGGCGGATATCCTCCATAAAGCTCGGAATACTTCCGGTAGGCTCGTAGACACCGCAGATGCGGTTCTCGCTGTCCCAGCCGGTCTGCCTGAAAGCAAAGATATCCTGCATAGTGATGACATCGCCCTCCATCTTGACGATTTCGCTGATGTTCACCACTTTGCGGCTTCCGTCACGCTCACGGGATATCTGCACCACAATATTGATCGCAGACGCCACCTGTTCACGGATGGCGCGCAGCGGCAGATCGAATCCGGACATCAGCACCAGAGTTTCCAGACGTGAAAGCGCATCGCGCGGAGTGTTGGCGTGAATGGTAGTCAAACTGCCGTCGTGTCCGGTATTCATTGCCTGAAGCATATCAAGAGCCTCGCCGCCGCGGCACTCTCCGACCACGATACGGTCAGGACGCATACGCAGACTGTTGCGGACAAGATCTCTGATGGTCACCTCTCCTCTGCCCTCGATATTGGGCGGACGGGCCTCAAGGCGCACGATATGCTCCTGATGGAGCTGAAGCTCTGCAGCATCCTCAATAGTGACAATACGCTCACGGTTGGGCAGGAAGCTGCTCAAAACATTGAGCAGAGTGGTCTTTCCGGAACCGGTTCCTCCTGAAATCAGAATATTCTTTCTCACCGCCACGCAGACTGCAAGAAACTTTATCATCTCCGGAGATATTGAGCCGAAACGCACCAGATCAGACGCCTGAAGCGGCTTTTTGGAAAATTTACGGATGGTTATCGATGGGCCACCAAGAGCCAGCGGCGGAATTATCGCATTGACACGGCTGCCATCCGGCAGACGGGCGTCGACCATCGGACTGCTCTCATCAATACGTCTGCCAAGCGGTGAAACGATCCTCTCTATCGCTGACAGCACCTGCGCGTCATCGGCAAAAGCCGTATCGGTGCGGTAGAGAACACCGCCCTTTTCGACAAACACTTCGTCCGCGGCATTGACCATGATTTCAGTTATATCATCCCGGGCGATGAGGTTTTCCAGCGGCCCGAGACCGATAGCTTCCTGAATAAGCTCTTTTTCGATGATTTTGATGTTCAATCCGGACGGCAGCTCTATGGAAAGCTGCCCCAGAATCTCCTTGACCATCTCCGCCGCCTTGCGGTTCAGCTCATCTTCTGATATTCCGGAAAGAGCAAGTTTCTTCAGATTGAGCCGCACCAGAAGCTCTCTGTGCGCCTGTTTTTTTATCTCCTGCGCCACCGCGCGCAGATGCGACGGAATACCGGATATATCAAGTCGGGGTATCTCACCCTTTTCCGGCATGGCAAAAGAGATTTCAGGTGCAGGAGCAGCAGGAGCGGAAACCGGCAGAGATGAAATCTCACTCTTCACAGAAAATTGTTCCGGTTCTGCCGGAACAGCAATTTTTTCCGGAGCGGCTGGTTTTTCCGTTTGTAGCTGAGCATCGGCAAAAATTTTGATTTTGGTACTGCGTCCGAGGCGTATTGAACTTCCGGACGGAATATCCGTCGGCTGCTGTGAAAACATCGGTTCAACGTCGTTGTTTATCACTGTACCGTTGCTGCTGCCGAGGTCTATAACGGTTATGCGTTCCCCGGAGATCACCAGCTGAACGTGGTGACGCGACACATCAGGACGGGATAGTTTGATATGACAATCGTTTCCGGCTCCGGCGATATACGCGCCGTCGGGCATCTCCATTTTGACCGGCGCGCATCCTGCCTGATATATCTCTATGCGCGCCATTTACTTGACTCCGCGGTTGCGGCGCAGCTCTCTGCGCTGATTGTATCCGGGGATCTCCTTTTCAAGCTGCTGGAAATCGACCGATCTGCGTTCGATATCACGGGAAATCTTGGTATCAGCATAATTGCGCAGAGAGAGGGTGATTTTGCCTTTCTGACTGGCAAAAATGACCATTTCAACCTCATCGGGCATCAGCTGGAGCGTTACCGTCGAGTAACTGCGTCCGGGGCCCTCGGCGTTATCACCTGCGCGCCAGCTCTTGCCGACGGCAAGGACTTTGACATCCTGCAGAATGGTTTTGGTAACTGTATCTTTCATACTGTCGCCGCGCAGATCAGGAAAACGGAAAGTTCCGATAACATCGACGTTGTCGTTGGGCTGAATGAGATTGTTGACCGAAGAAACCGTATCGACCGGAATCGATACCGCACGCCAGTTGTTCTGAACCATTCCGCTGAATCCGTTGCGGCGTTGACCGGTCTTGAGGTCGGTGTACTGCAGAACCTGACCTTTGACGATAGAGTTGTCAAGCGTATGGTTGACCACCTGGTAGAGTGCTCTCCACGGAATCTCACGGCTGTCGGCGAGGTCGCCCTCCTGCCGGGTGGTGCGCAGTTTCTGCACATCGTTTTCGGTGATGACCTCTCCCTCGACCATATTGCGTTTGACCTGAATGAGGTCGATCGCTTTGGCACTGCCGGAAATCCGGCGTTTTTCAGACTCAATCTGACGGTAGGTCAGCACAAAAGCCAGCAGTCCGAAAATGACTGCCAGCAGCAAAAGCATTCTCTGGCGCATATTTGATCCATTGTTTTGTTAAGAAATATCTTACTCAATATACACGGTATAACGGATTTTTTCCAATCCATCAGCAACCGCTGTCGTAATTTTTTGCGTCGCTGGCGTCGATGACACCCATTTTGACCAGCTCTTCCAGGCTGCGGATCATGGTCACCATGCCCTCTTTCTGGCTGCTTTCCATGACGGACATCAGCTGGTGCGTCTTGTTGTCACGTATCAGAGCGCGGACAGCAAGAGAACCGGTCATTATTTCAAATGCGGCAATACGTTCACCGGCTTTGTCGCGGCGGGGAATAAGCCGCTGGGAAACCACGCCGAGAATACTTCCGGCAAACTGCTGGCGGATCTGGTTCTGCTGTCCCTCGGGGAAGGAGTCGATTATGCGCTCGATGGTCTGCATGGCGTTGTTGGAGTGCAGAGTTCCCATAACCAGGTGTCCGGTTTCCGCTGCGCTCAAAGCTGCAGAAATAGTTTCCGGATCGCGCATTTCGCCGACCATGATTATATCCGGAGCCTGACGCATCGCCGCACGCAGACCGGTATGGAAATCAATGGCATCTTTGCCTATCTCACGCTGTTCGATCAGACAGTAGTTGTTGGTAAAGACATATTCGACCGGGTCTTCGATGGATACGATATGACGGGTCGAAGAGTTGTTGATAAACTGTATCAGACTGGCAAGAGTCGTGGACTTTCCGCTTCCGGTGGGACCTGTGACCAGAAACAACCCCTGCTTGCGCTGAACCAGATCTTTCAGTATCGCAGGAAGTCCGAGGGCGTCCGGTGACGGTATCTTTTCGGATATAAGACGCGCCACCAGTGCCAGCTGGCCTTTCTGGTAGAAAATATTGACACGGAACCGGCGCATTTCCTCTCCCTTGAGCAGACTTGCCGCCGGTATCTTAACGGAAATAGCAAGATCTATATCCCGCTTTTCTTCGAGCTGCACCTTCTGGCGGCGGCTGAGCAGACTGTGGATGAGATGTTCGGCATCCTTGCCATCGAGCGGAGGCAGGTCAAGCGGAGCAAAAGTTCCGCCAACTTTAAGCTGCGGAGGCGTTCCGCCGGTAACGAGGATATCGCTTGCCTTCGCCCGGACAGCAGCACGGAAAATGTCATGCATGTCTATCTGACCGGACTTCGCAGCTTCGGCACTGTAAATGCTTTCAGTGCTTTCTGTCTTGCCGGAAGTAATTCCGCTCTGCATAAGTTTGAGTTCATCCGGATTATCCGAATACTGCATCGCGACATCCCAGCTGACAATATTTCTGCGGGCGAGATCATAAAAAGAGTCATTAAAAGAACGCATTCCGAGGTGTGAGTATGCCCGCAGACATCTTTCAAGTTCACCGTACTCCTGACGGCCGATATATTTTCTCACCACGTCAGTTCCGAGCATGATCTCAAGTGCGGGAACCATTCCGGTATTTCCGGATGTCGGCAGCAGACGCTGTGACACCACAGCCTCGACAGCGATCGCAACGCTTCCGGCAATCTGCTCCTGCTTGGTTTCAGGAAACATATTTATGATACGTTCAATTGTAGATACTGCATCAAGAGTATGCACGGTCGCCAGCACAAGGTGTCCGGTGAGAGCCGCACTGATGGCGGTTGATACAGTTTCTGTATCGCGCAGCTCTCCGACCACGATAACGTCGGGATTTTCGCGCAGAGCATCGCGCAGGGCACTTTCAAATCCGCCCTCTATGCCGCCTACTTCACGCTGTGAAATGTACGACATATTGTCGTTGTGGATATACTCGATGGGATCCTCGAGAGTAAGGATATGACAGCTGCGGGTGCAGTTGATGTAATTTATCAACGCGCTCAAAGTGGTGGATTTTCCGCTGCCGGTGGAGCCGGTCACCAGAACAAGACCTCTCTTGAGTTCTCCGAGCTGGCTGAAAATATCCACGGGAAGAGAATACTTGTCGAAGGTGCACTCATTTCCGGTCTTGATCGAGCGGACAACCATCGCCGGTCCGTTGAACGTATCAAAAAAGTTGATTCTGAAACGCATTCCGCTCTGCTCACAGGAGGCATCAGCACTCCCGGTTCTGCCGTAATCAGCTTCGCGCCGTTCACCGAGGACACTCCGGCGGAAAGAGCATATTTCCTCTTCAGACATGGGGTCGCATCCCTCAAGTACCAGAAGACCGGTATTCACCCGCATACGGGGCAGTTTTCCGGCAGTGGCAAAGGTATCTGACGCGCCCTGTTCAACTGCAAATGCCAGCAAATCTTCGACTCTCATGATTCCACCTGTATTCCGGTTTAACGAATCCAGCTGGCGTGCATGATCTCATCACAGGTGGTGATAAGAGCTGCTCGTTCAGGCTTGTAATCGACAGAGTAGACGATCTTGACGTTGTTTTTTCCGGCCTGAAGCTTGATCGGAACGTTCTTGTTCGGACGCTGGGAGACATTGAAGTAATGCTTGACAACACCACCTTTGAGGACCCCCTGATAAGAGGGAGTGATTTTGGTGACATAGGCCTTTTTGCCGTTGATGTAGATCGTCGCCTTGCCGCGGGCAGGCTGTCCGTAAAGCATCAGGAAATAGTATCCCGGTTTCTTCACATCGAAGGTGGCCTCGGTGGTTTTCCTGCCGTTCCTGACCTCCGAGAAGAGGACATTTTTACGGTCGTTTTTGAGCAACTTCTCACACTTGGTGGAATCTGCAGATATCGTCACCGGACGGGATGATCCATCGGGAGTGCGGACAAGAAAGACGGTGTTGTTGATACGGGCCGAAGTGAATTTTTCCGGAATGACACGAACCGACAGGGTAACGGGTTTGCCGCTTTCGATCACGCCCTTTGCCGGAGTGACTTCCAGCCAGTCGGCCTCGAAAGTGCGGGCGATGGTGAAGGGGATGCGGACATTTTTTCCGGTGGCAATCAGCCGGATCTTACGCGGAGCAGTTTCACCGAAAGCGAAGTCGACCGCCTGAACAGATGTGACAAAATCGAGGTCACGCAGGGGCAGAGGTCTTTTTTCAGAAGTCTGGAAAGCTCCCATATCGACGCTGCCGTCTGCAGTAAAGTTGGCGATAACTTTTCCCGCACCGATAGCAGGACTGCCGGAGGCAAGGTTGAAGTCGCCGTCTTTGTCAGATGCATATTTGGGATCGCCGGTCAGGCTCTTGTGCTCCTGATTATAGGTCTTGTGGTAATCATCAAGAGAAGTTCTGCCCGGAACATTAAAGAAGTTGTGATCGCTCACAGCTTTTGCGACCTTGAACAATCCGTTGGCACCGCCGACAGCGTTGAGCGAGTAAATGTTGTTGAAAAACTCCATTTTGTCCAGACGGGGACGGAAAGGATCGACACCCGGAGGATGGATTCCGCCTCTGAAACCGAGGGCGGTATTGTTGAAGATGTGAACCTTGCCGCTGCCCCAGACGCCGTGACCGTTCTTGAAGGCGGCAACGCTGAGATAGTTCTGGTCACCGCTGCGCCAGAAGAGGTTGTTGAAGATGTAGGAGGGACCGCGGGTACAGCTGCCGGAAGAAACTCCGCACAGGGTGTTTTCGACACGGTTGCCGAAGAAGCGGGTGTTGATCTCTCCGCCTTCAAGCTCGATGCCGTCATCGTTGGTAAGAGCGAACACGTTTCCATAGACTTCGGCGTTGCGGTAGAGTCCGCCGACGGTGCTGCTGTTGCCCTGGCACTCGATGGCGTCGTTCCAGCGGTGTTTGTCGCCGCCGATGAAGTCATTGTAGCGGATGGTGGCGTTGGCAGTCATTCCGGCATTGATCGCCTTGGGACCGGCCGGGTGGCTGTAGAACCAGGGGTTGGTAAGTCCGGTGGTATCGTGGATAAAGTTTTTCTCAATGAGCAGATCTTTGGCGTTCCGGATGTAAACACCGGCATCGCTGTTGAGAATACGCTCTTTGTCCTTGGGATTCCGACGGTAGTAGTATTCACCGCCGCGCTCGGTACGGAGTTTTCCGACTCTGCCGAATCCGGAGATGTCGCAGTTGCGGACAACGATATTGCTGGCGCAATCGATACGGATTCCGTTCTCCTTGCCGCCGCGGATGGTCAGACCGTCGATGATGATATAACTGACATTGAAGACTTTGATGGCATCAATTCCCTCGCTGGTCAGAACAGTTCCGGGTTTTGCGGTATAGCGGATATAGCCGTCGGCAGTTCCGCTGGCGGGAATGACATAACCATTTTTGACCATTTCCGGAGTAAGATAGACAGTTTTGGCAACCGGCAGAGCCTTTCCGAGAGTGCGGAACTTGCGGGTGAACACCTTTTCGTTGCCCTTGTCATTCAGCTTGATCTGAAGCTCGTATTCGGTGTCTTCTTTGAGGTTGACCAGAACACCGCGTGCCTTATACTCAAGCGGCGGGAAATCGGCTTTGTAAGCCTTGCGGAACTCTTTTCCGGATTCGCGATAGCTGATTTCTGCGCTGAAATCTTTGGCAACAGCAGAGGCAAGATCGCTCAACTCGTAACCGGCGGAGGCGTATCCGGGGGTGATGTCAAGTTTCACATCTCCGCTTCCCTTGGGAGAATAACACTTGAGATTGGTGATTTTGTACTCTTTGCCGGGAACGGGAGTGATACGGCAGGAAAGATTCGTGGGTGCTTCGTCACGCACATCGATCTCCGCGAGCAGAGTATCGGCAGGGGCAAAATTGATGCGGGATGCCCAGGAACGCTTTTTGCCGCCGATCGTTTCGCAGCGGCTGATACCGAGCTGAACTGCACCTGCGGCTTCTGACTCGACATCCACAGAGAAATGCAGACGGGCTTTTGCCGGAAACTGAACACTCTTTTTAATCTCACAATAATCGCCGGAGCGCACGCACTTGATCAGAACTCCGTTTTCGATGGGAGTAACCTTGTAAGTTCTGTCGCTGTAAGAAACCACCCAGCCGTCAGCAAGCTTCATCTGTGCTGCGCCGAGCAGTGCCGCCGCTGAAAGAACCAATCCGACACAAATCTTTTTCAACATAAACACTTTCCTTTTATATATTATAAAGTTGTAAAAAAATACAGTTTGTGTTAAAGATAGCACGTCAAACAGCTATTGTCAAAAGTATTTGAGGCAATTTTATCACAAATCACTGTTTTCACCTCAAGACAGTAAAAAAAATAAAAAAATCATCTGCGCCATTTGACAAATTAGTCTTGACAAACTATATTGTCGTAGAGTCTGATAAGACTTTCCGTTAAGCAAAAGCAGATAATTAAGGAGAAAACAATGAAAAAACTGTTTACAGCTATGGTTGCGGCTTTGGCAGTGTTCTGCCTCTCCGCTGATGATGTTCTGGTCTGGAAACCTGATCTTTCCAAAAAACTTCCCGGTTCAGGCGTCTGGCTGGCAAAGGGAATGGAAGGCAAAGCCGAATTCACCGGCAAATCAATGAAGATCACCATCGACAAAAACATCACCCAGGGCAAGCAGGGTTTCACCGCCGGAGCGCAGGGACTCCTGCTCTACACCAAAGAACTGGAGCGTGATGTCAAGTACGAAATCTCTTTCAACATCAAATCCAATAAAGATGTGCGCATCTGGGCGTCAGCAGCGATGGCGCAGGCTCCCTGGAAATCATTCAAGAGTGAGTTCGTCGATCTGGTAGCCAACGAAGTCGAAGATATTGACATCGAATTTGTCATTCCCAAGAGCTACACCGGAAAATACGTCCGCGTGATCTACCTCGGACTGGGCAAATCTCCTGACGGAACCGTCTATGAAATCAGCGATATCAAATTGGAAAAAGACGTCAAATAACCCATCTTTTTCCGTAATTTGAGCAAACAAAAAGTGTTGATGTTTTTCCATCAACACTTTTTTTATTTACCACACTTTCCGGAAACTCATCTCCCGGCAGGCGGATGAAATATTTTGTCAGATGATTCCGCAGCCCACCAGAGTCTCCTTGAGGATCTCTGCGTTCTTTGCGGAAATTTCGCACAGCGGCAGACGATACTCGGCTTTGCCGAATCCGGTCATTTCCATCGCGGCTTTCACCGGAATCGGATTGCTCTCAATAAAGAGATTGACAAAGAGACGGTAGTATTTGGCGTGGATCTCACGCGCCGCCTTGAAGTTTCCATCCAGCGCGAGGTTGACCATTTCGGTGAGTTCAGCAGGGATGATATTGGAGGCTACACTGATGATACCCTTGGCTCCGACCGACATCATCGGCAGGGTCAGACTGTCATCGCCGCTCAACACGGTGATATCGCAGCGGTCGAGGATATCGGAAACACGGTCAACGCTGCCGCCGGCCTCTTTAACGGCGACGATCGCAGGGTTGTCAGCAAGACGGGCAATGGTGTCGACAGCGATCGGCACACCGGCACGTCCGGGAACATTGTAGAGAACGACAGGAAGTCCGACTTTATCTGCGACAGTTGAGAAGTGACGGTAAAGTCCCTCCTGGGTCGGTTTGTTATAGTAGGGAGTAACCTGCAAACAGGCATCTGCCCCCATAGCCTTGGCTTCGCGGGTGAGTTTGATAGCCTCTTCGGTGCAGTTGGCACCGGTTCCGGCGATGATCTGGCATTTTTTGCCGGAAAACTCGATGACTTTTTCGATGACTTTAAGGTGCTCCTCGCAATCGAGCGTGGGGGACTCACCTGTTGTACCCACCGGAATAAGTCCGGCGACACCGCCAGCAACCTGGGCCTCGACCAGACGGCGCAGAGCCTCATAGTCAACCTTGCCGCCGGCAAGCGGAGTCACCAGCGCGGTATAGACGCCCTTCATTTCCAACATAATGACAATTCTCCATTTTTAGAGTTTAAGATACAATACACGTTATAAAATAACACTCTTTTGCATTAAAATCAATCTCCAAATTTGAAAAACATTGAGAGAGAGTCTAAATTAAACACCTGACAGATGTTTTTTCAACAAAAAATTCAGCGGTGTTTTCCGAGCGCCGCTCTGGAGTACCGGATCATGAAAAATATATTGCTTTCGTTCTGCTGTATCCTGCTGCTTTCAGGATGCGTTTCATATGATTATGTCGGCGAGAAACTGCCGGAGCCGACTTCGAGCGTAAAGGTGTGTACTGATTCTGCCGCCATACCGTGCAAAGATTACACTGTTCTCGGAAATGCAACTGTTTCCGGCAACAGTCAGGATGTTCCCCGCGAAAAAATGCTGGAAAAACTTACCGCAGAGGCCAAAAAGTGCGGAGCCGACATCGTTCTGGTCACCGGACATCAGGTCGTTCCCGTTGCCACACGCCAGAGTGACGGATTTTCCACCGCTTTCGACTATGACAGCGCGTCATCAAGCTGGCAGCAGCTCAACCGTGATATCGAAGGCAATTACGGAAACGTCCGCAACCGCAGTCACACTCAAAGCGTCAACACCTACCGCAGAATAATGAAAGCGCAGTTCATCAAACTCAATTCTGCAAAAACTTCTGAAACAAAATGATTTTTTCCGTTCCGGAGTGGTTTTTACCCATCCTGCTCTCCGCGGCGGTGCTGGGCGTCTATGATATTGCCAAAAAGCACGCGGTAAGCGGAAATTCGGTGATGCCGGTGTTGTTTCTCTCGACGGCATCAGGTTGTGCGGCTGTCCTCGGATTCACGGTGTGCACCGGAAATTTTGCCGCTGTATTTTCTCTTTCGGGCTTACAGCTTCTGCTCATACTGCTCAAATCGCTTCTGGTTTCCGCCAGCTGGGTGTGCGTCTATTACGCCATGCGCGATCTGCCTATAAGTATAGCAAGCCCAGTCCGGGCCAGCGCGCCGCTCTGGACATTTTTCGGCAGTCTCATTCTCTACAACGAAGTTCCCACGCTTATTCAGGGGGCTGGAATGATCCTTATTTTCGGCGGCTGCTACGCTTTTGCCGTCATCGGTAAACTCGAGGGATTTTCCCTCAAACACAAGGGTATGATCCTGATATTTGCCGGAACTCTCCTCGGTGCGGCAAGCGCATTGTACGATAAATTTCTGCTCAACCGTCTCGGAATACCTTTCGCGCCTCTGCAGTTTCACTTTTCTTTCGATCTTGCAGTCATCCTCGGAACCGCCTTTCTCATACGGAAAAAGTGCTTCTCTTCAGGTATTCCATTCGTCTGGAAATGGAGCATCATACTCACCGGAATTCTGCTCTCGGCAGCTGATTTTCTCTACTTTTACGCCCTTACTGTGCCGGACGTTAAAATCAGTCTGCTCTCACTCATCCGCCGCTCCGGATGTATCGTGAGTTTCTCTTTCGGAGCGTGGTGTTTCCGTGACAAACGGCTCAAGAGCAAAGCCGCTGCGCTTGCGATGATCCTTGCCGGAGTCTTCCTGCTTCTCTTCAAGTGGAGTTGATTACTTTTTATGGATGCCCTTCAACAGCTTGAAAATGTCTGGAGCAGACTGCGCGACTCCGACCGCAAACGCCTCAAAGTGCGCTACGTCAAAGTGCGGCAGCTGATCCAGCAAAACCGCCAGACCCGCAACGCCGAATTTATCAGGGAGTTCCTCGCCGCGCTGGAAAGTGCGGAAAAACTCTCTCTTCACCGCTTCACCGAGCGTCTGCACATAGAGTATCCGCCCAAACTGCCGATCACCGGAATGCTCGATGAACTGCGTTCCGCCATCCGTGACAATCAGGTGGTCATCGTCTGCGGAGCCACCGGCTCCGGAAAAACCACCCAGCTGCCCAAAATCGCCATCGAGTGCGGCTGCGGCAGATCCGGACGTATCGGCTGTACCCAGCCCCGCCGCCTCGCAGCCACCGCTCTGGCAGAGCGTTTCGCCGGAGAAACCCACAGCACCATCG
The DNA here is from genome assembly GCA_045630865.1 of Victivallaceae bacterium. Classification (GTDB taxonomy): domain Bacteria; phylum Verrucomicrobiota; class Lentisphaeria; order Victivallales; family Victivallaceae; genus UBA1784. The sequence continues at coordinate 18,639 of JAZQTR010000256.1, forward strand.
GCAGAGAGGTCGGCTACCAGATACGCTTCGATGACAGGACAGGTGACTCCACGAGCGTCAAGTTTATGACAGACGGTATTCTGCTTGCCGAAACCCGCAACGATCCTGACCTGCTGCAGTATGACTGCCTTATCCTCGATGAGGTACACGAGCGCAGTCTCAACATTGATTTTCTGCTGGGGTATATGAAGAAACTGGTCAACCGCAGAAGAAATATCAGGATCATCATATCATCCGCCACACTGGAATCAGGCAGGATATCAGAGTTTTTCAACAATGCTCCCGTAATAGAGATACCGGGCGGATTGTTCCCCATCGAAGATCTCTATCTGCCGCCGGAGGAGGATGAGGAACTCAACGAAAATATCGCAAGAGCAGTGGATTTTCTCGGCGATCTTGATCCGCGCGGCGACACACTGGTCTTTCTGCCGGGAGAGCGCGAAATAAGAGAGTGCTGTGAATATCTTTCAGGCAAAAAATATCCGGCGACCGACATTCTTCCGCTCTTCGGACGCTTGAGTGCTTCAGAGCAGTCCAAAGTGTTCAAACACTCCCCGCGGCGCAGGATCATCCTCTCGACCAACGTGGCGGAAACTTCGGTAACTATTCCGGGCATCCATTTTGTCATTGACTCCGGACTTGTCCGGTTGAGCCGTTTCAATCCCCGCAGCGGTATTCAGGAGTTGAGAGTCGAGCGGGTATCACAGGCGAGCGCACGCCAGCGGCGCGGCAGATGCGGACGTGTCAGAGACGGTGTCTGCGTCAGGCTCTACTCAGAAAGCGATCTTGCCTCCGCTCCGCCATACACCGCTCCGGAGATTCAGCGGACTGCTCTGTCAGGAGTGATTTTGCAGATGGCGGCTCTGCGCCTGCCGCCGATTGAGGAGTTTCCCCTGCTTGATCCGCCCAGCCCTGCGCTGATACGCGAAGGTGTCCGCACCCTGACCGATCTGCATGCGGTGACGTCAGAAAATCCCGGACAGCGTCAGCTCACCCGAGACGGAGCGCGCCTTGCGGCTCTGCCGGTCGACCCGCACATCGGAAGTATGCTGCTGGCTTCAAAAAAATACAACTGCCTGCCGGAAATGCTGGCTGTCGCCTCATTCTTAAGTCTGTCAGACCCGAGAGAAAGACCTTTTGACCGCCCCAAAGATGCCGATGCCGCCCACAAGAGATTTGACTCCGAGGAGTCGGATTTTCTCGGCATCATCAAGCTCTACTATGCGGCGTTCAATCAGGGATTTTCCAACACGAGACTGCGGGCGTTCTGCAAACAGAATTACCTCAATTTTTCCCGTATGCGCGAGTGGAAAAGTCTTGCTTCCGAACTTGCCGAAGCTCTCAACGGCACGCTTCCTGAAGACGCTGCTGAAACCGTCAGAAACTCTGCAGCTCTGCACAAGGCGATACTTTCCGGTATCCCGCGTCATCTGGCGGAGTACGACAGAAATGAACGGCTCTACCGTGACTCTGCCGGACGGGCATTTTCTGTATTTCCCGGTTCCGGACTTGCCAAACTCAAAAAGCCGCATCCGCAGCTGCTCTACTTTACCCTGATGGAAACCCGCGCCAGATACGGCAGACTCTGTGCCGGAATCGATGCAGGAGTTCTGCCGGAGGTTGCTCCGCATTTGTGCAAAGCAAGCTACAGCGATGTCCGATACGATGAAAACTCGGGCTTTGTCTATGCCAGAGAGAGGATATCTTTCGGCAGTATCACCGTTGTTCCCGGGCGGAATGTCCACTACTCCAAAATCGATATGGCGCAAGCCCGCGAAGTCTTTCTGCGCGACGGCATCTGCGCCGGAAAAGTCAGCCGCAAAGCAGCTCCGTGGCTGAAAAGATTGCTGGATGATGTCGAACTGCTCCGCTCTCTTGAGTTGAAAATGCGGCGGCCGGAAAGCATCGTTGATGAAAACGCGCTCTACAGAACACTCTGCCGCACACTTCCGGAAAATATGGCATCTCTCCACGATATCAAAGAGGATTTCCGCTGCAGCAGAAGCGATTACTCTTTTGATCCGTCTGATTTTGTCTACTACGACGACGTATTGGAAATGCTCGATGCTTTCCCCGACTCCATCCGTACCGGAAAACTTCAGGCGCGTTTGCAGTATGTTTTCGCCCCCGGTGATGAAAACGACGGAATCACCGCCATTATCAGCGAAGATGAGTTGAGTCTGCACAATCCCCACCTGCCGGATTACCTTGTTCCCGGATGGCTGCCGCGCAAAGTGGAATTCATGCTGAAAAGTCTGCCGAAAAATATACGGCGTGAAATATCTCCGGTGCAGAGTGCCGTAGATGATTTCTGTTCAAAAATCCGGAGCGGCATGATCATCACCACCCAGAGCATTGAGGATGCACTGATAGAGTATCTGCAGAGCGGATACGGCGTCAACCTTTCGGCTTCCGTATTCGATCAGTTGGAGTATCCGGAATTTCTGACTATGAAAGTCGCCGTTGCCGGAACAGATGGCAGAATCAAGGCTGTCCACCGCGGATTTCCCGACCGCAGCCGCATCAGCAGCCGTCTGGCAGGCAGTATCAGCGAAAAGTGCGGAGTGAAGCAGAGCATTTCCGCCGACGGCACCTGGCCCTGCGACGGAGTGCTTGAGGATGAGGTGACTATTCCCAACACCCCGAACCGCAAAGGATATCCGGCACTCTGTATAGAAAACGGCAAGGTTTCCAGTGCGGTGTTTCTCAACCGGCTTGACAGTGTTTGCAGCCACCGCGACGCGATTTTGAAGTTGATAAGATCAAAACTCAAGGATGAGTGTGCCTACTGGATAAAAAAGACCCGTTTTTCCAACGAAGCCAAGCTCACGCTTTTTCTCAACACAAAAAATCCTGCGGATGCCCTGCTCGACGCTGCCATACTCGCAAGTCTTGAGGTCGAACCTGACGATATAAGAAGTGCATCGGCATTCGAGCTTGCGGTCAAAGCGGCGACTCCGGAAATCGGCGGCAATATGACACGTCTTGCGCTTGAGCTGGAAAATCAGGCCAAAGTCATAGACAAGCTGAAAAGCACCATCAAATCACTTCCCCGCCAGAGTTTCTGTTACAGCGATGCTCTGCGCCAGCTGCAGTATCTCTGCCGTCCGGGATTCCTTGAGTTTCCGGAAGCATTCGTCCAGTATCCACGCTATCTGCGCGCCCTCGGTGTCAGGCTTGAGCGTGCCGGAGGCGGCGGATGTGCCAAAGATGAGCAAAAGGCTGAAAACATCGCTCCTTTCATCGAAAAGTTCCATCTGGTGACAGAGAAAAACGATCCCGCCCGGAATCCCCAGCTGGCGGAGTTTTTCCTGCTGCTTCAGGAGTCGCGCATCGCCGCATTCTCTCCTGAACTGCGCACCAATATAAAATCCGCCGCCTCAAAACTGCAGGCTTCATGGGACAGCATCAAGCTCAAGTGACAGCAGAACCGCTGATTTTCTGAAACTCCGGCAGCAGCTTCGGAATAGTGATTTTACAGCAAAAAAAATCCGGATCTTCTTGAAAAAAACGGAAAAAAGTGCTAATTTATATGATAATTTAAAGTTTAATCGGCGTGCCGCAATTTTGGGATAAAATGCGCGCGCCGCACCCAACAGCTTGAAAGGCACAAGTTATGAGCAGTTATGTAGAGAGAGTTCTGAACGGACTCACCAAGACCAACGGCTCCGAGAAGGAGTTCATCCAGAGTGCTACTGAAGTACTTTCCACGCTTTCAAAACTTCTCGAGGCACAGCCGAAGTATGAGAAGAACAAGATCCTCGAGCGCATGGTCATTCCCGAGCGCACGATCATTTTCCAGATTCCGTGGGTCGATGACAAGGGCGAGATCCAGGTCAACACCGGATACCGTGTTCAGTTCAACAG